>JBFEWO010000170.1:0-5146 GCA_041546305.1 Thiohalomonadaceae bacterium | reverse complement strand
TGTCACCTGCCGGAACGCTGTACCTCAGAACGCGGAGCGAGGACAAGGCCTACGCCCTTATCGATAGCAACCGTGATTATCGGGTCGATCAAAAATACCTGCTCGCGAGGGCCTGCACATGCCCAATGACGTGGCTTTTCACGACATTAGCCGAGGTCAACCGCATTCTGCGTTTCACTGAGATTGAATCGCGAATGGCTGGGTGAGAGCCGCCTACCTGACTAACTCAATCAACTTGGGAGTAACAACAGATCGGATCGCGCACCGGTGAGGTTGCGTTGTTCTCGTTGTGTCTCATCGGGGAAATGCTGATGCAGGTTAAATGGCGGCACTACTTGCGGCGAACTGCCTTGATTAACCACAGTAATACCCCCACAAACAGGATGGCTGACAGGATCACAACCTCATAGTTCCTAATATCGCCCAATATAATCTCAAGACTGGTGCCGAAGAGATACCCCATGGCACCGAAGAGGCAGGCCCATACCACAGCACTGATTGCATTCAATAGCATGAATTCCGCAATGGGAACCCTGCTCATGCCAAGGACAAACGGTGTCACGGTGCGTATGCCATAGACAAACCGAAAACCGAGAATAACCAGAACCCGGCGCTTCTCCAGCATCACCATGACGTTATCAGCACGCTCATGCCAGGTAGGCCACCGGGTAATAATCTTCTGACCTTTAAAGCGACCCAATATAAAAAAAAGATTGTCGCCAACAAAGGTGCCGATGAAAGCGCAAATGATCACCCACTGCAGTTCAAGATAAGACAGTCTTGCGGCAGCCCCACCAAGCACAAGAACCGTTTCACCCTCGAAAAAGGTGCCAATGAGAATGGCCGCATAACCGTAGGTATTGATGAGATACTCAAGTGTCATGGATGTTTACCGACTAGGCGACGGTTCAGTGTTTTTTCCATGCATATACATGAAAGCCGCTTCTTCCAACAGGGCAAAAATGAGGTCCATGAATATTAGGGATTGAGCATCTTGAGCTTAATCGCAATGATTTCACGCAGATCTTTGAGTGAAAGCACCCCTACCAGTTGGCCGTTCTCCACCACCATGTACAGCGTGTCGGCCTCGGGGCGGGACATTTCGCTGATCAGTTTGATGGCATCGGTATCCGGCGAGACCGTGCTTGCAGGTGAGCATTGGTTCAGCAGGTCACCCACGGTGTATTGCGTCTGTTCCGCCTCGGGTATGCCTTCGATATCCTGAGCTGCAATACAGCCCAGCAGCTTTCCGTTCTCGACCACGGGGTAGCGCCGGAATCGGTGACGTTGGATATAGTCTTTCAGGAAGGTTGTAACTGTCGTGTCGGGTGAAACGGTCACCGGTTCGGCGATCATGAAACGTCTTACCGGTTTATCGCTCAGCATCTCCTTGATAAGCAGTTGTTGATAGGAAGTGTTGGCCGCAGAGCGCAGGAAGGCGCCAATGAGAAACCACCACATGCCACCGATAAAGGCCCCCTGGAGGAAGGCTATCCCGCCCAGTATCATCATTCCCAGACCAAATCCCGAGCCGATGCGACTGGCCAGTTGGGTGGCTGTATGCAAATCCTTTTTCCAGTACCACAGCGCGGCGCGCAGCATACGCCCCCCATCCAGTGGAAAGGCCGGCATCAGATTGAAGATCGCCAACACCAGGTTGATCATGGCGAGATAGTGAAGCACGCCACCGATGGCGAGGGGCCAGTCCTGGGCCAACGCCAGTCGTTGCAACTGTACAAATACAATAACCAGCAGCAGACTGGCCAGTGGCCCGGCAATCGCCATCAGGAATTCCGCTTTTGGGCTGGCCGGCTCCTCTTCCATTTCGGCCACGCCACCAAAGATAAAAAGAGTGATCCCCCGGATGGGTAGGTCAAAGCGACGTGCGATCAACGAATGCGAGAGCTCGTGAAATACGATGGAAAAGAGGATGCCAACGGCCCCGGCAAGGCCCATCCACCAGTAGGTCTGGGTGGAGAGTTCGGGGTAATCGACGGGAAAAAATCCGGCCGCCAGCGTCCAGACGATCAGCATGGCGAACAGCAGCCAGGTAAGATTGAGCTTCACCTCAAAGCCGAAAATGCGAAACAGCCTGTAGCCGCGCAAGCCATAGGCGGATCTGCGCCCTCGATGCTGATCAGTCGCCGGTCCCATTTCGCCTCCGTTCATCCTCTCACGTGATGGAAAGGGTAGATGCTGTGGGCGCCATCCACATCAAAACCAGCTAACCTTGAAACACTTGTGTTCACATGTCGGTCACGGTGAGGAGCGGTAGTGACGAAGCAATCTGTCGACATTGGTGGTGCGACATAAGATTGCTTCACTCGTAATGACAAAATCCCGGGACGATCTGTAGCATGATTTCGGAGAACGATCATGTCCCCTCGGTTGTCAGTGCCTCAAACCCCGACACCACGTCCAGCAGTTCAGAGGTGATCGCATTCTGGCGGGCGCGGCGAAACACCATCGTCACCTCATCCAGCCGCTCATCGAGGTTGCGCTCCGCCGCTTGCATCGCTGCCAGGCGACTGGTGTGCTCGCTGGCCTGGGATTCGGCGCAGGCGCGGAAGATCGTCACGAACAGGTACTGGTGCAACAGCCTCGCAAGCAACACTTCACGCTCCATGGTGAAAGTTGGGAGCATACGCGAGGGCCATTGCTCCTCCTCCAGACGGTGGAAGCGGTGCAGGTTGATGGGCAGCAATTCGAAACCGGTGGGGTGATACCCCTTTCCGTCGGTATGGCGGTTGTAGAATAGGTAAACGTAGTGCACGCCGGCCTGTTCACGCCACTCATCGAGCTTGAGCAGGATTTGCTGTACCGTCGCGGTGATTTGTGAGGCCGAGCCGGGCACCAGAAAGTCCTCTTCGATACTTTGTCCCGCCTGCTCCAGGCTGGCGGCCACCCGCGCGCCGACGGCAAGCAGCAGGCGGTTTTTGGGGTCGGCGGCGGCCGAGTCCATCCGCTCCAAAGCGTACTGGGTGATCTCTTCGTTAAAACGGCCGCACAGGCCGTGATCGGAGCCGAACACGATGGCGGCAAGTCGCCTTGGCTCACGGAGTCGACGTGGAGGCGAAGAGGGTGGGGCCGTTCCCTTCAGGGTGACATGCAGTCCGCGCTCCACGGTCAGGTAGTAGGCGGCAAGTGCGCTGACCGCCTGTTCGTATTGGCGGATGCTCGCCGCGGAGAGCGCCTTCATGGTCTTGATGATGGTGCGCAGATCATCAAGGCTCTCCAATTGTCGGTGCAGTTGATCGAGCGATTCCATCGCAGTTACTCCTGCCCTTCGCGGAGAAACTCCGACAGAACATCAGCGGCTATCTCCAGCACTTTTTGCCACTGTGAGTCATCCAGTTTCTCACCTGTATCCATCCGCTCGCAGAGCTCGGGCAGCTCCGTAATCACGCGCTGCTGCACCGCCGCTTCCGCATCGCCTACCTGCTCCAGCGGAAACGCATCGAACAGACCTGCATTGATGGCCTTGAGCGCGACCATCTGTTCGCTGGCACGCAGAGGATGATGCTCACTTTGCTTCAGGATCTCGCGAACCCGCCGGCCATGCTCGATGGTGTCGCGGGTCTCCTTGTCGAGGCGGGTTGCGAAACGGGCAAAGGTCTCCAGCTCCTCGAACTGGGAGTAGGAGAGTCGCAGATCGCCGGCCACGCTGCGAAACGCCGGGTACTGAGTTTTACCACCCACACGCGAGACCGATTTGCCCACATGGATGGCCGGCAGATGCCCCTTGTGGAACAGGGTCGGCGACAGATAGATCTGGCCGTCGGTAATGGAGATCAGATTGGTCGGGATATAGGCGGAGATATCCTGCGCCTGGGTTTCGATGATGGGAAGCGCCGTTAGTGAGCCGCCGCCGAGTTCACTGCGCAGGTGGGTGGCGCGCTCCAGCAGGCGTGAGTGAATATAGAAGATATCCCCCGGATAGGCCTCCCGGCCCGGTGGGCGGCGCAGCATCAGTGACAGTTCCCTGTAGGTTCGCGCATGGCGCGTGAGGTCATCGTAGACGATGAGTACATTCCGGCCCTGCTCCATGAAATATTCGGCCATCGATGTGGCCGCATAGGGGGTGATAAAGCGCAGGCCTGCCGGATCGGCATCCGAGGCGACGACCACGATGGTATTCGCCATCGCCTCGTGCTTGCGGAAGGTATCCACCACCCGGGCAACGGCGCTGCCTCGCTGGCCGATCGCGCAGTAGATGCAAACAACATTCTTGTCGCGTTGGTTGAGTATGGTGTCGACGGCCACCGAGGTCTTGCCGGTCTGGCGGTCGCCGACAATGAGTTCGCGCTGGCCGTGGCCGATGGGGATCAGGGCATCGATCGCCTTGATGCCGGTCTCCAGCGGTTCGGTGACCGGGGCGCGATGAATGATCTCCGGCGCGGGGCGCTCCACCGGCCATCGTTCGGTGAAACGCAGTGCCTTGCCGTTATCGAGCACGCGTCCGGTCGCGTCGATCACCCGGCCCAGCAATCCCTCGCCAACCGGGGTATCCACCTCTCGCCCGGTGGCGCTGACCTCGGCCCCCGCGGACAGCCTGTCGTTGTCGCCGAGCAGGATAATACCGACCTCACCCGGCAAAAGATTGGTCGCGATCCCCAGCACATTTCCCGGAAAACGCACCAGTTCCTCCGAGGTCACGCCGGGCAGGCCCGTGACGCGGGCAATACCACCGCCCACCTGTATCACCGTACCGGTCTCCCGCGGCTGCAGTTCCAGCGAACTGCGACCGACCGCCGCGTGTAGCGTGCTCATGGCCTCATCCAGCAATTCCTGCAACACGGAGCTACTCCTCAACCTTGGCCAGCTCGGCCGGGCTGAACGCCTCTTCGATCCGTGCCGTCAACTCGTCGGTAAAATCCGCCAGGTTCCAGCTCAGGCGTCGTCCCCCGCGGGAGAGCTCGATGCCGCAGAGCAGTTCAGGCGAGTGCGTGTAGTCGATGTCGATGCCTGCAGCGAGGTGTTCATGCACCGCCCGCGTCAGGCGGCCACGCATGGTGGCGTCGAGCTCGAACGCCGTAATGATCCGCACCGGTTCTTCGGCGTCGGAGAGCGCCTTGCGGTCCTGCTTGTCGAGTGACTTCAAACGATTCAGAAAGGTATGAATGATGCGCTCCTCAAGCTCGGCATC
>JBFEWO010000036.1:0-21002 GCA_041546305.1 Thiohalomonadaceae bacterium | reverse complement strand
TACTCAGCGATCAAACCGACTGGTTGGACAAGCTCGACCGGCGCGACGACCTGTTCAGTCATTTCGATCGCGTGTTCAACAGTTATTACCTGGGCAAAGGCAAACGGGATGCCAGTCTGTTTGAGGATGTACTCAAGGCACTCTCGATATGCCCTTCAGCGGCTATATTTATTGACGACAATCCCGAAAATGTCCGTCGTGCAGTATCACACGGCCTTCACGGCCTGCATTACGAGAATTTCGAAAAACTACTTCAGGAGCTAGCGTCACTGCTGAAGATCCCGGCAGTTGAGCTGGGGGAAGGTGTCGCACCGGCACAGCCACATATAAAGGAGTAGAACATGGCGAGTATCCAGTTTTTCGGTGCCGCCGGTGAGGTCACCGGCTCCTGTTTCCTGCTTCGCTTTGGCGGTCACCAGGTGTTGGTGGACTGCGGGCTTATCCAGGGCCGTCCGGTGGACGAGAAACGCAATTACGAGCCCTTTCCTTTCGATCCTGCCGGGATTGAAGCAGTCATCCTGACCCACGCTCATCTGGATCATTCCGGCCGCCTGCCCCTGCTGGTCAAGCGGGGCTTCAATGGGCCCATCTACTGCCACTATGCTACCCGGGACCTGCTCCATATCATGCTGCGCGATGCGGCCTACATTAATGAAAAAGAGGCGGAATGGGAAAATCGAAAACGCACCCGAAAAGGCCTCAAGCTGCGCGAACCGCTCTACACCATGGCCGATGCAGAAATGGCCCTGACAAGGCTTAGCACCCTCTCCTTCCAGCAGCATGAACAGCTCCTCCCCGGGCTCGAGCTCTGCCTGCAGGATGCCGGTCACATTCTGGGATCGAGCATTGCCGAGGTCTGGGTCAGTGAGGGCAAGGGAAAACATAAGCTGGTGTTCAGCGGGGATCTTGGCCATCGCGAGGCACCGGTGATGCGCGATCCCACCTACCTGTCGGAGGCGGACCGAGTGATTATGGAGAGCACCTACGGGGATCGCTTTCACCGCAGCTGGGAGAGTACCTGGCAGGAGATGGGGGAAATTCTCGATACCGCCGCGAAAAGTGGCGGCAATGTGCTGATTCCATCCTTTGCCGTCGGCCGAACCCAGGACTTGCTTTTCAGCTTCGGGCAGCACTTTCAGGACTGGGATATGAAGCACTGGACGATCTTCCTGGACAGCCCGATGGCCATCGAAGCTACCGAGGTCTACAGCCGCCACCCGGAACTCTATGATGCCGAGGCACGCCACCTTTACAGCGGTGGTCGCAAACCCTTTACGCCACCCAACCTGCACATCAGCCGTACCGCCGAACAGTCAATGGCGATCAACAACATTCGCAGCGGTGCGATCATCATCGCCGGCAGCGGCATGTGCGACGGCGGACGTATAAAGCATCACTTCAAGCACAACATCTGGCGCGATAACTGCCATGTGGTGATCGTCGGTTTTCAGGCCGAGGGCACTCTGGGGCGACGGCTAGTGGACGGTGCGAGCCATATCCGCCTGTGGGGCGAGACGGTCAAGGTGGCCGCCACCATCCATACCCTGGGAGGCTTCTCAGCACACGCTGATCAGCAGGGTCTTCTTAAATGGTACGGGACCTTCAACGGTCATCCGCCCCTTGTACTGGTGCACGGTGAGGCAAAGGCGATGGAGATACTGTGCGGAGAGGTGGAAAAGCGTTTTGGGAGTAAACCGATACTGGCGCAGTATGGGCAACTCATCGAGCTGTGACATCACGACTTGTCAGGATAGACAAACAGATAACATCTCTTAATCGTTCCGCACGCTTACTTTCGTGACGCGAGCGTCTAGACCGTACATTCCGCGCGGAACGAGGGAACGATCAATGTCAGGCGCATGCCAAACCTCAGCTTCGCGCCGCCTTTTCTGTCTCCACGATATGGTGAGCCAGTACAGCAACGGTTGAGGCCTGGGGTCCCTCGTCACCCTTCGCTTCATCGAAACGCACTTCGGTTCCAATATTCAGATCATCGAAGGGGAAATTGATCACGCTGTTGCGATGGAAGTAGATCTCGCGGCCATCAGCGCTCTCGATAATGCCATAGTCATCAGCAGGAAACAGACGAAGTACCCTGCCGTGAGGCGGTGGGATATGCGTCTTGATATCGACGCGCATCTCCCGCATGTAGTCCTCGAGCTGGCGTTTTGCTGCGTTGAACGCATCGCGGATCGCTACGTAGACATCCTCATGGGCATGATTCTTGTCGGTACTGCGGCTGGCGTATATCTCTCCTTGCGGCAGTGTAATATCTACGCTCACCTTGTAGAGATTGCCCTTTTTATGGTGCTGGTGCGGCGCTTCCACCACTACCCGACAGGACATGATGTGCTCGCTGAAACGATCAAGCTTGTTCGCCTTCTCGGTAATATTCGCCAGCACCGCATCGGAGGTGTCCATATGACGGAATGTCACCATAAGGGGAAGTTTCATGGCCGGTCTCCTGTCTCATTTCTTTTGCTGTTCATGACAAACCAGCAAATACTGGGCTCTCTTACAGATGATGCATCATTTACATAAATGAAGCTTAGAGCGCATTGCGCGGCCGTCAATGTGATGGTCCATGAGTCAGCGGGACAAAGGCCACCGGCAGAACCGAACGTTGCTGAGCGCCCCCCGATGGCCCCTTTTCCACCACCAGCAACTCCTGACCGGTGTACGGCTTGCCGACCGGGATCACCAGGCGAGCATTCGGCTTAAGCTGTTCGATCAGGGCCTCCGGGATATACGGTGCGGCAGCGGTGACAATAATGCCGTCATAGGGGGCGTGCTCCGGCCAACCGAGATAACCGTCACCGACACAGGTTTCCACATTGCCGTACCCCATTCTGGCCAGCCGCTCCTTCGCTTCGCGCCCCAGTGGCTCTATGACCTCCATGCTATAGACCTGTTTGACCAGTTGCGACAGCACCGCGCTCTGATAGCCTGATCCTGTGCCAATCTCCAGCACCGTATCGCTATTCCCCACGGCCAGCAGCTCGGTCATCAGCGCCACGATATAGGGCTGGGAGATGGTCTGGCCATAACCGATGGAAAGCGGCCCGTTGGCATAGGCAAAGAGTTGCATCTCCGGCGGAACGAAATCATGGCGAGGCACAGCCGCCATCGCCTGCATCACCGCCTCGGAAAACTCCGCATAGCCGGTATAGCTGCGGGTCATTTTGACCTCGAGAAGAATATCCTCGAGCATGTGCTGCATCTCTTTTTCCCGTGCCATCAGGTCCCCTCCTGCCAAGAAGAGAGATAACGCTGCTGCTCCTCGGTCAAAGTATCGATGGTGATATTCATCGATGCCAGCTTGAGCGAGGCCACCTCCGCATCCAGCACTGGCGGCATGGGATGGACGGCATGCTCCAGCTCCCTGCCCTCTTTGGCGATCCAGGCCACGGCCAGGGCCTGGTTTGCGAAACTCATGTCCATCACAGCTGCCGGATGGCCCTCTGCGGCGGCCAGATTGACCAGGCGCCCCTCGGCCAGTAACCGCAGCACTCGGCCGTCATGCAGGCGGTACTCCTGCACATGGGGCCGAGGGGCGTGCTTCTCCTTGCTCAGCGCTTCCAGTGCCGGGATATTGATCTCCACATCGAAATGGCCCGAGTTGGCCAATACGCAGCCATCCTTGGCCACCTCCAGGTGGGCCCGGTCGACTACATGCTTGTCGCCGCTGGCGGTGACGATGAAATCGGCTTTAGGGGCGGCCTGCAGCAGCGACATCACCTCGAAGCCGTCCATCGTCGCCTCCAATGCACGCAGTGGCTCCACTTCGGTCACAATGACGTGGGCCCCGTGACCCCGGGCACGCATGGCGATACCGCGCCCGCACCAACCGTAGCCGACCACGACAAAGGTCCTGCCTGCCAGCAAGATGTTGGTAGCGCGGATGATGCCATCGAGGGTGCTCTGGCCGGTACCGTAGCGGTTATCGAACAGGTGCTTGGTCATGGCATCGTTCACCGCCACCACCGGATAGCCGAGTGCGCCATCCGCCGCCATGGCACGCAGGCGGATCACCCCGGTGGTGGTTTCCTCGGTGCCGCCGAGCATATCTGGTAACAGTTCCGTGGCATTGCGGTGAAGACGGGAGATGAGGTCAGCGCCGTCATCCAGGGTGATCTGCGGGCGCGTGGCCAGCACTGCATCGATATGCCGGTAATAGGTGTCGTTGTCTTCACCGCAGATGGCAAATACCGGGATGTGGTACTGCCCCACCAAGGCGGCGGCGACATCGTCCTGGGTACTGAGCGGGTTGCTGGCGCACAGGGCCACTTCAGCGCCACCGGCCTTCAGCAGCCGCATCAGATTGGCGGTCTCTGTCGTGACGTGCAGACAGGCGCCAATCCGCAGGCCTGACAATGGCCGCTCCTGGGTAAAACGCGTCAGCAACTGTTGCAGCACCGGCATCTCGGCCAACGCCCACTCGATGCGGTCGACCCCCTGCCCGGCCAACGCCAGATCGCGAATTGATGATTCTATCTGCATCACTTGTCCGTTATTGAGATGGATGAGTTCACTTGCTTTTAACGCGGCTGAAGCTATCCCTTTTAAGCATAAGGAATAAATTAATTAGCCGCCTTTTCCCAACGACAAGAACAATGAGCCAGGACTGGCAATGAAAAAACACCTATTGCGTAGTGCGCTGATTCTTTTTGTCATCCTCATTACCCTGCTCCTGTTCGTTGGCCCTCTGGGGCGTGCTTATGAGGCACTGTTGTTTGTCGGGGAGATGGGGGGTTACTCCCCGCCGGCATTGCTGCAAACCCGCTCCCAGGTGTCGGTAAACAACCTCTGCATCAGCAACGACTCACGCCACTACACAGCTGACCTATACCTCCCTGAGCATAGCCCAGAGGCCGGCATTGTGCTGTTGCATGGGGCAGCGGAAGCCGGCAAGGATGATGCCAGGCTGGTAACCTTTGCACAGCAACTGGCAGCCCGACGATTTGCCGTACTAGTGCCGGAACTGCCAGGGCCGAAAGCGTTGAGGATCCGTGCTGAAGATGCCCAGGTGGCGGTTGATGCCTTTCAATTTCTCAACAGGTATCCAGGTGTAGAACAGCGTGTCGGATTCGGGGGGATCAGCGTTTCTGCCGGTCTGGCTTTTCTCGCCTCGCTCGAGCCGGAGATCCGTAATGATGTCGCCTTTATCCTTTCCATAGGCGGCTATCACAATCTGCTACGCACCCTCGATTACTCGATCACTGGAGAATATATGCTCAATGGTAAGCGTCACCGACAGACACCCAACGAGTACGGCAAATGGGTCTTCGTGATCAGTAATCTGGATGTGCTGAAATACCTGACCGACCGTATCGCCCTGCGTCAAATTGCCTACCGCCGTATGCTCTCCCCCGATGCCGACATCAGCGACATGAAAGCCTTGCTCAGCGTTGAAGCCCAGGCGGTGCTCGACTACGTCACCGAGAACGACATCGATAAGACCGCAGCACGCTATGCGGCACTTCCAGCGGCGATGCGGGAACATCTTGAAGCCCTCGATCTGAGCAGACGGGATCTGGACCCGCTCAAAGCGAAGATCCTGCTGATTCACGGCTACGCCGATCCCATCATCCCGTATTCCGAATCGGTTTCACTGGCCCGCGCGTTGCCTTCTGAACAGGTTGATTTGTTTCTGGTTCACGGCCTGGAACATGTCACTTCCCGTATGCAGCGGCTGCAGGATTCCTGGCAATTCTGGCGTGCCGGTTATGCACTGCTGACGGAGCGGGATAAACTCGCGGAAATAGCGGAGTGATGGCAATGAGTCCGTATTCTGTTCCGGTTCGTGACGCTGTAGCACTATTCCGCGCAGAGTGTAGGAACGCTTTCCTTCCCTCAAAGCGTCGCCAGCGCCACATTGTCTAAATGCTGCTGGTTATGCCGTCGATACTCCACCTTTCGTTCCAGGGCATGAATTAGCTCCCGGCAGAAATTGACCCCCTCGAGATTCCCCGCCCCCTCCAATCCACCAGGACTGAAAACATTGATCTCCAGCAACTTGTCACCAACGATATCCAGACCGACCAGAAACATCCCGTCCTGAATAAGCTTGGGCCGCACCAATTCTGCTAGGCGTAACATTTCATCGGTAATCGTAGCCCTGACGGAAAGAGCGCCGGCCGTCATGTTACTGCGAATATCGATATCCCCCGTTTTGCGCTGGCGGTGAAAAGCAGCATAGTGGCCGTGGACGCAAAAGGGACGGCCGTTCAGCAGGAACAGTCGTGTATCTCCTTGCTGTCCCTCCGACAGGTACTGCTCGGCAAGGATATAGCCTTCGGTGGCGACAGCATCGATCATCTGGTTCACGTTCCCGCCCACCGTCGGGTGCACCAAAAACACATTGCGACCGCCGGAACCCGCCAGGGGTTTAAGAATCGCCCAACCTCCCTCGGACTCGATAAAGGACTTGAGCTCCACTCTGTCGCGGCTGATCAGGGATCGCGGCCTGACCTCCCGGGGAAAACCGTGCAGGTACATTTTGTTCACCGCCCTGGCAAGGCCGTCAGGGTCATTGAGGACAATCACCCCACTTCGCATCACCAGTCGGCCGAAATTGATCCCGACCAGACGGGCCCAGGGGCGGACGATCACCTCGTCCGCCGGATTATTCCGCAGCAGCAGCACATCCAGTTCAGCGAGGTCGATGCGCTCATGGATCGCCTTGCGCCCCCGCAGTGCCTCCAGGTAGGCATGACCGGTGCGATAGTGTTTCTCCGCCACACGATAGGCACGGGCGCGGATCCGATCATCCGGGTCATAGGCCAGATCGGAAACACTCATGGTCCATACCTGATGGCCGAGGTTGGTAGCCGCAATACCCAGGTGTGTCGTGGTGTACTCAGGATATTCGGTCGCCAGATCATTGATGAGTACACCGATCCTCATCTGGCTTCTCCCACCAGCGAGAGTACACCTCCCCCCTCCCGCAACCGGGCCAGACGTTGTTGTGTCGTCGGTTCCTTGAGGTGCAGCGGCAGTAACCGAGGGGGATGTATAACACGGCGCCACCGCAGTTCCTCGACCAGCGGCAAATGCTCAAGGGCGATCTTGCCCAAAAAGAGGCGTTCCAACTCTCCGCCGCTAGCGAGGTAGTCGAGCAATCTGGCCAGTCCCCGCAGATAAACCACATCCTTGGTATAGCCGCCTCCCCGGTAAACCCGCATCGCGATGGTGAAGGCGGTTTGCTGACTGAAATCATGCTCATCATGCAGGCGACGGAAGGTTTCGATGAAATCCGCCCCTTCCGTAATATGCTGAACCGCTTTTACCCGCCCGGCGAGCAGCCTTAACCGTGGCCGACTCAGACCTCCAATCAGATATTCCGACAGGACAGCGATACCCTCCTGTAACGGCTCATAACCGGCCATCCCGCAATAGAGCTCCTGCAGCGGCTGATGTCTACCGTTGTGCCAGGTCAGGGCATGGGTACCAATCTCATGGGCGAGGGTTGCCTCCACCCGTTTGCGTGCGATACGGGTATCAGCACCGATGAGAAAGTTACCTCGGGAGACCATTACGCCGGTGATGTCATCCCGCACCTCAACCCGGGCCGCGAATGAGGGGTCCTGTTCGCGATACCGGGCGATCTCCTCCCGCGCCCTCTCGGCAAATACCCTCACATCCAGCACATCGCTTTTCCGATCATCGGGAGTGTGGGGGGGGACCTGGCGCAGGATAGTGTCGGACAGCGCCTGCAATTGCGGCTCAATGTCGCCGTAGATCTGCCGGCTTCCGCTTAAAAACCGTGAGGTATTGCGGTCCGCCACCAGCGTAATCTGTCGATCCAGCTCATCCTGTTTTGCCAAGAAGATCTGCGCCAATGTGGGATCTTCGACCTTCTCCAGTGGAATGCTGAAAAGCTTGCGTTTCATCAACGCCGGATCGATGGGCCTTGGCCGGTAGAGAAAATTCGGGATGGAGGGCTCGCGTGCATGGCGAAACCGCTGCCATGCCTCATGTGCATTGACCGGTGTCACGTGCAGTAACAAATCGAAGGTGCTGCTGATCTCGGCGAGCCGCCGATCGCACTCCCTCACCGCCTGGGTCAGTTTTTTGCTGCCCAGCTCCTGAAAATGGGCGGGCCGCTGGCTGGTATGTGCATGTATAAAGGCATAGAAAGTGCGCTTGAGGGCACGGGCCAGGGCATGGTGCATCTCACGCAACTCGAAGGGGTACAACTCGCCGGAGTCGGCCACGAAATAGACGGGGGAGATCTCGAGTCCGAGGGGAACAATGCCCCTGTTGTTATCCCGGTAGAGCGGCTTGAGCCCGGGGGGATGGATCCGATCCCGGTAAACAACCTCTACCTCGGCCCGCTCCCCGGCAATGGAGATACCCAGCAATTCGGTTTCCAGCCGCTCCAGTGTGACCGGTGGCGGCGATTTTCGTGGTGCGAAGATACGAAATCGGGGGATTGACGGCTGCGATGCCTCGCTTGAGCTCCATAACTCGAACAACAGGAAGGAACCGTACTGCGCCTTTTGCGCCTCGGCTATGCTCTCAACCAGTCGCACCAATGGAGCATAATGCCGTTCGGTGGAGGTGGCCAGCAGATAGGCGGCCTCCCCCAGCAGCAGGCGTTCGGTCCCCGGATCGGCTCTGTCCAGCGGTCGCCTATAGACACAGAGAAACGGCAGTTGCCTGTCGACAAACAGCCGGCTGCCATCGGGCAGGTTGCGCCGAACCTGGCGATTGCGGCCGATGGTCTCGCGGATGGCAGCGATCAGTTCCTTCGAGATCCGTTTAGGCATCGCCGCCGTCCATTCTGGCCAGTTCCTCAAGGATCCCCGGGATGGTCGAATTCAGCGCCTCCTGGATCGCCTGGATCTGTCGCTCATCCCCCACCCCGGTCCACTCGTCCATAAAGAATTTCTTGAACTCCACGGCCAGGACGCAGGATTGGGGGAAGTGCTCATGAATCCACTTGGCCAGCTGTCGTCCTTTGAATTTGACGTTCTCCCGCACATCGAGATGACGGCCAAGAAAGTCGAAACCTTGCAGGTCATGAATAAAGCGCTCCACCACCGGGGCACAGCGAATACGGTCCATGGTGCCGGTGCCCACATTCACCTCCGGGTGGGTGGTCGGATCCTCAGGTGGGGCCTCCGGTCCGCCCCGACGATAGTTGTAAGTGTGAAGGTCGAATACCACGAAGTGTTTGAATCTTTGGGCGATCGGGGTAAGCACCTGCTCAAGTTCACGGTAAAAATCGTCATACTCCTCAATGGAGCGTTCCACCATCTCCCTGCTCAAAGGGGCCTTCCACAGGTGAAGTCCCCAGGCCATCTCCGGACTGGTATAGACCGCCTCATCACGAGCGCGATTAACATCCACCTCGAAACGGGAATGGGTAATAACGAGCCAGCTCGGCACCATCTGAACCCAGGCATCGGTATAGGGGTCTTCCTCGCGCAGCCGGCTTGCCTCGTCGAGGGCCAGTAGCGGCAACAGTTCTGCGCGAATTTTATGCCCGGCATGGATAGCGGTGGCCACCAGAGGCCCCTCACCTTCATGCTCCAGCCAGATATGCAGGTTCTCTTGAGGCATGGCGGTAACCGTTAGAAGTCGCACGAGTTTCCATCCCTGTGTATTCGGTATAGCAAAGACATCCTCTGCTTGCCTGCCTTGGGATTTTTTCAGGCTGACAGTTACAGCTGGCAATACCTGGTATACGCTTATGCTATCGATTCATCCGGGAGGATTCGGAAATGCCAGCAGAACAGTGGAAGCGCTCTGAGCAGGTCGTTACAACCATCAAGGAGCAACTCGGGCCTCTGGCGATAGAGGCTATAGGCGAGAAGGGCTTTGCCGACTTGACCGTCATCATTCAGGAAGCCCTGCAGCGGGAACGTGCCGATGTTGCCGGGCAGTTCGAAGCCCTGGCCAAGGCATTACAGGCCACGACCGAGCCGGTGGATCTTGGTCTCTAAATAGCTGGTGCTCACCATCGAAGCTTGGAACGACTATTTCGAGGGGTTCAAGGTTAGCGGCTCAACAGTCCAATGCTGTAACGTCAATTTCGAAATTTGAAATTGAAACGCTTACGCTGGCCCTGGCTTTCTCTTCATCTTCTCCATCGCGATTTCGCGCATACGGTACTTTTGCAGCTTCCCGGTAACGGTCATCGGAAACTCATCGACGAACCAGATGTACTTCGGGATCTTGAAGTGGGCGATCTGACCGCGGCAATACGCCTGTAGCTCCTCCTCCGCCATCGATTCCCCAGGATGCAGCATCACCCAGGCCATCACCTCTTCTCCATAGAACTCGTCCGGGATACCGAATACCGCCACCTGGGCAATCTTGGGGTGAGTAAAGAGAAAATCCTCGATCTCCCGCGGATAAATATTCTCCCCGCCGCGAATGATCATCTCCTTGAGTCGGCCGGTGATCCGAAGATAGCCTTCCTCATCCATGGTGCCGAGATCACCCGAGTGGAGCCAGCCGGCCGCATCGATGGCCTCAGCCGTCTTCTCCGGCTGGCCATAATAGCCGTGCATGATGTGGTAACCACGAAAACAGACCTCGCCTATCTCGCTAAACACTACCGTCCTACCGCTGGCAGTATCCACTACCTTGACCTCCTGATGCGGCAGATTGGTGCCGACGGTCTCGGTGCGTCGCTCCAGCGTGTCATCGATTGCGGTCAGATGTGTCAACGGCGAGGCCTCGGTTTCGCCGTAGCCGATGAGGATCTCACGGCAGTGCATGGCGTCCATCACCCGCTTCATCAGCGCCGGAGGACAGGGGGCACCGGCCATAATGCCAGTGCGCAATGAACTCAGATCAAACTCACCAAAGCGCGGATGCTCCAGTTCCGCGATGAACATAGTGGGCACACCATGGATTGCCGTGCAGCGCTCTCCGGCCACCGCCTGGAGCACCGCCTCGGCGTCGAAATGCTCCGCCGGGATCACCAGACAGGCACCAACGGCAAAACAGAGCAGATTGGCCAGCACCATGCCAAAGCAGTGATAGAACGGCACCGGCACCACCAGCCGGTCCTGTTCGGTAAAGCGCATCGCCCGGGCCGAGAACCAGGCATTGTTGAGGATATTGTGGTGGCTCAATACCACCGCCTTCGGAAAACCGGTGGTTCCGGAGGTGTACTGGATGTTGATGGGATCATCCCGATCGAGCTCGGCGCTGATCGCATCCAGTTGCACAGCCGTTATCCCCTGGCCATCCTCCAGCATCTCCTGCCACAGGGTAAAACCTGGCTGTGGCCGGGACGTGTTCCTCACATCGCTCGGGTCGTAGATGACAATGCGTTTGAGTTTGGGGAAGACTGTACTTGCAAGTTCTGTGTCCGTTGAGCTGGCCAATTCCGGAATCAGCTCCTGCAACATCCCGAGGTAGTCGCTGCTTCTGAAACGGGGAATGACGAACAGTCCCTGCACTTCGGAACGCTCCAGGGCATAGGAGAGTTCCTTCATGCGGTAGGCGGGGTTGATGTTGACCAGGATGGCGCCGATCCGTGCGGTAGCCATCTGTAGCTGCAGCCACTCGCAGTTATTGGTCGACCAGACCCCGATACGGTCGCCACGCCGAAATCCCAGGCCGACCAGCCCCGCCGCCACGCGATCGATCTCGGTTGAGAACTCTTCATAGGTTAATCGCCGCTGTTGCGGCCGCGATACCACCGCCTCTCGTTGGGGAAAACGCGCCGCGACCTCGGCAAAGTGTTGCCAGATAGTTGCCCCCAGGAGCGGTTCATCACCGCCACGATGGTGATAGCTTAACGGTGCCATCCCGCCCTCCTTCGTCGTTCACCACGATATTCGAAAGACAGCTGCTTCCCCTTTCTCTCCCGGAGTGAAGTCCGGTGCTATTGACGGGCCTCCACCCGAGTACCGGGTTCGATGCTATCATCCGGATGAAGAACGACCTGCTCGCCTTCGTGAAGACCTTCGAGGATCTGCGCCCTCAGACCGTTACCTCGGCCAAGGCTCACCTTGCGTCGTTTGGCTCGCCCCTCGTCAATGACAAAGACGCTCCACCCACCAGCATGACGAAACAGTGCACTGGCGGGGATCTGCAGGACTTCGCTACCTTCCCACAGGATGAAGTCGGCCTCGACCCGGTAACCGTCACCGAGGCGTTGCCAGGCCTCGGACGGGGAGGTCAGCTCGATCACCACCCATACCCGCTGCTCCTCAACACCGAGGGCCGATACCTTGGTAAAACCGGTAGGTTGTACCACCTTGACCCGCCCCTCCAGTACATACTCTCCGCCCCAGCGTTCAAACAGCACGCGGGTGCCCGGTTCCACCTTCACCGCATCGGTGGATAGAAGATCCACAATGATTTCGAGCGCGCCCGGATCGCCAATCTCCAACAAAGGCTGTCCGGCCATCACCACTCCTTCGCTTTCCCTCTGCAGACCAAGCAGGCGGCCATCGACCGGCGAGAGCACCCTCACGGTCTCCGCAGCCGTGCCCCCAGGTTGGGCGGCGGAAATCTCCAAGGCCTTTTTCGCGCTCTCCAGCTCAAAGCGGGCAACCTCCACCGCAAACTCCGCCGATCGACGGTTGGCCTCACTGCGCCGAGCCTGTGCCTTGGCCCGTTCCAGTTCATCCTTCGAGATGACACATTCGACCTCGCAGAGCTTGCTCAGACGCTGGAATTCACTGCTGGCATACTCGGCATCGGCTACCGCGGCCCGGGCATTTTGACGGGCGGCGTTTAGAGAAGCCTCGGCCGCATCGATCCGCGCACGGGCCTGGGCGCGGCTACGCGGGTCCAGGACATCCGAGCGCACCGGTTCGAGTTCTGCCAGCGTCATCCCCTGGACGATGCGGTCCCCCACCTCCAACTCTATGCGCCGCAGGTAGCCCGCTACCGGAGCGGAAACGACGAAGCGGTCCTTGACCCGCGTCATCCCCTCCTCACTCACCGTCACACGCATCGACTCACGCACCACCGGGGAAACATCGACGCTCACCGGCGCTGGAATAAAACCGTAGATAATGGCAACCAGCACCAGCAGTGCTAACAAAGCCATTGTGATAGTTCGTTTACGCGGCATAGAGGATTTATTCCCTGGTCTTCAACACCCCAACAAGATCGAGCCTGCCCAGCTTGCGCCAGATCACGGCACCCGAAGCGCCGGCAGAGAGCAGCACCACCATCGCGGCGTTGGCATAGGTATCCCGCTCCAGCACCAGTGGCACGCGATAAAGCTCTGTCTTGAACTGACTGGCGAGAAAGGCACACAGTCCCTCTCCGACCAGAAATCCCAACGGAATGGCTACAAGTGTCAACAGCGCCAGCTCGCCCAGCAGGATGTAGCCAACCTCCCCGTGGGTAAAGCCTAGCACCCGCAGACTTGCCAACTCCCTGCCACGCTCGGAAAGGGCAATACGCGCCGTGTTATAAACCACACCCACCGCAATGGTGGCGCCAAGCATGTTGGCAATAAAACTGAAGAAGAGGACGGTCTCTGCCATAGTGTCATAGAAACTCTGGACTGCACTTTTGGTCACAACAGTGTTCGCCACGCGCGGGATCTCCTTCAGCTCCCCATAGAGCTGTTGGCGAATATTCGAATCGACCGCGAGATAAGCACCGGAGATCGTCTCCCCTTCACGCATCAGTCGGTTAAGGGCGTCAAGACGCATGTAGCCCCATACGCCGAGATACTGTTTGCTCAGGGCCACCACCGGCACCTGCAGTACCGGGCGATGCTCTTCCAGCACCTCAAGGGTAAGCATGTCTCCCGGCATCACTCCGAGCAGGGTCGCCAGGTAATCAGTCAACACCACTCCTTCCGCCGGCAAGAAAATGGGCTGAAGCCTGGAGTCGAGCACCCGCACCAATTCACCATCGGGTTCGATCCCCTCCAGACCCGTTCTATAGGTACGATGTTCGAATCGCATGCGTACCGGAACCGTACGGTATGGCTCCACATGACGCACGCCCTCCATCACTTGGAGCTCATGCAGAGCGCGGCGGGAGGTCGGGTCGATGAAGCGCACCGAAAGATCATCTCGTTTACTCTGGGAAAACTGTACATCCACCATGTAGTTAATGGCGTCCTCCTGGAAATTACCCACCATCATGATGCCACCGGCGAGGGCGATGCCGATGACGGAAAACAGGGACTTGAGAGGACGTCGCTCGATATGCCGCAGGATCATCTTTGTCGGTTGGGTAAAAAAGCGCTGCAATCCAATACGTTCAAGGAAAGTGGCTCGATAGATGGTCGGCGATTCAGGGCGCATCGCCTCGGCTGGTGACATCGCAACGGCCTGCCTTACCGCCAGCAGCGTACCGCTAATCGCGGCAAGCAGGGTTACGGCTGATGCAGTAATGACCACCACGGGCCGCAGAAGATAATGCAGGTAGGGAAAGCGATAGAAATCCATGTAGATAAGACTCAATTCCCTGCCCCAGTAGACTCCCAGCACCACGCCCAACAGCACACCGAGAAAAACGATCAGCACAACCAGCTTCACGTAGTGCAGTCCCACCGCTGTGTTGCTGTAACCGAAAGCCTTGAGGATGGCGATTTGATCACGTTGGGTATTGATCAAGCGGTGCAGCACCACATTGAGCAGAAATGCCGCCACACCAACAAAGATCAACGGAAACACGGTGGCCATGGTGCGCAGTTGGCGCATTTCCACCGAGAGAAAGCGATGCGAGAACTGGTCTTCCCGGGGATAGGCACCAAAACCGCCATACGGGGCAAGCAGGTCATCGAGAGCATCGAGCACAGTTCCCAGGCTGCCGTCTGGGGTCAGGGTCAATGACACATCATTAAACGCCCCTTCCATTTCGTAGGCGCTGGCCAAGGCGGTTCCTCCCATCCACATCACGCCGTAATGTTTGTAATCGGGAAAAAAGGCTCCGGGGGCAATCTGGTAAACATACTCAGGAGACAGCACGATACCGACAATGGTCAGCGCTTTGCGCTTGCCCTTGATGATCACATAGAGACTATCCCCCGGCTGCATGCCATGGGCGTCGGCGAATGTCTCACTGACCATTACCTCATCGTCCTGGTACGGCTCGATAAACCGGCCACGGCGCAGATAGAGCTGGTTAAGTAACGCCTCACCCTCGTCGGGAAGTGAAATCAACCTGCCTATCACCGGCTCGTTAAAACCGGGGATATCGATATTGGCAGCGGCAACGACACGGGTTTTTACCCGCTCGATGCCGGATATCTCCTTAATGCGGTGAATAAGCTGGTCAGGGGCCCGCTTGAGCGAAGCAAATACCTCGCCAAAGCGATAGTCGCGGTAGTAGGTCTCGCGGGTGTGCAGCAGCGAATCGTAAGTACTGAGAAACATCACCATGGTGGTCACGCCGCTCACGATCACCGCGGCGATCGCCAGGGCCTGTCCGCGCATCGCCCACAGTTCCCGCCACACCTTAATGTCGAGTGCGCGCATGGCTTACCAACTCAGCTCACGGGCCGGTTGCTTCACCGCATTGATGTAAATCTCGGCAATGGCCCCGTCGGCAAGGTGGATCACCCGGTCAGCCATCGCCGCAATGCCGGCATTGTGGGTGATAAGCACAGTGGTGGTAGCCAGCTCCCGGTTTACCCGCTCCAGCGCCTCCAACACCACGATGCCGGTGGTCGAATCGAGCGCGCCGGTCGGCTCGTCGCACAGCAACACCGCAGGATTCTTGGCGATAGCGCGGGCGATGGCGATGCGTTGTTGCTCACCGCCGGAAAGCTGCGAAGGGAAGTGATCCAAGCGCTGACCCAAACCGACTAGCTGAAGCGCCTCTTCCGGCGCCATCGGTTGGCGTGCAATTTCGGTGACCGCCGCAACATTCTCCCGAGCAGTGAGGCTCGGAATAAGGTTATAAAACTGGAACACGAAACCGACGTGGTAGCGCCGGTACTCGGTGAGTTCCTTTTCACTGGCCCGCGTCAGTTCACGGCCGAGATAGGAAACCTGGCCGCTGGTGGCGGTATCCAGCCCGCCCAAAATATTGAGCAGCGTCGATTTACCGCTCCCCGAAGGACCGAGCAGCACCACCAGCTCGCCGGAATAGAGATCTAGATCAATACCCCTCAGGGCGTGGACCTTCACTTCACCCATCTGGTAGACCTTGGTCACGCCACTGGCGTGAAA
Organism: Thiohalomonadaceae bacterium; assembly: GCA_041546305.1. GTDB lineage: Bacteria > Pseudomonadota > Gammaproteobacteria > Thiohalomonadales > Thiohalomonadaceae > JBFEYJ01. The sequence continues at coordinate 4,887 of JBFEWO010000036.1, read as the reverse complement.
CACCACCTTGCGTTCATCGGTGGTTCGGTTCATAGCAGGCACCCTTAAATAACCGGGTTCAAATCCAGTTCGGTCCCATGGAGAAGCTCGGGAAGCGACGATAGCCCATCGCTTTTCTAACCCGTTCCAGTGCCAGGCGCTGCGACGCCTCGCGCGGGCTGATCTTTTCCTTCTTGGCGTTCTTCAGCACCTGTTCGGTATTGCGCCGCAGCTTCTCTTCGATAGTCTGCAAGGCGGCCGACTCACTGGCACCGTGATACTCCATAGCGGCGCAGATCACCCCGCCTGCATTGGCAATAAAATCCGGCACACAGAGGATGCCCTTGTCATGGAGGTATTGCTCCGCACCTTGGGTAAGCGGAATATTGGCGCCCTCCACCACCAGTTTGGTATTGAGCAGTTGCACATTGTCCTCGTGGATCACATCGGGGCGTGCCGCGGGGATCCAGATATCGCACTCAACCCCGATTAACCCCTCGCCCTCCAGACGGGTAGCAGCCGAATATTCGATTACCGATCTTCCCTCCTCCTTGAGCGCCAGTAGTGTGGTCACGTCCAGTCCCGCCGGGTTATGGATCGCCCCCTGCGAATCGGCAACCGCTACCAGCACCGCGCCACTGGCCTCAAGAAAGCGGCTAACGTTACGACCGACCGCGCCGAAGCCCTGCACGACAAAGCGGGCCCCTTCGAGCGGAAAATCACAATAGGTCAATGCCACCTCGACCACATGCCGTAACCCCCAGCCAGTTGCGCCGATCTCATCGAGCGGAATCCCACCCAGTTCCCTTGGCAGCGCCACCACCCGTTCCACCTCGTCGCGGATCCAGGCCATGCACTTCTCATCGGTGCCCATGTCGGGAGCGAAGATATAACTCTCTTCGTTGCGCAATGCACTGGCCAGTGCGCGCAGCAGTCCCTGCTTGCGTGTCGTATTCATTTTGGGGTCGCCGAGAATCACCAGCTTGCCGCCACCGTGGGGCAAACCGGCCGCGGAATTCTTAAAGGTCATGGCGCGCGCCAGCCGGGCACACTCCTCCACGGTGACATCAGTCGCCATACGAATGCCACCTATCGACGGCCCCATGGACACATTGTCGACCACCAGCACCGCTTGCAGCCCCATGGAGGCCTCGTGTACATGGATGATCTTTAGTGGGCCGAGTTCATCGCCAAGGGCAAACAGGTCTTCCATCGCGGCGATCCTTGTGTGTTTTTTTCCGGCTCAGAAGAAATGACATGCCCTCGCAGGCGGGCATTCTTTTCCTTGTGTATTATGAATTTAGATGAACTACGGTGATGAGCAAGGCAGGCAGGGAAAACATGATTGAACGGGAAGCCATCGAGCAGGCACGACAACAGATCCAACCGTACATATACACCACCCCTTGTGCCTGGTCTGAGAACCTGAGCAGGCTGTGTGACTGCCAGCTTTATCTCAAGCTGGAGAACCTGCAGGTCACCGGATCATTCAAGGAACGCGGCGCCCTTAACAAGCTGCTGTTACTGAGTGAGGTGGAAAAGGCGGCCGGCGTCATTGCCGCCTCTGCCGGCAACCATGCCCAAGGGGTAGCGCATGCTGCCCGCCTGCTCGGGATCAGAGCGACTATCGTCATGCCTGAAACGGCACCGCTATCTAAGATCCGCGGCACCCAGGAACTTGGCGCGGAGATTATTCTCCATGGCAGCGGTTACGATGCCGCCTACAGCAAGGCCTGTGAAGTCCAGCAACAACACGGCTACACCCTGATCCATGCCTTCGACGACCCACAGGTGATCGCTGGTCAGGGCACCATAGGGCTGGAGATCCTCGAGCAGCTCCCGGATGTGGAAGCGGTTATTGTGCCGGTGGGTGGTGGTGGACTGATCAGCGGCATCGCCGCTGCGATTAAACCACTCAGGCCCGAGGTCGAGATCATCGGTGTCGAGGCCGAACGCATGGCGGCTATGAAGCGGAGTGTCGCTGCAGGCAAAATCACGCCATTACCCATGGCCAACACGCTGGCGGACGGCATCTCCGTGGCTCGGGTCGGAGAGCTGACCTTGCCGGTGGTGCAACAGCTGGTCGATGAGATCGTTACCGTTGACGAAGATGAGATCGCCAGCGGTGTGATGACCTTACTCGAGCGAGAAAAGTCCCTCGCCGAAGGTGCCGGCGCCGCTGGATTTGCCGCCCTGCTACACCGCCGCCTTACGAATATGGGCGGCAAAAAAGTGGTCGTTGTGATCAGCGGCGGCAACATTGACCTGACGCGCCTGTCACACATTATCGACCGCGGCCTGGAACAGGACGGCCGCCTCGCCCGCCTCAAGGTGATTGTCCCCGATAAACCCTCGAGCATTGCCGCACTGACTGCCGTCATTGCCGAACAACAGGCCAATATTGAACAGATCACAGAGAACCGTTTTGCCAGCGAAGTTACTCTGGAAGAGACCGAACTGGAGCTGCTGTTACAGAGCCGTGGTAAGGAGCATATCGGTGAGATCCTCGATGCCATCAGGAAACGTGGCTTTAGGATTAGGACTTAGGGTAAAAGGTTCAAGGTTCAAAGGTTCAAAGGTTCAGGAATCTTCCCGAAAATAGATATGCTGGCTACTCGTCCTATAGTTATCGAATATCCCTAGCCAATCGCCACACATTCATTGTCAGGAGGAACGGCTATGACCAGGCCTCACACTGCAAAAAGCACCACAAAGGAAACGCCAAGCCCGCAGCCTTCGTCCTCCGCAAACAAACAAAAAAAGAAAAAACATATCAGCATGCACGAAGGCATCGGCGCCTGGGCCGATTGCTGCTCCTGTGAGGCGGAGCCCTACTGGCGGGAACATGCCAAGGAGCTGGGCGTCGACTTTAACGAATATGAAGAGGATGAGTTTGAGACCGAAGTGACTGCTCTCGACACTGAAGGTCCCCAGTCCTGAATCCTAATCCTGAATCCTCGTTCAGCCCCCTGTTAGCCTTCCTGATACAACCAGCCTTTTCGCACCATCCACTTTTCAAGTTCCACAGCAAACAGCACCAGGGAAGAGAGCGCAAAACAGACCGCAAGGTCAAAAAGTGGCAAAGGCTGTGTCCTGAAAATAGGATTGAAGACCGGCACATAGATGATCATGAGCTGTAGCACCACCGTGAGTGACACCGCGCCCAGCATGTAGGGATTACTGGTCAATCCAAGGGTAAACAACGACTGGCGCTCGCTTCTCACTGCCATGGAATGGAATAGCTGCGAGATGGTGAGCACGGTAAAGGCGATGGTTTGCCAGTACTCCACACCCCGCGCCAAAGCCCAGGCCTGGGCAGCGAGAGTAATGCCACCGACAAACAGCCCGCACCAGATGATGTGTTGCCACATGCCATGGGCAAAGACACTCTCCTTTGGCGGTCGCGGCGGGCGCTGCATCACCCCCCGCTCTGCTCTCTCTGCGGTAAAGGCCAGCCCTGGCAGGCCATCGGTGACCAGGTTGATCCAGAGAATATGAATCGGCAGCAGCGGTATCGGGAGACCAAGAAAGGGGGCAAGCAGCAGAGTCCAGATTTCCCCCGAGTTGGAACTCATGGTGTCTTTGATGAACTTGCGGATGTTGTCGAAGATGCGCCGTCCCTCACGCACCGCGGTGACAATGGTGGCGAAGTTATCGTCCAGCAGGACCATGTCGGCGGCCTCGCGCGCCACATCGGTGCCTTTCTGTCCCATGGCCACACCGATATCGGCGTGCTTGAGTGCCGGGGCATCGTTTACCCCATCGCCGGTCATGGCGACAAACTCACCCTTTTTCTGTAATGCCTGCACCAGCAGAATTTTCTGTTTGGGACTGACCCGGGCAAATACCCGAATATGCTCCAGTCGGCTTGCCAGGATTGCGGCCGACATCCCCTCCAGTTCCCTGCCGGTGATGACCGTGTCATCACCGTCGGTGATCCCCAGCCTTGCGGCAATGGCGCGGGCGGTGGCCGGATGATCCCCGGTAATCATCAGCGGCGTAATGCCGGCGGTACGACACTCTGCCACCGCACCGTAGGCCTCTTCCCTGGGCGGATCGATAAGCGCCACTAGCCCCAGAAAGACCAGATCCTTTTCAAGATCTTCGGCATGTGCCTCTTCCGGCAGCACCTGCCATTGACGATATGCCACGGCAAGCACGCGAAAGCCCTGTTCCGCCAACGCGTTCGCCTGCGCCAGCAGTGCCTCGCGCTCGATCGCCTCTTCGCCCCCGGGCATCAGCTGCCGACTGCAGTGGGGAAGCATCTGTTCCGGCGCCCCCTTGGTAAAGGCGATCAACGCATCATTCTGCCGGTGTATCGTGGTCATGCGCTTGCGTTCGGCATCGAACGGCAGCTCGGTTATACGGGGCAGGAACTGGGTCAGTGCCTTCTTGATATAGCCGGCTCTGGCCGACGCCTTGAACAAGGCAAGCTCGGTCGGCTCACCAATCGGCTCCACCCCCTCCTCCCCGGCATCGACATCATTGCTGAGGGCCAATGCCTGCCACAGCAGCTTCTGCACGTCTGTGGTGGGCGCATGGGCAAAAGGGTCGTCCTGCAGCCTGCCTTCCACATACACCTTTTCAAGATGCATCCGGTTCTCGGTAAGGGTGCCGGTCTTGTCGCTGCAGATCACCGTCACCGAACCGAGGGTTTCCACCGAGGGCAGGTGACGGATCAGCGCCTTGTGGCGGCTCAGTTTGCGCGCCCCAAATGCCAGAGAGATCGTAATGACCGCGGGCAAGGCTTCGGGTATAGCGGCCACTGCCAGGCTCACCGCGGTGAGGAACATCAACACCATTGGCTCGCCGCGCAACAGGCCGGCAACGAAGATCAGCGCGCAGATACCGAGTACAAACAGCGAAAGGCGACTGCCGAAGGCGGCCAGGCGCTGTTGCAATGGGGTT
>JBFEWO010000141.1:0-7251 GCA_041546305.1 Thiohalomonadaceae bacterium | reverse complement strand
TCACATAGGCTTTCCCACTCCTCGCGGTTCATTTCGGCGAGGGATTTCTCTTCCCAGAAGCGACTCATGAGCTCAACCCCGTATGGCGCGATCCATCCGCTCTTCGGCCTCTTTCCATTCTGCTCTGGCACTGCCGCCCTGTGCCATCAGCTCCATCAGGCCATAGGCGAGCTGGCGGGTTTCCGGGGTCATCTCTTTCAGTTTGGTCAGCAGATAGGAGTGCCCACCCTGGGGAATGGATAGGGTCTTCACCAAGGCGTAGAGTAGCAGCGACTGGCCGGAGCGGGCATCATCTTCGATGCGAGCCAGGGTTTGTTCCAGGGGAGTCATGTCCATGATGGCCTCTCAGGGTGTTTCTGTGGCGCGCATTGTACGCGAAATAACATTGATTTGCCGGGATGAGACTAGGTTTGGGGTTCAAGGTTCAAGGTTCAAGGTTCAAAATTCAAAATTCAAAGTTCAAAGTTCAAAGTTCAAAGTTCAAAGTTCAAGGTTCAAGGTTAAAGGTTCAAAACTCAAAGTTCAAAGTTCAAAGTTCAAAGTTCAAAGTTCAAAGTTCAAAGTTCAAAGTTCAAAGTTCAAAGTTCAAAGAAGCTCCGATCATAAGGCGCGTAGCGGGTATGTAGCGGATATCCGGTTTCGAGGCAGTGGAGATACGCTCCTTGGAACCTTGAACTTTTAACCTTGAACTGGTTTCACCAACGTCTCCAGCAGCTTCATATCGAGCTGCGCTTCCATCATATCGGCGAGACGATCGATCTCCCGCTCGCGCAGTGCACCGTAGTCGATCCCCTCGGCCTTTTCACACCCGGCCCAGCGTAGCAGGGCACTGGTGGCCTCGGGGTGCTCGAATAGCCCGTGCAGGTAGGTGCCGAGCACCTGATTGTCCTCGCTGATGGCCCCATCCATTGAATCCCCGAGCCGAACCAGGGGACGCTCCAGCGCCTTGCCGTGACTTACCCCCATGTGGATCTCATAACCCTCAACAGCGGCGTCCTCCAACAGTAAACGCCCGCTCACGCGAGTCAGCTGTTTTTCTGCGTGCAGCGTGGTCTCCATTGCCAGCCATCCCAGACCCGCACTACTGCCGGCAGGGCCCTCCATTCCCTGCGGGTCATGGATCGCCTCGCCCAGCATCTGGTAACCGCCACAAATGCCGATCACCTTGCCGCCATAGCGCAGATGCCGCCGAAGGAGCTCTTCCCAGCCATTCGCTCTGAGCCACTCCAGATCGGCACGCACGTTCTTGCTGCCGGGCAGGATGATGAGATCGGCCGGCGGAGGGCTGGCTCCCTGGCCGACAAAATGCAGGTCGAGCGCCGGGTGCAGGCGCAGCGGGTCAAAGTCGGTGTGATTGCTGATGCGGGGCAGTACCGGCACCACAATCTGGAATTTTTCACGGTCTGCCTGGATGTCATCGCGTGGCAACGCATCCTCGGCTTCGAGATGCAGGTCGTGCAGGTAGGGCAGCACGCCGAGTACCGGTTTGCCGGTCTGCTGTTCCAGCCAGTCGAGCCCGGGCTGCAGCAGAGCGATATCACCGCGAAAGCGGTTAATGATGAAGCCCTTAACGCGGGCCTGCTCGCTCTCTGAAAGTAGGGCCAGGGTGCCGACGATCTGGGCAAACACACCGCCTTTGTCGATGTCGGCTACCAGGATCACCGGGCAGTCCACCGCTTCGGCAAAGCCCATGTTGGCGATGTCGCCTTCGCGCAGGTTGATTTCCGCCGGGCTGCCGGCGCCTTCCACCATCACACACTCGTATTGCTGCGCCAGGCGGGCATGGGAATCGAGTACTGCAGTCATCGCGGTGCGCTTGTAGTGGTGATAATCCTGCGCTTGCATCTGCGCTAGCGCCTTGCCGTGGATGATCACCTGGGCACCCATGTCGCTGGAGGGCTTGAGCAGCACCGGGTTCATGTCGGTGTGCGGCTCCAGCCCCGCCGCCTGGGCCTGCACCGCCTGCGCCCGACCGATCTCACCGCCATCAGCCGCCACCGCACTATTGAGCGCCATGTTCTGCGGCTTGAACGGCGCCACCCGGATCCCCCGGCGGTACAGCAGACGGCAGAGACCGGCGACTACCGTACTCTTGCCGGCGTCAGAGGCGGTGCCCTGGATCATGAGTGTCTTTTTCATGGGCGGGGATCCTAGCCTGAATGCAGGGGGAGGGGAACGCTGCCTAAGCGATCTGTCCGTTTTCGCCATTCTTCGCGTGGCATAATATCGCCTCATTTCGTTGAAGGCAGGTTCTCGTGACCACAGCGTTAATCATTATTGCGGCGGTGTTGCTGGATCTTTGGCTCGGTGAACCACGCCGCTACCATCCTCTCGTGGGCTTCGGTCGATATGCCCGGCGCATTGAGGATTGGTTGATTGGTTTGCCGCATTTCAATCAGCGTTCGCTTGGCACCCTTGCCGTGGTGGTGGCAATCCTGCCTGCGGTTTTGTTGGTCTGGTGGCTGTCAACGTGGCAGGGATTGGGACTGCTGGTTGCTGTGTTGCTGCTTTATTTGGCTATCGGTGGCAGCAGCCTGGCTCAGCACGCCCGGACCGTGGCCGAGGCGCTGGCGGCAGGGAATTTAGCCCTGGCGCGGCAGCGGGTCGGCTGGATGGTCAGTCGCGATCCCGCCGCCCTAGATGAGGCCGGTGTCTCCCGCGCGGCGGTCGAGTCGGTGCTGGAGAATGGCAACGATGCCCTGTTCGGCGCCATTTTCTGGTTCGTCCTCCTCGGCGTCCCCGGTGTGGTGCTGTTTCGCTTGAGCAATACCCTCGATGCCATGTGGGGCTATCGCACCGAGCGCTATCAGGCCTTTGGCTGGGCCGCGGCGCGGTTGGATGATGTGCTTGGCTGGCTACCGGCGCGCTTGACCGCACTTGCCTATGTATTGATGGGTGATGCCGCCCGCGGCTGGCGTTGTTGGCAGCGCCAGGGCGATCAGACCGACAGCCCCAATGCCGGGGTGGTGATGGCCAGCGGCGCCGGGTCGCTGGGTCTGCAGCTGGGCGGACCGACTGTCTACCACGGGACTGTGCTGGACAAGCCGCTGCTGGGGGAAGGGGGGGCTCCCCAGGTCGCCGATATCGAGCGAGCCATCAGCCTGGTACAGCGCGCGCTGGGGCTGTGGCTGGTGATGATTTTCATCATGGAGGTGGCGTTTGGCTGAGTTATCCCATGGAGGCCGGTTGCGTGAGGCGGCCGCATGCTATGGCATTCCATTAGAGCAGTGGCTGGACCTTTCCACCGGCATCAATCCTCATGGCTGGCCGGTGCCTGCGCTCCCTTCCTCCTGCTGGCAGCGCCTTCCCGAAGCCGATGACGGTCTGGAGCAGGCGGCAGCTGCTTACTATGGCACGGCGCAGTTATTGCCGGTGGCCGGCTCGCAGGCGGCGATCCAGGCGCTGCCCCAGCTGAGATCATCCTGCCGGGTGGGAATGCTCGCTCCCAGCTATGCCGAGCATGCTAAAGCCTGGCAGTGTAAGGGGCACAAGGTGGTTGCCCTGGAGGCGGAGACGATTACGGCCCAGTTGCCGACACTTGATGTCCTGTTGCTGGTCAATCCCAATAACCCCACCGGCGAGAGCTTTTCCCCGGAGCAGTTGCTGGCTTGGCATGACGTGCTGGCTTCCCGTGATGGCTGGCTGGTGGTGGATGAGGCGTTTATCGACACCATCCCCGAGCGGAGTCTGGCGCCATGGTGCGGAATGCCCGGACTGGTCGTTTTCCGCTCCCTCGGCAAGTTTTTCGGTCTGGCCGGTGCACGGGTCGGTTTCGTGCTGGCCTGGCCGTCCCTGATGCAGCATCTGAACGAAATCCTCGGCCCCTGGGCGGTGAGTGGACCTGCGCGGGAGGCGGCGCGTCAGGCCCTGCAAGATCAGGCTTGGCAGGCGCGTATGCGGGGGCAATTGAAACAGCAGAGTTTGCGTTTGGAGAACTTGCTCAAACGTCAGGGCTTGCCACCGGCCGCCGGCACCGCCCTGTTCCAGTATTGTCCCTGCAGGCAGGCGGCGCTGTGGCATGAGAGGTTGGCGCAGCAGGGGATACTGACCCGCCTGTTTAGCGAACCGGCCGCATTGCGTTTTGGTATGCCGGGCAGTGAGGAAGACTGGCAGCGCTTGGAGCGGGCGCTGGAACAACTACAGATATCTCCCACCCAGAGGGCTTTCGGATGCTGAAAAAATGGATGGTGCTGGCCCTGTGGTGTGCCACGCTGCCGCTGCAGGCCGCCGTGTCGGTGCAGGACGATACCGGCCGTACCGTGAGCCTGCCGCACGCGGCCCAGCGTATCGTCAGCCTGGCGCCCCACGTCACCGAGCAGCTTTTTACCATCGGCGCCGGAGAGAAGATCGTTGGTGCCGTGGATTACAGCGACTATCCGGAAGAGGCCAAGGCGATCCCCCGCGTCGGCGGCTATAGTCGCCTGGATCTGGAGCGCATCCTCGCCCTGCAACCGGACCTGGTGGTGGGGTGGCAGAGCGGTAATGATGTGCGCACGATTGAACGGCTGCAGGCGCTGGGGCTGGCGGTCTATCTGAGCGAGCCGCGGCGTCTGCCCGATATCGCAAATGGGATGGCGCGGCTGGGCATGCTGGTTGGCAAGCCGGAAAAGGCCAAGCAACAGGCCGAGGCCTTTCGCCAGCGCCTCGAAGGGTTGCGCAGGCAATACGCCGACAAAAAAGAGCGCACCCTGTTCTATCAAATCTGGAACCAGCCCCTGATGACCGTTAGCGGGCAGCATTTGATCAACGATGTCATCACCCTTTGCCATGGGCGCAACATTTTTGCTGAGCTGGAAGTACTGACCCCGACGGTGTCACAGGAAGCGGTGCTGGCCGCCGACCCAGAGGTGATTATCGCCAGCGGCATGGGTAAGGAGCGTCCCGAATGGCTGGATGACTGGAAGGCATGGCCACAGCTGCAGGCGGTGAAGGCGGGCAGACTCTATGTTATCGACCCTAACATCATCCAGCGCGCTACCCCGCGCCTGTTGCAGGGCGCTGAACAGATGTGCCGTTTCCTGCATATGTAATGCGGTTGGGTGGTGATTGAAACACTGTGGATAACAGTTATTACATGGCACGAAGAGGAGAGGACAACTGCCGGGGTGATGCCATGCCCTAAAGCAAAATATTGTTGCGTCTTTTCTGACACTACTCCGTCGAACAGGTATGACGCTACGTTGCGTCCGTTCATTACAGAGGCAGAAAACGATGCAATTGATGGAAAAATATCCGGTGGCCGTACTTGGCGCAGGGCCTGTTGGCCTCGCGGTGGCTTCCAATTTGCTCGAACAGGGTCTGCGCCCCCTGATCTTTGAAGCCAGTGCTGCGGTGGGTGCCAGTTTCCGCGACTTCAGCCATGTCAGGCTCTTTTCTCCCTGGCAATATAATGTCGATAAGGCTGCCAGGAAGCTGCTGGAAGCGTCTGGCTGGACCATGCCGGATGAGGAGGCTATTCCCACCGCGGGTGAACTCTTACAGCTTTATCTTGAGCCGCTGGCCGCCCTGCCGTCCATCGGTGGCAGGCTCCGGTTGCAGAGTCGGGTCGTCGCCATTGCACGTCAGGGTATCGATAAGGTCAAGACCGCCAGACGTGAACAGGCGCCCTTCGTTATCAGGGTCGAGAGCAAGGGTGTAATAGAGAACATTCTGGCCGGGGCAGTGATCGATGCCACAGGCAACTGGGCTCAGCCAAACCCGCTCGGCGCCAACGGTTTGCCGGCACTCGGCGAGGAGCAACTTGCTCACCGGATCAGCTATGGCATGCCGGATATTAAGGGCAATTTGCGGTCGTGCTATCTGGGAAAGACCACCTTGGTCGTGGGTGCCGGTCACTCGGCAGCAGGTTCACTCATCGCGCTGGCGGAGCTGGCCGAGGCCGATGTGAACACCAACATTCACTGGGCGTTACGTGGCAGCAACCCTGCGAGGGTTTTTGGCGGTGGGGAGGCGGATCAATTGCCGGCGCGCGGCGAACTCGGGACCAGACTCAAGGCGCTGGTAGAACAGGGCAGGTTAACGCTCCACACCAATTTCCGAATTCGCGAACTGAAAGAAACCCTGGGTGGCATCATGGTGATCCCGGAGGAAGGGAATCCCATTGTCGGCATCGATGAAATTGTCTGCGCGACCGGCTCGCGTCCGAATCTGGAAATGCTGCGAGAGTTGCGGATACGGACCGATACCTGGCTGGAAAGCGCGGAAGCGCTGGCACCGTTGATCGACCCGAACGTTCACAGTTGCGGCACCGTGCGCCCACACGGCCATCGTGAGCTGGCACATCCCGAACCCGGTTTCTATATCGTGGGTGCCAAAAGCTATGGACGGGCGCCAACCTTCCTGCTGGCCACCGGCCATGAGCAGGCGCGTTCCGTGGCCGCCGCGTTGGCCGGGGATATGACCGCGGCGGATGATGTACGACTGGAATTGCCGGAAACCGGCGTCTGTTCCACCGACTTCGGTGATGGGGGGAGATGCTGCGGTGAGTCGAGTGAAAACGCCGAAACGGTGGTAGAGACCCAGAGCGATTCGTCCTGTGGCTGCAGTCCCGAGCCGCGCACACGCAGCACATGCTGCGCCTAAGTGGATGGCAACACCGGAGTGCGGGCCGCGTTCCGGTGTTGCCGATAGCGTTAGGTCAACTGCTGTCCTGGGGTACGCTTTATTACGGTATTACCCTCCTGGCACAACCTATTAGCAGTGAGACCGGCTGGGCTCTGACCGACATCTTCAGTGCGTTCTCTGCCAGTCTGCTGGTTGCTGCCCTAATGGCGGTGCCAGTAGGCCGGTGGCTAGCGCGATTGGGTGGTCGTTCGGTAATGAGTACCGGTTCGATGCTGGCGGCTGCGGCATTTTTGCTGATTGCGCTGAGCCAGAATCTTCCCATGTTTTACACCGGGTGGCTTCTGGCCGGGGTGGCCATGTCGATGACGCTCTACGAGGCCGCCTTCTCCACACTGCGTGAAAGCGCAGGGCAAGGCTTTCGCAAAGCCATCGGCCTGGTTACGCTTGCCGGAGGACTGGCGAGCACGCTGTTCTGGCCGCTGACCCACAGCTTGGTACTCGAAATCGGCTGGCGTACGACGGTATTTGTCTTCGCAGGAGCGCATTTGCTTGTCGGCATACCGCTACACCGATCCTTGCCCAGGCGGGGTATCCAGCCTGACTCAGCAGCGCCGTTGCGCGCGTCGTCACGACGACCGCCGAGGGGAAGACGGGTCATTATCCTCCTGGCGCTCTCCTTCGCGTTAG
>JBFEWO010000126.1:0-8039 GCA_041546305.1 Thiohalomonadaceae bacterium | reverse complement strand
CTGACTGCAAAGTTGCGCGCGTCCTGCGCGCAACCCTTCGGGCTAATCCTCCCTCCGCTGCGATGCTCGGCGATGCAGAAGGGAATCCGGTTCGTGCCAGCGTTGGGTTTTTGCATGTCAAACTCGCAGAAAAACGGAGCGGTTTCCCTTCCCGTGTGGCGCAGCTGAGCATCGCAGTCATTTCAGGGGAAAGTGAGAGCATGTTTGAGCGAGGCGGGTTTATCGCCTCGCGAGTTGCGCGAACGGCCTGAAATGACGAGAAGCGCAGGGTACCGCGTAGCGGCAAGCCTTCGGGAGCGTTTCTTTGGGTACTTTCTTGTCGCTACAAGAAAGTACCTCGCCTTGCGGTGCGATAACCGCTTTCAATAAACACTCGCGCCAGCGACACAATACCCCACAAACCAAACCACCTAAGCCATCATTACCCTTGTATGCTACGATTCCTGCCCAAATCTGATTAAAAAGCACCAACCACAAGGACCCCAAGGATTTATGAGCGAAGTGAAGACTCACCCGACTTTCGAGTTCGTGCGCCAGCACCGTGTTCCCTCCCTGAGCATCGAGGTTCAGGAGTTTCGCCATAGTGGCACCGGTGCGGTTCACTATCACTTGGAGGCGGAGGATGATCAGAACGCCTTTCTGGTGGCGTTTCGCACTGTGCCCCAGGACTCGACCGGGGTGGCCCACATCCTCGAACACACCAGTCTATGCGGCAGCAAGAAGTATCCGGTGCGCGACCCCTTCTTCATGATGACGCGCCGCTCACTCAATACCTTTATGAATGCCTTCACCGCCGCTGACTGGACGGCTTACCCCTTTGCCAGCCGCAACAGAAGGGACTTCGACAACCTGCTGGATGTTTACCTGGATGCGGTGTTCTTCCCCAGCCTGGAGGAACTCGATTTCCTGCAGGAGGGGCATCGGGTTGAGTTTGCCGAGCCGACCAACCCGGAGTCCGAGTTGGTCTTCAAGGGGGTGGTGTTCAACGAGATGAAGGGAGCGATGAGTTCTCCCACCTCGGCGCTGTATCAGGCGCTGACCCGGGAGCTGTTCCCCACCACCACCTACCACCACAACTCCGGCGGCGATCCGGCCTGTATTCCCGATCTGACCTACGCACAGCTCAAAGCGTTCCACGCCCACCACTACCACCCGAGCAATGCGGTGTTCATGACCTATGGCGATATTGCCGCCGCCGAGCATCAGGCCCGCTTCGAGGCCGGGGCACTGGGGCAGTTCGAGGCACTGGAGATGGATATCGGGGTCCCCGACGAACAGCGCTACACCGCGCCCATCCAGGTCGAGGATCGTTACGCCCTCGATGGTGAAGAAGACACCACCGAGAAGACCCACATCGTGCTCGGCTGGCTGCTGGACCGGAGTATTGATGCGGAGGCGGTGATGCGTGCCCACCTGCTTTCCGGCGTGCTGCTCGACAACGGTGCCTCACCGTTGCGCCGCGCGCTGGAGACCACCGAGCTTGGCAGCGCCCCCTCACCGCTGTGCGGGCTGTCCGACTCCAACCGCGAGATGATGTTTGCCGCCGGAGTGGAAGGTTCCGAACCGGAACACGCCGAAGCGGTAGAACAGCTGGTACTCAACGTCTTGCAAGAGGTGGCAGAAAACGGCGTGCCGCAGGCGATGGTCGAAGCGGTACTGCACCAACTGGAGCTCTCTCAGCGCGAGATCAGCGGCGATGGGTTCCCCTTCGGCCTGCAGCTGATGGTGCATGCGCTAAGCCCGGTGCTGCACGGCGCCGATATGGTCGAGGCGCTTGATATCGATCCCATCCTGGAGAAACTGCGTGAACAAATCCAGGATCCTGAGTTCATCAAAGGACTGGTACGAGAACTGCTGGACAACCCGCACCGGGTGCGCCTGGTCATGAGACCCGATCCGAAGCTTAGCGAGGAGCGCGCCGCCGCCGAGGCCGAGCGGCTGGCGAAAATGAAGGCAGCAATGAGCAACACGGAAAAGCAAAAAGTGGTCGAGATGGCCGCCCGCCTGCTGGAGCGACAGAATCAGCAGGATGATCCGGAACAACTCCCCAAGGTAGGGCTGGAAGACATCCCTGCCAAACTCGCCATCCCCGCAGGGAGCGAGCATCACGTTGGCGGCATGCCGACCACCTGGTTCGCCCGAGGCACCAACGGCCTAGTCTATCAGCAACTGGTGATCGACCTGCCACAAATGGATCAGGAACTCATCGAACTGCTACCAATCTTCTGTGACATAGTCACCGAGGTCGGCTGTGGTGAAATGGACTACCTGCAAGCCCAGGCCTGGCAGGCGGCTGTCACCGGCGGCATCGGGGCCAATGTGGCGATCCGCGGCGCGGTGGATGACGTTCAACGTGACCGCAGCGTCCTTACCCTATCCGGCAAGGCACTCGCCCGCCACCAGGCAGCGCTGAGTGAGCTGATGCTGGAGATCTTCTCCCGCGCCCGCTTCGATGAGTTGAGCCGTATTCGCGAGCTGGTCTCCCAGGAACGCATGTACCGCGAACAACGGGTCACCAGCGCTGGTCACGCCCTGGCGATGTCCGCCGCCTCCAGTGGCCTGGCTCCCAATGCTGCACTCAACCATCGCTGGAGTGGGCTGGCCGGGATCAAGGCACTGAAGGCACTGGACGACTCGCTGGATGATACGGCCACTCTTGAGTCCTTTGCCGGAAAACTGGTGCGTATCCGAGACATCATGGTGGACGCACCACGGCAACTGTTACTCATCGGTGAAGAGGCAGAAAAATCCGCTATCGACAGCAGCATCGAAAAACTGTGGCAACACCAGATCGCAACGCAGGCGTGTGAGCGCTTTGCCGCCCCGGCGGCCACCGGTCAGCTGCACCAGGCCTGGTCCACCTCAACCCAGGTCAACTTCTGTGCCAAGGCCTATCCCACCGTCGCCCCGGAGCATCCAGATGCTCCGGCGCTGATGGTGTTGGCCGGTTTCCTGCGCAACAACTTCCTGCATCGTGCGGTGCGCGAACAGGGCGGCGCCTACGGCGGTGGTGCCAGTTTCGATCCGGACAGCGGCGCCTTCCGTTTCTACTCCTACCGCGACCCGCGCCTGACCGAGACGCTGGCCGACTTTGACAAGTCGATCGAATGGTTATTGGAGAACGACCACGAATGGCGCCTGGTGGAAGAGGCGATCCTCGGCATCATCAGCAGTATCGACAAGCCAGGTTCCCCTGCCGGCGAGGCAAAGAAGACCTTCCATGGCAAGCTGCATGGTCGTACTCCAGAGCAGCGCCGCCGTTTCCGTGCCCGTATCCTCGAGGTGCAACAGGACGACCTCAAGCGCGTCGCCGCGTCCTACCTCAAACCGGAACTGGCCAGCACCGTGGTGATCAGCGACCCGAGCACCGTGGCGAAAAATGAAGGTTTGGGACTGGAGATCATCAAGCTGTAAAGATTAGGAGCGCTCGGGTGCCTATCCTGATCTTCACGTAGGTCGGGTTAGGCACCGCCGTAACCCGACGTCGGTTATGTCGGATTACGCCTCGCTAATCTGGCCAATACATCTTCTTTTCATTGCCTGTTTCAGGAAGCGAGAAAGAGTTTTACCCTCTCCTCGGTGTCAGGATGGGTGGAGAGATATTTGAAGATCCTCGAACGGGAATCCTGATGTTCGACCTTTTCTCTGCGTTCCCGGTGCTCGTTTTCAAGGCGCATAAGAATGGTGGCGAAACGTTTGGTTTCAATATGCTGTGCACGCAGATAGTCATAGGCGTAGCGATCAGCCTCACGCTCAAAATCGCGAGAATAACCGAGTTGCACCAACAGTAACGGCAGGGCCGTCAGCACACTGGAGGCATCGCCGGTGGCGTAGGTCACGAACAGCGTCAGCACCGAGTTATGCAAAATCTGGCGCAGGCTGTGGCGGTGCATCACATGACCCACCTCATGGGCCATGATAGCCATCAGCTCCTCATCGTTCTCCGCCAGTTTGACCAGTTCATCGGTCATCACCACTGTCCCGGACGGCAGCGCGAAGGCATTCGCACCGAGTACTTCCCCCCCCTTGCGGAACGTCAGGGTAAATACATAACCACCATCTAAGGGATCGGTCATGCCGGCAAATACACCCTGCAAGCGCGCCTGTGTCTCCTGGGACAACGCCGTCGGCGAGAACAGATTCTCATCGAGAAAATCGAGTGTTTCCTCGCTAAGACGGTCAGTAATGTCTGGCGGTATCTGGTAGGCGATCTGCTGCGCCGCCGCAGGAAGCCCGTATTGCAACATCCCCCAAACAAAAGCTACCACCAGCACCAGTGAAGCAAGCACATAGTGCCAGCGGCTCTCCAACCGATGGACAAAGGCATTCCAACCGTGCTGCCGATGCCGGCGCAGCAGCCCGTCGACCCCGTCGTTATCCCGGGTTTCAAATTTCCAGCCGTCGGGTAGTGAAAAATAACGTGGCGTGTTGCCGAGACGGGACGAAATCTCTACTACCCCCAGCAGATAGCAGGAACTGCCACCTTCCCAGACCAACCGCAACTCGTCGTCATCACCGACAACCAACCTGGCTGGCCAGTGACGGGAGGTGTGTCCGTCATAAAGCTCGCCGTCAATCGCGATCACATGCCGATACCCAGATCAAACGCATCGCCGATCTCCTCGCCCAACGAACTGACCTTGTTTTCTTCAGCGGCGATGAAGCTGTCGATATCCCCCTCGGCAATCATACGCAGACACTGGGCGTGATACTTGGCGAGACGCACCATGACCCAGGGGATGGCAAGACCGAGGGTCAGGCCTGTGACCATGGCATTGCTGAAGTGGATCCATGCCAGCCGTCCCGCCTTTAGCGTGCTCTCGAAACTCTGGGTGTCGAGGAGAGTGTTGTTAAAGGTCAGATTGGTTGTCCCTGCGGTGATAAAGGCAAAGGCGACAAGATAGAGCGGTATGGCCAGAAAAACACCGATAACCGGCACCAGGAAAAATACCGCTATGGCAACGGCGATAATGCCCAGGGCTCGCAGATAGATCCCGTAAAAATCCCGGGCGGAAAATTCCGCCACGAACCTTGCCGTGCCATAACGCGAATGGCTGACAACAAACTGCTTTTGTCGATAGATCGCATAGGGGAGCAGGAGACCCAGCGTCAGCATGCTCGCCAGGCCCCATAACACATAAACCTTGAACGCATCCCAATAGGTTGCATCAAACCCAAAGCGGATATTTCGAAACGCGGTATTTTGATTGCGAAAGGCAAGTGACCGGCAAACCAGCCACGGCAGGGCGACAAGAAAAATCAACATAAACGCCAAACCCAGCAGTGGCATGAACTCACCGGCCAGCACATATGCTCCCAGAAAGACGGCCGCAACGATACGCCCCTTGAGAATCGTGAGAGGATCGGCCAGATATTCAAAACTGTGCTTACCGATAAAGGTATTGCTGTAGAAATAGCGGTGATTGCGTACCTTTGCCCAAGCCGAGTAAATGCCAAGAGTCAGGATCGAGAGGAGGATATTGACGATCCAGATCTTGAAGTACTCACCCGCCTTGCCTTCGAAACGGAAAGGCATTGCCGATGCATCCTGCTCTCTGGAGACATGACGCGCGGTGGGAGCCGACCGAGCCCTTGCGATAGGCTCTGCCGTCATCGGCTTCTCTTCCATATCATTTGCCACCGGCACAACATTGCTGCCCGCCATGGGTCGAATCACGGTGATTAAACCGCGTTGCTGCAATTGCCTTTGGAATTTCTGCGCCAGTTCGTGAGTCAGATCCCTTTTCACCACCACCGCAGGCAAGGAGAACAGTTGTTCCACCTTCTCCTGGGACACCTTGAATAATTCTTTTAGATTCCGTTTAACCCGCTCCAGATCGAATCCGTCGACCAGATCCCCCTGAAACACCAGCATATAGACTTCGTTCTGCATCTCATCCTCTCCCTGGGTTATTATTTTCCCACGCTCTCTCCTGCGCGACGTCTCCCAATCGGAGTCGTCATGCAGAATAAAAGAAAAATCCGGCCAACTTGTAGCATGTGCCAATTCACTTGGTCAAATGAGCCGGAACCACGATATTTGCATCCATGGTAAGTACCTTTGCGATAAGGTAAACTTTCGAGCCTACCGGCAGGATTCTTGCTGTCATCATCCCGTTCTATTCAGCGATTCAGCGCTATGCATGCCCTCGAACTACACGGTCTGAAAAAGACCTACAGCAATGGTTTTACCGCCCTCAGGGGCATCGACATGGTGGTCGAGGAAGGCGACTTCTTCGCCCTACTCGGACCCAATGGCGCCGGTAAATCGACCACTATCGGCATCATTACCTCCCTGGTGAACAAAACCGCTGGCAGCGTCAAGGTCTTCGGTGCCGACCTCGAGCGTGAACCGATGAAGGTCAAACGCATGCTCGGGCTGGTGCCGCAGGAGTTCAACTTCAACATGTTCGAGCCGGTGGAAGAGATCGTCACCAATCAGGCAGGCTACTATGGGGTGGAGCCAAAGCTGGCACGGGATCGTGCAGAAGAGTCACTGAAAAAGCTGGGCCTGTGGGAAAAGCGCCGAACCATGGCGCGGGCTCTCTCGGGTGGGATGAAACGCCGGCTAATGATCGCCCGCGCCTTGGTACACGACCCGAAGCTATTGATCCTGGACGAGCCCACCGCCGGAGTGGACATCGAGCTACGCCGCTCCATGTGGCAGTACCTGCGTGAGATCAATCAGCGAGGCACCACCATTATCCTCACCACCCACTACCTCGAAGAGGCCGAGCAGCTGTGCCGCAACGTGGCTATCATCGACGAGGGGGGAATTATCGAACATACCAGCATACGAGCGCTAATCAGTCAGCTCGACCGCGAGACCCTGATCCTGGAGCTGAAGGCACCACTGCAGCAGCCCCCACAGCTGCAAGCCTACCCCTGTATCCTCACCGATTCCCAAACACTGGAGGTGGAGATTCGTCGTGAACAGGGCCTCAACAAGCTGTTCGAGAAACTGAAAGAGCATGAGATCGAGGTGACCGGCATGCGCAACAAGGCCAACCGGCTCGAAGAGCTGTTTCTGGATCTGGTTGAGAAAGGGGCGAATAAATGAGCCTACAGCACTACCGCATCGCTTTTTCCACCATCCTGCTCAAAGAGATGCGCCGTTTTCTGCGCATCTGGGTGCAGACCATCCTGCCGCCGATGATCACCACCGCGCTCTACTTCGTTATTTTCGGCAAGATGATTGGCAGCCAACTGGCCCCGATCGAGGGGTTTAGTTACATGGACTACATCGTGCCGGGGCTGATCATGATGACGATGATCACCAACTCCTACGCCAACGTGGTCTCCTCCTTCTACGGCTCGAAATTCCAGCGCTACGTGGAGGAGCTGCTGATCGCTCCGATCCCACATTCGCTGATTCTGCTCGGATTTATCGGCGGTGGGGTGGCGCGGGGGCTGATTGTCGGCTTCATGGTCACGCTGGTGTCGACCATTTTCGTCGACCTGCAGCTACACAATCTCTGGGTGATCCTGAGTGTGGCGCTACTGACCTCGATTCTGTTCGCCCTGGGCGGCTTTATCAATGCGGTCTACGCTAAGAGTTTCGATGACATCTCCATCATCCCGACTTTCGTGCTGACACCACTGACCTACCTTGGCGGCATTTTCTATTCGGTAACCATGCTACCGGGAATCTGGCAGGATATATCACTGGCCAATCCGATCCTCTACATGGTCAACGCCTTTCGCTATGGCATGCTGGGGGTTTCCGACATCAGCCTGACCACAGCCTATAGCGTAATCATTCTGTTCATCGTAACGCTCTACAGCTACAGCCTGTGGCTGCTCAAGCGCGGGGTGGGACTGCGAGGGTAAAGAAGTGCAAGGTTCAAAGTTTAAGGATTAAAGAGGCGCATTGATGCACTGAAGCCTCAAAAAACACCATCGCGCGCAGGCCTCAATACCTTGAACTTTGAACTTTGAACTTTGAACTTTGAACTTTGAACTTTGAACTTTGAACTTTGAACTTTGAACTTTGAACTTTGAACTTTGAACTTTGAACTTTGAACTTTGAACTTTGAACT
>JBFEWO010000171.1:0-5015 GCA_041546305.1 Thiohalomonadaceae bacterium | reverse complement strand
CTGGGCCACCTGCTCGATCAGCTCCGCGGTTTTCGGGTGGAGTTTGCCGGAGACCTTGTGAACGAACAGGGCAATCGGCACGCCCCAGTTGCGCTGGCGCGAGACACACCAGTCAGGACGGTTGTTCACCATCCCCTCGATGCGAGCCTGCCCCCAGTCGGGCATCCACTCGGTCTCTTTAACCGCTTCGAGCGCCCTGGGACGCAGGCCGTTCTGCTCCATCGAGATAAACCACTGCGGCGTGGCACGGAAGATAATCGGGGTCTTGTGGCGCCAGCAATGGGGGTAGCTGTGACGTAACGCCTGTGCATGCACCAGCTTGCCGCGCTCGCGCAGCACATCCAGCACAGAGTCGTTGGCCTTAAAGACGTGCTGGCCTTCAAATAATTCGGTGCCGGGCAGGAACTTGCCGTCACCGCCCACCGGATTATCGACCTTCAGATTGTATTTTGAGCCTGCAACGTAATCCTCCTGACCATGACCGGGTGCGGTGTGTACCGCTCCGGTACCCGCCTCAAGGCTGACGTGATCACCGAGGATCACCGGCACCTCACGGTCATAGAAAGGATGCTGCAGTTTCAGCCCCTCCAGGTCAGCACCACTGCAGGTGGCGAGTACACGATACTCCTCCACCTCGTAGCGCCCCATCACATCCTTCAGCAGGCCATCGGCCAGAATCAGGCGCTCGGGGCCGTGCTCGCCAACGCCGTCACACTGCACCAGCGCGTACTCGAGCTCAGGGTTGAGGGCGACCGCCTGGTTGGCAGGCAGGGTCCACGGTGTGGTGGTCCAGATCACCGCAGAGATCGGGCCCTCGCCGGGGTGGGACTCCGTCTTCTGCACGCGGCTCAGGAAGGCCTCGTCATCCAGCACCTCGAAGCGCACGTCGATAGAGGGCGAGGTCTTGTCCTCATACTCCACCTCGGCCTCGGCCAGTGCCGAGCCGCAATCGACACACCAGTGCACCGGCTTGGAGCCCTTGTGCAGATGGCCCTCATCAATTACCTGACCAAGTGTACGAATGATGTCGGCCTCGAACTTGAAGTCCATGGTGAGGTAGGGGCTGTCCCACTCACCGAAGATGCCCAGGCGCTTGAAGTCCTCACGCTGGCCGTCGACCTGCTTGGCGGCGTATTCACGGCAGGCGGCACGGAACTTGTCCGCAGCCACCTTGACCCCGGCCTTACCGATCTTCTTCTCAACCTGCAGCTCGATGGGCAGGCCGTGACAGTCCCAGCCCGGCACATAGGGGGCATCGAAACCACTCAGGGTCTTGGACTTAATGATGATGTCCTTAAGCACCTTATTCACCGCATGACCGATGTGAATGTTGCCGTTGGCATACGGAGGGCCATCGTGCAGGATGAATTGCTTGCGTCCCCTGGAGGCCTCGCGAATCATTCCGTAGAGATCCTTCTCCTGCCATGCCTTAAGCATCGCCGGCTCACGATTGGCCAGGTTACCGCGCATGGGGAAATCGGTCTGCGGCAGGTTCAGGGTATCTTTATAGTCCGTCACGGCACTCTCACTTCATCAAGTAAAACGTCAGTAATAATTAAGATTAACGGCGCGCGGCAAAAAAGGCCCGCGCCTCATCTGCATCCTTAAGAATCTGCGCCTTCAGGGCATCGAATGAATCGAAGCGACGCTCCTCGCGGATGCGGTGTAAAAAATCGACATGGACGTAGCGCCCGTAGATGTCAGCATCAAAATCGAACAGGTGTACCTCCAGCAACGAGCGGGTACCGCTCTCATCCACCGTCGGTCGGGTGCCGACATTGGCCACCCCGGCTACCGGCTCTCCGTCAATGCCGAACATCTCCACGGCGAAGACGCCATCCACCGGGGTCTTCTTGCGGTGCAGGAATATATTAGCAGTAGGAAAGCCGATGGTGCGTCCCAGCTTATTACCGTGAGCCACCCGGCCGCACATGCGGTAGGCACGCCCCAGCATCTGTTCCGCCGGGGCCAGTTCACCACGCTGCAGTGCCTCGCGGATACGGGTGCTGCTAACCCGCTCATCCTCCAGGCTAAAAGTATGCATATTGACCACATCAAAGCCGTGTTTCACACCGGCTTGCTGCAGCATCGCAAAATCGCCACCGCGCCCCTTGCCAAAGCGAAAGTCATCGCCGACTACCAGATAGCGAATATCAAGACCATCCAGCAGCACCTGCTGGATAAACTCATCGGCGCTCAACCCGGCCAGGCTCTGATTAAACTGCAGCGCCAGCACCCGATCCACCGCAAAGCGGCGCAAGGCCCGTAGTTTCTCACGAAAACGGGTGAGGCGCGGCGGGATCTCGCCATGGCTGAAATACTCCTGGGGCTGCGGCTCAAAGGTGATCACCACCGCCGGCAGGCCGAACTCCTCCGCCTTCTCTGCCAGCTGTCCCAACACCGCCTGGTGCCCCAGATGTACCCCATCAAAATTACCGATGGTGGCAACACAACCACGGTGGCGGGGACGCAAATTGTGTATACCGCGAATCAGTTCCATCGAACAGCCATTAAATTTAAGGACGAATTATCCCGAAAAGCCGCTGATTATAACCTGATAATTGACCGTTATTCAGCGATTTATATGGCTTTTCCCATCAACATCCGTGGGCGTACCCCCACCAGCCAGAGAGCAACGAAATAGATCACCATACCAAGCATCACCAGCCCCCCGAGGTGAAGTGCACGTTCCATCGCCCCCCAGGCCAGCCACTGCTCCAGCGGTCCGCGCAACCACCACAGAGGAAGTGCCATCGCGGCATTGGCAAACAGCAGGCGCATCGAAAAACGCCCCCAACCCGGTTGCGCGACAAACACCCCGCTACGACGCAGTTGACGGAACAGCAGCCCGGCATTGATAAAGGCCGCCAGTGCCGTCGCCAACGCCAGACCGGCATGAGGCCCTTCAACCCCCGCCATTGCCATCGGTACCACAAAGGCCAGATTCAATCCCATATTGGCGACCATCGCGTAGACACCGAAGCGCACCGGGGTGCGGGTATCCTGACGGGCAAAGAAGCCGGGAGCCAGCACCTTCACCAGCATGAAACCGAGTAGACCGACCCCGTAGGCCATCAAACTGAGTGACGCCATCTCCACACTCTGTGCGGTGAAGGCGCCGTACTGGAACAGGGTGGCGAGCATCGGCCCCGCCAGCAGAATCAGCCCCAGTGCCGCTGGCGTGCCGATCAGAAAGACCCAGCGCATTCCCCAGTCGAGGGTTCGGGTAAAGGCCTGCGGATCGGCCTCGGCGTGCTTCTGCGACAGGCTTGGCAGGATCACCGTAGCCAACGCGATACCGAAGACCCCCAGCGGGAATTCCACCAGACGGTCCGAGTAGTAGAGCCAGGAGACACTACCGCTGACCAGAAAGGAGGCGATGATGGTATCGAGCAGCAGGTTGATCTGCGCCACCGAAGAGCCGAAGATCGCCGGCAACATCAATTTCAGGATGCGCCGCACCCCCTCATCGTGCCAGCCCCAGCGCGGACGTGGTAATAAGCCCAGGCGGGCCAGCGACGGGAACTGAAACAGCAACTGCAGCACGCCGGCGATAAAGACCCCCCAGGCCAGACCCACCACCGTCGGTTCGAACTGCGGCGCAAGGAAGAAGGCTGCGCCGATTAACGAGAGGTTAAGCCACACCGGGGTTACCGCCGGAATCGAAAAACGTCCATAGGTATTGAGGATGCCGCCAGCCAGCGCAGTTAACGAAATTAGAAACAGGTAGGGGAAAGTGATGCGCAACATCTCGGCGGTGAGGGCAAACTTCGCCTCGTCACCGCGAAAACCGGGGGCGAATACGCTCACCAGAGGTGTTGCGCCGATAATAGCCAGTAGTGTCAGCAGCACCAGGATAGCCCCAAGCGTGCCACTAACGTTCGCCACCAGCAACCGCACCTCGGCCTCACTGCGTAGTGACTTGTACTCCGAAAGCACCGGTACAAAGGCCTGGGAGAAAGCCCCTTCGGCAAACAGGCGGCGCATAAAGTTGGGGATCTTGAAGGCGACGAAGAAGGCATCGGTGGCCGCCCCGGCGCCAAACAGATTGGCGAAGACCATGTCTCGGGCAAAACCCAGCACCCGCGAGACCATGGTAAAACCGCCCACGATGGCGGTGGATTTAAGAAGACGCTTACTCATCGTTATTGTTCTGTCTTGTTTCGATAGTCTCGGTGGGCCAAGTCGGGCATAATAGCGCGCTCAGTGGCGACCCGTCATGGCCCGTGAAGCAATCGTGTCGAAGTCGTTGACATCAGGGGACGAAACAGGCAAACTATGGCCCCCTTGAACCTTTGGAATTTTTTGGAGTAAGAACCTTGGCCAATTCAGCACAAGCCAAAAAGCGCGCCCGCCAGGCAGACAAGCGTCGTCTCAACAACGCCTCTCAGCGTTCTAGCATGCGTGGCGCCATGAAAAAGGTCATCAATGCCATTGAGGCCGGTGACAAGGCCGATGCCGAGACCGCATACAAGAGCGCGGTTCCGATGATCGACTCTGGCGTAGGTAAGGGACTGCTTCCCAAGAATACCGCTGCCCGCTACAAGAGCCGTCTCAACACCCGCATTCGTGCCATGGCCTAATCGCCAACACTGATGCATAAAAAAGGCCGGTCATTGACCGGCCTTTTTTTACGCCGGTAGAAAACTGAAGTTCTTGCGCAAAGGCACCGGGGCTAGAGCTGCTGGTGTATCGAGCTTGTGCTTATATCGAAACGACGACCAGGCATCGTTGCGCCAAACAGACTATTGCTGGAAAGGACACAACGCTGTGGAGCAAACAGCTGCGCTAGCAGAGGATAAGATTATCCCGATGTATCAATACCGGTTCACCAAGGTAACCGAGTAGCTCCTCAATACGACTGCTGGGCTGTCCCTGAATACGGCGGGTATCCTGGGCACTGTAGTTAACCAGGCCACGGGCGATCTCATTACCCTCCTCATCGAGACAGGACACCATCTCACCACGCAAAAAGTCACCGAACAAACCCTTTACACCTACCGGTAATAAGCTCT
>JBFEWO010000108.1:0-9539 GCA_041546305.1 Thiohalomonadaceae bacterium | reverse complement strand
GAGCACAGGAATGGGTAACAGGTTCAATATCCCAAGACTCACACTGATCAGACCAAGAAACTTCAGGAACTGGCTGAATCCCTCTCCTGCCGAGGCCTTGGAGTACTGGGCAATGCCGATAGGACCACTGAGATTCTCAACCGATGCCCTCCCCAACAGCATCTCGCCGATCATCTTGAGGGTCAGGCCACTGATGTCCCAGGTTTTGTCCCAGGCAGCGGCCAGCGCAGGCAGAGGAGCGTATTCGTGCCGCGCCTGCATTGAACGAAAGAGCGACTCATCGACCTTTACCGAAGCACCGATCCGACCTACCTGCCCATGACTGCTCTCTACCGGTTCAGGTGTCACTTCGATATCGAACACCTTGCCGCCGCGCGCGACTATCATGGACATCGGTTTGCCGGGGTGTTCAGAAACGACAGCCACCATCTCCTGCCAGTCGCGGATCGGCTGCCCGGCAGCCTCTATCACCCGGTCACCGGAACGCAATCCTGCCTGCTCGGCCACCGAACCGGAGAGTACCTTATCGATAACCGGTTCGATGGGGGGACGATAGGGTTGCAGCCCCACCTTTTTCAGCAACTCTTCCGGACGCTCCCCTGCGTCCAGAGCCTCCGTCATCAAGGTCATCTCCCTGACCAGACCACCGTCATAAACGGTTAGCTGCACCGGCAGACCCAACATCAATTTGGGCATGACTGTTTCCACGACAGCCTGCCAGGTCGGCGTCTTCTCACCATTGACAGCGGTAATTTCCTGGCCACGATTCAAGCCCGAGGCATAGGCGATCGTTCCGGGCTCAATATCACCGAGTAACGGTTTAATACCGCTAATCCCAAGAACAAACATCCACCAATAAGCAAAAATCGCAAAAACAAAATTGAACAGCGGGCCGGCAATGACAATTGCACTGCGCCGGGCGACAGGTTGGCGATTAAAGGCACGGTGCAACTCGGCGGCGTCAACATCCCCTTCTCGCTCATCGAGCATTTTGACATAGCCACCCAACGGGATAGCGGCGATGGTGTATTCAGTCTGATCAACACCAAAACGCTTTTGCCAAAGCGGGCGCCCGAAGCCGATGGAAAAACGCAGCACCTTGACGCCCATCCAACGGGCTACGAGAAAATGCCCAAGCTCATGCACTGCTACCAGAATACCGAGGGCAACGACCAGCGCAAGAATTGTTGACAGGACATCGATCATTAACGCACTCCCGTCATGGTTGGGTGGATAAGATGGAGGGCTACCTCCCTGGCAACGGCATCATCTTCAAAAATAGTGGTCAACGTATCAGCCTCTCGCACACTCAGCTTCTCGAGGGTCTGCTCAATCACGCGAGCGATGGCCGTGAAACCGATGTGGCCAGTGAGGAAGGCATCCACTGCCACCTCGTTGGCGGCATTGAGGATGGTCGGCGCCGTCCCACCCGCCTCCATCGCCTCGATCGCCAGACGAAGACAGGGGAAACGGTTATGGTCAGGAGCCTCGAAATCCAGGTGAGCGACTGCAAACATATCAAGACTGCCAACCCCCGACTCGATGCGCTCTGGCCATGCCAGGGCATGGGCAATGGGGGTCCGCATATCTGGGTTGCCGAGCTGAGCAAGCACCGAACCGTCCGTATATTCCACCATGGAATGGATCACGCTCTGTGGGTGCAGTACCACCTGGATATTAGCGGTGCTGGTATTGAACAGCCAACAGGCCTCGATAACCTCCAGCCCTTTGTTCATCATCGTCGCCGAGTCGACCGAGATCTTGCGCCCCATCGACCAGTTTGGATGAGCCACAGCCTGTTCGGGGGTCACATTTTCCAGTTCAGGAAGGGGTGTAGTACGGAATGGCCCACCCGATGCGGTTAACAGAATGCGGCGCACACCGGCGGCCTCCAGTCCCTGCTCGAAGTGGGGTGGCATGCACTGGAAGATAGCGTTGTGTTCGCTATCGATGGGTAACAGTTCAGCGCCATGCCGCCTTACCTCATCCATGAACAGGTGCCCGGACATCACCAGCGCTTCCTTGTTGGCCAGCAAAATGCGTTTGCCGTGGCGGGCTGCTGCTAGTGTCGGAGGCAGGCCTGCGGCACCGACGATGGCGGCCATCACATAATCCACCTCGGCAAGGGAGGCGACCTGCTCCAGTGCAGTCGCCCCACTTAATACCACAGTAGTGGCTCCTGCCTTGCTCAACTCCGAAGCAAGGCGCTCTGCCGCCGCTTCGTCGACCATCACAGCATAATCCGGACGGTGGACTAGGCACTGCTCCAGCATTCGTTCAACATGGCTATTGGCTGTCAGTGCCACCACACGGTAACGCTGTGGATGACGTGCCAGTACATCCAGGGTACTCACCCCGATGGAGCCGGTAGCCCCCAGAACGGTGATCCCCTTCATCGAGCCAGCCATAGCAACCCCAAAACAAACAGCGGTGCAGCCGCTGTCATGCTGTCGATGCGGTCCAGCACCCCACCATGTCCCGGCAGCAAACCGCCACTATCTTTCAGATCGGCCACACGCTTGAACAGGCTTTCCACCAAATCCCCAAGGATGGAGATCATGACCGTGAGGAAAATCAGGACAAGGAAAGGAAAATATCCACCAATAGGCTCCAGCCAGTAGGTCGCCAGCAGAGCGACAAGCAGTGCCAGGACGGCGCCACCGACCACCCCTTCCCAGGTCTTTCCGGGGCTGACACGCGGTGCAAGCTTGTGTCGCCCAAAAGCACGGCCGGCAAAATAGGCTCCCGTATCGGCACCCCAGATCACGAGCATCAATAAGATTACATAGCCAGGACCAAAGTGGTGGTGAAGCATAACCAGCGCCACCCAGGAAGGTATCAAAACCAGTATTCCGGCTACACCGCGAGCCACCATCGAGCCTCGCCACAGACCAAGGCTCTGTGGGTAGCTCAGCACCATCATCAGTGCGACTGTCCACCACATCAGGGAAATGATGAGAATCGCCTGGGGCCAGTTCTCCAGGGACAACAATGTGTATCCCCCGGCCATGGCCGAGATCAGCAGTGCCACATAGGACGCGCGCGAGAATACTCTGCGCAGGCCACAAAGACGCGACCATTCCCCGCCCGCCATTGCAAAAACAACACCGATGACAAGGGCAAAGGCATATGTAGGCAGAACCCAGATCCCCCACAACGCCAGCGGTGCCAGCAAGGATGCGGTGATCACTCGCTGTTTAAGTACGCTCGGTTTGCTCAACCTGTTCTCCAGTACGACCGAAACGACGCTGGCGACTGGCAAAGGAGTCCACTGCCTCGGCAAAGGCCTTATCGTCGAATGCGGGCCATAACAATTCTGTGAAATAGAGTTCGGTGTAAGCCAGCTGCCACAGCAGGAAATTGCTAATGCGCTGCTCACCGCCAGTGCGAATAAACAGGTCAGGCTCAGGCAAATCACTCAGGGAAAGGTGGCGCCGTACCGCCTCTTCCGTGATTGATTCGCTTTGCAGCCTTCCCGCGGCAACCTCCTCAGCCAGACGACGACAGGCCTGGGTAATATCCCAGCGCCCCCCGTAATTAGCAGCGATATTGAGGCTTAACACGGTATTCTCGCGGGTTAATTCCTCCGCCTGACGGATGCGCTCCTGCAATTCCGGGCTGAAGCCGGCCACATCGCCGATGATGCGCAGGCTTACACCGTTTTTATGAAGTTTTTTTACCTCGCGGTCCAGGGCGGTCATGAAGAGGTTCATCAACAACCCGACCTCTTCTTCCGGCCTGCGCCAGTTCTCACTGCTAAAGGCGAAGAGGGTCAACACCTCGACACCCTGTTCGACACAAGCCTTGATGGTCTTTCGCACGGCCTCGAGCCCGACGCGATGTCCTGCTACCCGCGGCAGATGGCGTCGGCGTGCCCAGCGCCCGTTGCCATCCATAATTATGGCGACGTGGCGTGGAATTTTTCTGTCTGGGGAAGTGGTCTCTTGTTGTTCGGCCATGCCCACCGATATCCGCCGTGGTTATACAAACGTCAACCGGCCCTAAGGCCGGTTGACACAAATTCTTAGATGGCTAGCAGATCCTGTTCCTTGGCTTCGACCAGCTTATCGACCTCAGCAGTATATTTATCAGTGATCTTCTGTATTGCATCCTCGGCACCACGTGCCTCGTCCTCGCTGATCTCCTTGTCCTTGAGCAAGGACTTAAAATCAGAATTGGCATCACGGCGGATATTACGAATCGCCACTTTGGCCTGCTCACCTTCATTACGCACGACTTTGGTCAGGTCACGACGGCGCTCTTCGGTCAACGGCGGCATCGGCACGCGAATGACAGAACCGGCAGTGGCCGGATTAAGCCCGAGGTCTGAGGTCATGATTGCCTTTTCCACCACGGAGACCATCGGCTTTTCCCAGGGTGTAACCGCCAGCGTGCGGGAATCCTCAACAGTGACATTGGCCACCTGCCCAATGGGCACCTCGGAGCCATAATAATCGACAGTAATATGATTCAGTAGACTGGGGTGAGCCCGGCCGGTGCGCACCTTGGAAAGCTCGGCTTTCAGCGACTCGATGCTTTTTTGCATGCGTGTTTCAGCATCTTTTTTTATATCGTTGATCATCACTTCTCTCCACGTTCTACCAAAGTGCCTTCATCTTCCCCTCGCAGGATACGCATCAGCGCACCGGATTTGTTCATATCGAACACTCGCAGAGGCAGATTGTGATCGCGACACAACACAATGGCAGTAAGATCCATTACACCCAACTGGCGCTGCAGGACCTCATCATAGGTCAATCTGGAATAACGGGTGGCACTGGGATCCTTTTTCGGATCCGCGCTGTAAACACCATCCACCTTGGTCGCCTTCAACACCAGATCGGCGTTAATTTCGATACCACGCAAGGTAGCGGCAGAATCTGTGGTAAAGAAGGGATTGCCGGTACCAGCCGCCATGATCACCACTCGCCCCTTTTCCAGGTGACGAATAGCGCGACGACGCACGTAATCCTCGCAAACCTGCTGTATTGGCAGCGCTGACATCACGCGCACCGTCAGCCCCTCCTTTTCCAGCCCGTCCTGCACGGACAGGGCATTGATCACGGTAGCCAGCATACCCATGTGGTCAGCGGTTGCCCGCTCCATCCCACCGGATGCCAAACTGACACCGCGAAAAATATTGCCGCCACCGATCACCAAACCAACCTCAACACCGGCATTCACGGCTTCAGCGATCTCTTTGGAGATCCGCTGCACCACGGCAGGGTCGATACCAAAATCCTGCTCGCCCATCAGCGCTTCACCGCTGAGTTTGAGCAGAATGCGCTTGTAGGTCAGTTTAGTTTCGGTGGCAGTCATGGCTTAGCTACCTTTAACCTGAGCCATAACCTCGTCGGCAAAGTTTTCCTTCTTCTTCTCGATACCCTCACCCACCTCGAAACGCTCGAAGGAGAGTACGGTCGCGCCGGCACCTTTCAGCAGTTTCTCGACGGTGGTATCGGGGTCCTTGACGAAGGGCTGACCCAGCAGGGTGATCTCTTTCAGGAACTTGTTGATACGACCACCGATCATTTTTTCAATGATGTCGGCGGGTTTACCGGATTCAGCCGCCTGAGCGGAGAAGATCTCCTTCTCTTTCTCGATCAGCGCAGGGTCGACCTCGGCTTCGGAAACCGCACTCGGACGGCTGGCGGCGATATGCATGGCGATATCGCGGCCCAATTCGTCATCGCCGCCTTCCATGCTCACGACGACACCGATACGGCTGCCATGGGAGTAGCTGGAGACGTGGCCCTTGTCGCTGGTTACAATATTGAAGCGGCGTACGCTCATGTTTTCGCCAATTTTGGCGATCATGGCCTTGAGGGTGTCAGCCACAGAATCACCGCCGGACATGCTGAGCCCCAGCAGGGCCTCCAGGTCAGCCGGCTGTTTGTCTAGGGCCAGCTGGGCCACTTCGTTACAGAAGTTCTGGAAATCATCACCCTTGGCAACAAAGTCAGTTTCACAGTTGACCTCAACGATGGCCACCGTCTTGTTGTCGTCGCTGGCCTGGATGGCAATGAGACCTTCAGCGGCAGTACGACCAGCCTTTTTGTCGGCCTTGGCCAGACCGGTTTTACGCATGTGTTCGATAGCGGCTTCGATATCGCCATTGCATTCAACCAGAGCCTTCTTGCACTCCATCATGCCGGCGCCGGTGCGCTCGCGAAGGTCTTTTACCATTGCAGCAGTAATTGCCATGTCACAACGTCCTCTTGGTAAATCATTTCAACTTTTCGCCTCTCCGATACGAGAGAAGCCTGAATTCTTTCAAAAAAGGGGGCTGTGCCCCCTTTTATTCTGCCGCGAAGGAAAGGCTTAGCTGGCAGCCTGTTCCTCGCCTTCCGCCACTTCAACAAACTCGTCTGCTGCGGTACCGCCAACAAGGCCGGAAGAGGCACGACCTTCCAATACGGAGCTGGCAGCCCCCTGCGCGTATAAGGTAATGGAACGGATAGCGTCGTCATTGCCAGGAATCAGGTAATCCACACCCTCGGGGCTACCGTTGGTATCTACCACGGCAATCACAGGGATGCCCAGTTTGTTGGCTTCGCTAATGGCAATTTTCTCGTGACCGACGTCGATGACGAACATGGCATCCGGCAGGCCGCCCATGTCCTTGATACCGCCAAGACTGCGCTCAAGCTTTTCCAGCTCGCGGCGGCGCATCAGCGCCTCTTTCTTGGTCAGGCGGTCCAGAGAACCATCCTGCTCCATCGCCTCAAGATCTTTCAGGCGCTTGATAGACTGCTTCACGGTTTTGAAGTTGGTCAGCATACCGCCGAGCCAGCGATGATTGACGTAGGGCATACCGCAGCGCTCGGCTTCCTGCTTGATGATGTCGCGAGCCTGGCGCTTGGTGCCAACGAACAGGATATTCCCTTTCTTGGATGCCAACTTGGAAACGAAGTTCATCGCATCGTTGTAAAGCGGCAGACTCTTTTCCAGGTTAACGATATGGATCTTGTTACGCTCACCGAAGATGAAAGGAGACATCTTGGGATTCCAGTAACGGGTCTGGTGACCGAAGTGAACCCCGGCTTCCAGCATTTGACGCATGGTAACATTGGCCATGTATAACTACTCCTAGGTTGGGTTGGTTCCTAACATGCACCGGGCCATCCAACCTCCATCGGGAGGCACCCGGATAAAACCCTGACGGCACATGCGTGGATTTCGGCCTTGGCGGACCATCCGCTTTCGGTCGATTTTTGGTTTGCCTATCAAAGCCGCCCTTTATACCATAACAAGGCTTGAGCAACAACGATTAAACCCCAATCTGCCAAGGATAGGCCGACTCACTCCCTACCCTGTCGGGAAACGGACAAATTCAGGAATATCAAATAGATGAGTGTAACAATCAAGACTGCCGAAGAGATCGAAAAGATGCGCCTCGCCGGCCGCCTGGCCGCCGAGGTCCTGGAAATGGTCGGCCCCCACGTTCAACCCGGTGTGACGACGGAAGCGCTCGATCGGCTCTGCCATGACTATATCGTCAATATGCAGCAGGCCATCCCCGCCCCGCTCAATTATCACGGTTTCCCCAGATCCATCTGCAGTTCGGTTAACCACGTGGTCTGTCATGGGATTCCGGGAGAGAAAACGCTGAAAAAGGGCGATATTCTCAACCTGGATATCACCGTGATCAAGGACGGTTACCACGGTGACACCAGCATGATGTTCTTTGTCGGCGAACCCTCGGTAAAGGCACGTCGCCTGGTCGAAGTGGCCCGCGAGTGCCTGCTCATTGGCATCCACATGGTCAAGCCGGGCATGCGTCTTGGCGACATCGGCCACGCCATACAAACCCACGCCGAGGCCCACAACTACTCCGTCGTGCGTGAGTACTGCGGCCATGGCATCGGCAAGGAGTTCCACGAAGAGCCCCAGGTGCTTCACTATGGCCAGCCCGGCACTGGCCTGGTATTGGAGCCGGGCATGACCTTCACCATCGAGCCGATGGTCAATGCCGGTAAACGCAACGTCACCCTGATGCGCGACGGCTGGACCGTGATCACCAAGGACCGTTCCCTTTCTGCCCAATGGGAACATACCCTTCTAGTCACCCATGATGGCGTCGAGGTATTGACCCGGCGCAAGGACGAAGTCATCTAGATGAGCTACGCTACCGTCGAGTCTGTTGCCACATTATTTGTCCGGGAAGAGTTCGAGGCGGAACTTAGCGCCACTAGTAATCCAATTAAGCTGTTTCGCAACACCCTCAAACAGGCCAACCAGGCACTGGAATACCGTTTTCTTGACGGAGAATCGGTGGTCTCACTGGTGGCGCACCGCGCCCAATTTATCGACGAGCTACTGCTTCATGCCTGGCGCCACACTGTCGGTGAAGGGGACCACGGCATTGCTCTTGTCGCCGTCGGCGGCTATGGCCGCGGCGAGCTGCACCCACACTCCGATATCGACATCATGCTCCTGGCTAAGGCCGAGACGCTTGAGCAGAATGGCGAGGCGCTGGAGCGCTTTCTCATGTTTCTGTGGGATATCGGCCTGGAGGTTGGCCACAGTGTGCGCACCCTTCAGGACTGCATCGTGCAGGGTCGCCAGGATATCACCGTTGCCACCAACATCATGGAGGCCCGGCTACTAAAGGGCCCCGAAGCGCTGTTCCAGGCAATGCGCGAACAGACCGACCAAAATCACATCTGGCCGGGGAGGGAGTTCTTCCGTGCCAAGTGGGAGGAGCAAATCGCCCGCCACAGAAAGTTTTACGACACCGCGTTCAACCTTGAGCCAAATATCAAAGAAGGACCAGGGGGACTGCGTGATATTCAGATGATAGGCTGGGTGGCCAAGCGCCACTTTGGTGCCGAAACCCTGCACGACCTGGTCGACCACGGTTTTCTCACTGCCGAGGAATATCTCACCCTGCTCCAGGGGCAGACCTTTCTGTGGAAGGTACGCTTCGGACTCCACACCCTGGCCAAACGACGTGAAGATCGGCTGCTATTTGACCACCAACGTACACTCGCCAAACAGTTCGGTTATCAGGACGATGGCAAGCGCCTGGCAGTAGAGCACTTCATGAAGGACTACTACCGCACGGTAAAGGAGCTGGAGCGTCTCAATGAGATGCTACTGCAGCTATTCCAGGAGGAGATCCTTTATGCTGAGGAAAGTGGCGAGCCCCATCCCATCAACCGCCGCTTCCAGTCACGCCACGGCTTCATCGAAGTAGTCCACCCTCAAGTCTTCGACCAGCACCCCTTCGCCCTGCTGGAGATATTCCTGGTGCTGGCACAGCACCCTGAGCTCAAAGGGGTACGCGCTGGAACCATTCGCCTGCTGCGCAGCCGCCGCAAACTCATTGATGATGATTTTCGCAGCGATTTGCGCTGCCGCAGCCTGTTTATGGAACTGCTGCGGCAGCCCAAAGGCGTCACCCACCAACTACGACGGATGAACCGCTATGGCATCCTTGCCGCCTACCTGCCCGCCTTCGGCAATGTGGTCGGTCAGATGCAGCACGACCTGTTTCACGTCTATACCGTTGATGAACACACGCTGTTCGTTATCCG
>JBFEWO010000175.1:0-4956 GCA_041546305.1 Thiohalomonadaceae bacterium | reverse complement strand
CGTAACGTCTCATGATTTTCGATGATGCCGTTGTGAACCACGGCGATCTCTTTACGACAGATGTGGGGGTGGGCGTTTTTCTCGCTGGGAACACCGTGTGTCGCCCACCGCGTGTGGGCGATTCCGGTAGTGCCGTGCAATGGGTGCTGAGCAAGTGCATCCGCCAGTCCCTGCACCTTACCGGGCATGCGTACACGGTCGAGCTGTCGCTCACTGTCAAGAACGGCAATCCCCGCCGAGTCATAACCGCGGTATTCTAGCTTTCGCAAGCCTTCCAGCAAAATGGCCACCACATCACGTTCCGCTACACCGCCAACTATTCCACACATAGTCTCATACCAGCTTCAGTAAACTTATTCAGAACGGCCTTTCGGTCGACAAAGCGACACCCTTTACTTGGCCTTATTGCCCTTTATCTTCACCGGCCGTTTCCAGCCGCTAATCGTAACCTGCTTGCTGCGGCTCAGCGTGAGTTCTCCCGCCGGCGTATCCCGGGTGATCGTCGAACCTGCGCCAATCGTGGCGTCATTACTGATCGTCACCGGTGCCACCAGCTGCGTATCGGAACCAACAAACACGCGATCGCCTATCACGGTCCGATGCTTGTTCGCACCGTCGTAATTGCAGGTAATCGTACCGGCGCCGATATTCACATCATTGCCCATGGTGGTATCCCCGACATAAGCCAGGTGGTTCACCTTCGAGCCCTGACCGATCATGCTGTTTTTGACTTCTACGAAATTCCCGACCTTGGCCTTCTCTGCCAGCTGCGTCCCGGGACGAATGCGGGCAAAGGGCCCAATACTGCATTGCTTGCCGATCTCGGCCTCCTCGATCAGACTCATCGGTTCGATGGTGACATCGTCTGAAATCCTGACATTCCTGAGCAGGCAGTTTGCACCAATCCTAACGCGATCCCCTAAAATCACATCGCCCTCAAACACGACCCCAACGTCGATCACCACATCCTGACCGACGGTGACCGAGCCTCGCTGATCGAAACGTGCCGGGTCTATCAAGGTGGCCCCGCTACGCATCAGCGCGTCGGCACAGCGCTTCTGGTAATTGCGCTCGAGGTCTGCAAGCTGCAGCCGATCATTGACGCCTGCCACTTCGTGAACATCGGCGATGACACTCGCCTGCACATTCACACCGTCGTTCACTGCCAGAGCGATGACATCCGTTAAATAGAATTCACCCTGAGCATTGCTGTTATCCAGGGATTTGAGCCATCGGCGTAAACGGGAGCCGGGACAGGAAAGGATACCAGTATTCCCTTCTTTGATCTGGCGTTGCTGCTCGGTGGCATCCTTGTGTTCAATGATTGCCTTCACCTGGCCAGCCTCATCACGGATGATCCGGCCATAGCCTGTCGGATCCGGCAGCAATACCGTAAGCAAACCCAGGCCAGCCTCGCCTTGCTGCAATAATGTCTGCAGAGTCTCGGCCCGGATAAGCGGAACATCGCCATAAAGGACAATCACGGTTGAGTTATCGTCAACCGCTGGCATAGCCTGCTCCACTGCATGTCCGGTGCCCAACTGCTTGGCCTGCTCGACCCATTGCACTTGAGGATCTGCGATCCGCTCCCTTACCAGATCACCACCATGACCGTAGACCACATGGATTGCAGTCGGTTCAAGCTTTTTTGCCGTTTCGATGACATGCGCAAGCAGAGGTTTACCGGCAAGTGGGTGGAGGACTTTTGGCAATGCAGAACGCATACGCGTTCCCTGCCCCGCGGCGAGGATGATAATTTCGAGTTTCATAAAAGTATGTTAAATCTGTTGTGCGTTCGTCCGGAACAGCGTCATCTTTATATTCGAGGCTAAACAATTGTCTGACGAAAATTACCGCAATCATCAAACTTTAAACTAGTTGATAATCGGTGCAGTGTCGAACCCTCCATCTGCAGTACTCCATTTCTAAGTACTTCTGCTGTAGCAACTAGCCACCCCGGAACCTTGTGTCAGCTTTTCCTGAGTAGTCCGATCCACACTACTCCCCCTAAACGAAAAAAGGGCAGTGTAACACTGCCCTTTTTCGGTCTCATCATTTACCTGTCACAAACAGGCTCGTCAGATGCTTAAACCCGCTGACCACCGTATTTCTTGCGCATACGCTGGATGGTCTGCAACTGGGCCACGGCCTCCGCCAGTTCTGCTTCCGCACGAGCGTAATCCATATCGCCTTGGCGATCTTTCAACGCCTGCTCGGCACGCTTCTTGGCTTCGATGGCCTGGGCTTCGTCAAGATCCTTGGCTCGGACGGCGGTATCGGCCAGGACAGTCACCACATGGGGCTGAACCTCCAGCATACCACCAGAGACGAAGAAGAAATCCTCCTCGCCACCTTCCTTCACCACACGGATCTCACCGGGCTTGAGTGGAGAGAGCATCTGGGTGTGGCGGGGATAAATCCCCACCTCACCCATTACGGCAGGGGCGAAAACTGATTCGACCGTGCCGGAGAAGATCTCCGCTTCAGCGCTGACGATGTTCACATGCATTGTCATAGCCATTAGCTTATCCCCGTTTTGGGTTTAATTACAGGGATTTAGCCCTTTCAACAGCTTCGTCGATGGTGCCGACCATGTAGAACGCCTGCTCAGGCAGGTGGTCGTACTCACCGTTAACGATGCCCTTGAACCCTGCAATGGTGTCCTTCAGGGAGACGTACTTACCGGGCGCACCGGTGAAGACCTCTGCCACGAAGAACGGCTGGGACAGGAAGCGCTGAATCCTACGCGCACGGGCTACGGTCAGCTTGTCCTCTTCGGACAGTTCGTCCATACCCAGAATGGCGATGATGTCACGCAGCTCCTTGTAGCGCTGCAGGATACCCTGCACCGTACGGGCCACTTCGTAGTGCTCGTTTCCGACAACCAGCGGGTCCAGCTGACGGCTGGTGGAGTCCAGCGGATCCACAGCGGGGTAGATACCCAGCTCGGCGATCTGACGGGACAGTACCACGGTAGCATCCAGGTGGGCGAAGGTGGTCGCTGGTGACGGGTCGGTCAGGTCGTCCGCAGGAACGTATACCGCCTGGATGGAGGTGATGGAACCGACCTTGGTGGAGGTAATACGCTCCTGCAGTGCACCCATCTCTTCCGCCAGGGTCGGCTGGTAACCTACTGCGGAGGGCATACGGCCCAGCAGTGCGGATACCTCGGTACCGGCCAGGGTGTAACGGTAGATGTTATCGATGAACAACAGAACGTCACGACCTTCGTCACGGAAGTACTCGGCCATGGTCAGGCCGGTCAGTGCAACTCGCAGGCGGTTACCCGGCGGCTCGTTCATCTGGCCGTAAACCATCGCTACCTTGGACTCGGGCAGGTTATCCAGACGGATAACGCCAGCTTCCGACATCTCGTGGTAGAAGTCATTACCCTCACGGGTACGCTCACCTACACCGGCGAACACTGACAGACCGGAGTGCTGAGTGGCGATGTTGTTGATCAGCTCTAGCATGTTTACGGTCTTGCCTACACCCGCACCACCGAACAGGCCAACCTTACCACCCTTGGCGAACGGGCAGACCAGGTCGATTACCTTGATGCCGGTTTCCAGCAGCTCGGTACTGGCGGACAGCTCTTCATAGGTAGGTGCCTTGCGGTGAATGGCATAACGCTGCTCTTCACCGATGGGGCCGGCCTCATCAACCGGGTTACCCAGCACGTCCATAATGCGACCCAGGGTCGCCTTACCGACGGGCACGGAGATGGGCGCACCGGTCGCTGCTACGGCCATGCCGCGCTTCAGGCCATCGGTGCCACCCATGGCAATGGTACGAACGACGCCGTCGCCAAGCTGCTGCTGAACCTCAAGGGTCAGGCCAGCCTCTTCAACGGTCAGCGCCTCATAGACCTTCGGCATGCTATCGCGCGGGAATTCCACGTCGATAACAGCACCGATGATTTGTACAATCTTTCCAGAACTCATGTCAGTTCCCCTTACAATGCTCAAAATCTGTGCCGCATACCCGGACGGTTATACCGCCGCCGCGCCTGCCACAATCTCGGATAGTTCCTGGGTAATCGCTGCCTGGCGGGCCTTGTTGTAGGCCAGCTGCAGTTCACCAATGAGGTTACCGGCGTTATCGGAGGCCGCTTTCATCGCCACCATACGCGCCGCCTGCTCACAGGCGATATTTTCGACGACACCCTGGTAAACCAGTGATTCGACATAGCGCATCAACAGCTGGTCCAACACCTCTTTGGCCTCAGGCTCATAGATGTAGTCCCAGTGGTGTTGCAGGCTCTCGTCCA
The DNA here is from genome assembly GCA_041546305.1 of Thiohalomonadaceae bacterium. GTDB lineage: Bacteria > Pseudomonadota > Gammaproteobacteria > Thiohalomonadales > Thiohalomonadaceae > JBFEYJ01. The sequence continues at coordinate 686 of JBFEWO010000175.1, read as the reverse complement.
GCTCCTTGGCTTCAATCGGTAACAACTGCTCGACAGTCGGCTTCTGCGTCATGGTGTTAACAAACTCGTTGTATACAACGTAGAGCTTGTCGATCTCACCATTATCAAACGCGTCCAGCATAACCTTGACGGTCCCGATCAGTTCTTCCAGCTTGGGCGCATCGCCCAGCTGGCTGACCTCGGAAACAATGTTTCCGCCCAGACGCTTGAAGAAGCCCAAGCCTTTGGAACCGATGGAGCAGAGGTCGACCTCGACACCCTTGGCCTTCCACTCTTTCATGGCATTGACAGTGGCTTTGAACATGTTGGTGTTCAGGCCGCCGCACAAGCCACGGTCGGTGGAAACCAGGATCATACCTACCCGCTTCACCTCACGCTCTTTCATGTAGGTGTGGCTGTATTCCGGGTGGGCATAGGCGAGATGACCGATTACACGACGGATGTTGTCTGCGTAGGGACGGGTCGCCGCCATGCGATCCTGCGCTTTGCGCATTTTACTGGCGGCTACCATCTCCATCGCACGCGTGATCTTCTGAGTGTTCTGCACACTCTTGATCTTGCTGCGTATCTCTTTTCCGCTTGCCATCGTTAATGCTCCCGCTTACCAGGTGTTGCTGGCCTTGAATTTCTCCAGGGCAGCACGCAGAGCGTTTTCGATTTCGTCGTTGTAGTCGCCAGACTCGTTG
>JBFEWO010000193.1:0-3703 GCA_041546305.1 Thiohalomonadaceae bacterium | reverse complement strand
TTGAATGGGGTCGCTTGGGTGCGGGTGCCGTGGCCGAAACGTTGACCCGGGCGCAGGAATAGCAGATTGCTACCAAGGCTTTCAATCTGCTGTTTGACCTGCAGCGTGGCGCCGCTACCCAGATTGACCATGATGATCACAGAGGCGACCCCAATCACAATGCCCAGGGTGGTGAGGAAGGAACGCAGCACGTTGCGTCGAATCGAGCGCAGTGCCAGCAGCAGGGCATTCCACAGCATCAGTGGTTCTCCCTGTTTTGCGACTCGTTGGCCAGCAGTCCGTCAACGAAACGCAGGGTGCGGGCGGCATAGTCGGCGATCTCCGCCTCGTGGGTCACCATGACAATGGTAATACCGAGCTCCTGATTAAAGCCGCTCAACAGTTCCATGATTTCATGGCCACGCGCGGTGTCGAGGTTACCGGTCGGCTCGTCTGCCAGCAACAGGGCAGGGCGGGTGACAATGGCTCGGGCGATGGCTACCCGTTGCTGCTGGCCGCCGGAGAGTTCACCGGGTGTGTGATGCTCCCAGTTTTCCAGACCGACCTGACGCAGTGCTTCTCGTGCCAGGTGATGCCGCTCCTCGGCGGGTAGACCGCGATAGATCAGCGGTAGTTCGACATTTTCCAGGGCTGAGGTGCGGTTGAGCAGGTTGAACCCCTGGAATACGAAGCCCAGGTAATTCCTTCGCAGCAGGGCACGCTGGTTGCGTGTCATGCTGCCCACATCCACCCCCTGAAACAGATAATGCCCGCTAGTGGGGGTGTCCAGACAACCAATGATGTTCATGCAGGTGGATTTGCCCGAACCGCTCGGTCCCATCACCGCGACGAACTCCCTTGGGGCAATCGTGAGATCAATCCCGCGAAGGGCTTTCATCGATGCCTGCCCCTGGCCGTACACCTTAGTCACGCCCTGCAATTCGATAAGGGGAGGCTGAATTTGGGCTGGTGTCATCAGTCTTCGCCGGTGCTGCTGTCGGTGATGAGCTGGGTACCCGGCTCAAGCGACCCTTCGAGCACTTCAGTCATCATCCCGTCACTGGCGCCGATGGTGATGGTGACAGCCTCGGGCTGGCCCTGGTGTAATCGCCAAACCTTGCGCTCCCGGCCTTCCGTCACCGCGGGGCTGCTGTCGCGCCTGGTGGGGCGGCGGAACAAGCGGCCTAATAGACTGCCGCTGCTCTCGGGCTGTTTCTCCGTGACCGGGGGCGAGTAACGCAGGGCGGCGTTGGGAATGAGTAGTGCATCCTGAATATGGCGCGTCGTGATCTCCGCAGTGGCGGTCATGCCCGGGAGCAGCAGCACTTCAGGATTGTCGACTTCCAGCACGGTTTCGTAGCTCACCACGCCTTCTATCGTTTGCGGTGCATGACGAATCTGGGAGATGCGCCCCTGAAAATTCCTGTCCGGATACGCATCAACGGTGAACACTGCCTCCTGACCGTCACGGACCTGGCCGATATCCGCCTCATCGACGGCGACAATGAGTTCCATTCGGGTGAGGTCTTCGGCCAGGGTGAATAGTTCCGGGGTTTGCAGCGAGGCCGCAACGGTCTGCCCCGGTTCGACCTTGCGATCGAGCACAATGCCATTGATGGGCGAACGGATGGTCGCCTTCTTCAGGTTGGTTTCATACCCGTCGAGAACCGCCTGAGCCATGGCCACCTGTGCCCGGGCACTGTTCACTGCTGCCTTGGCCCGCGCATAGGCCGCCTCGGAGGTATCCACATCGTTAGGGGAGCAGAGATTTTTTTTGGCCAACTCCTTGCACCGATTAAGGGCCGCACGTTTTTCAAGCTCTGTCGCCCGGGTCTCCTCAACCTGGGCCTGGGCCTGTTGCAGCGCCGCCTTGCCCTCGGCAATGCGGCTCTTCAGTGCCGTGGTATCGAGACGTGCCAACACCTGGTCAACCTGAATTTCATCATTGTAATCAGCCTCGACACTGGCGATGGTGCCGGAGAGTTCACTGCCCACCTCGACCTGATTGCGCGGTTGCAGGGTGCCGGTGGCGGTCACGGTAATGGTCATATCGCCACGTTTGACCGGGGCGGTCTTGTAGCTGACCGTGCGCTCGGTGCTGTCTGGGAAGGAGAGGATCAGATAGAGCCCGGCCACAAGGAGCACGAGTGCGCCTGCCCACCAGCGCCAGTTGCCGAAACGCCGGTGTTGCTTATGGATTTTCAGAGTGTTGCGGATATCATCCGGTTGTAACGGTTCAGCCATGGTCGGTTAGCCTTTTTGTTTTGGCGCAGGGTTGGGGTTGCGAAAGTGGAGTGAAACACACAGTCCTCCTTCCTTGCGATTGGTCGCGCTGACGCTGCCACCGTGCGCGCTCATCACCTGCCCGGTGATCGAGAGCCCGAGGCCGAAACCGCCGCTATGGCGATCGCGGGCCTCACCGATACGGGTAAAGGCCTCAAATATTCGTGAAAGTTCCGTTTCCGGGACTCCTTTGCCATGGTCGCATACCTCGATGAGAGCCTTTTCCTTTTCGCTGTTGAGGCGGACCTCCACGGTGGTCTGTTCGCCGGTGTGTTGGACGGCGTTGCGTACCACATTCTCGATGGCCGCCCGCAACAATACAGGATCACCCTCTAGGGTAAAATCTTCCTCGGCCTGCAGCAGCACCCGTTTCCCTCTGGCACTGGCCTCGAAATCGGCATCGTTGACCACGTTTTGCAGGATCTGCTTGAGGGAGAGGCGCGTGCGCTCCAGGATCGACTGGCCCGATTCGAGACGCGCCAGCGAAAGCAGATTGCTCACCAGTCGCTCCAGCTCATCGGCCTCTTTCCCGATACGCCTGAGCGCGGTTTCCTGGTCGTGATTTTTCTCCAGCAATTCCAGCGCCACCCGCAACCGTGCCAATGGGGAGCGTAGTTCATGGGAGACATCGCTCAGCAAGCGCTTCTGGCTGTCGAGCATTTCGCGCAGCCGCTCAGCCATCACGTCAAAATCCCGGGCCAGTTGTGCCACTTCGTCCTTGCCCTTGCCGCCAACACGCACATCGAGATCTCCCTCGGCCATGCGTTGGGCAGCAGTACGCAGGCGGCGGATCGGGCGGGTCAGCAACGAGGCCAGGCCGAGGCTGACCAGGCCCGTGATCAGGACAGCAATGACAATGCGTGCCGCCGGCGGCAGCCTATGCTCGCGCTCGAGGTTGAGCAGGGTCACCAGGTAGTAGGGGGCACGGGTCCCTGAAAGGGCGGCAACGACCAGATAGCGGCCTTCGCCGATGGGCATTAAGCCCGGTTGCAGACGAAGGTGTTTCAGACGGCGTTCCAGTCGCGGCGCCACACGCTGCCGGAAGGGGAGTTCACCCTCATCATCCAGTAGCAGGATGGGGCGGTTATTCTCGCGCTGGAGCGTGTGCAGCCAGTGGTCAACCGCCTCGAGTCCCTCCGCCTGATAGAGGGTGCTGGCGGTCTCGGCATGGGCCGCCAGCCGGTGTTCTGCGGCCTCCAGTTCACGATCGCCCAAGCTGTGTTCACCCACGAACATGGCGATGCCGAGCAGCAGGGCCGCCAGCCAGAAGGCGAGGAAGATTTTGCTGAATAGTGAGCCCATCAGTGTTTCACGTACTGGTAGCCGGCGCCGCGAACGGTATGAATGCGTGGTGTGCCGCCGGGCAGGGGGCCGAGTTTGCGGCGGATCTGCGCCATGTGAGTTTCGATGCGCCGGTCGAAAGCCTGCAGGGGGCGACCCA
>JBFEWO010000208.1:0-1811 GCA_041546305.1 Thiohalomonadaceae bacterium | reverse complement strand
GGTGCTCGCGTTTGAACCGGGTGGCGGAGGAAATCTCGTCAGTCTGGCACCGCGTGTGTTGATCAACCACGCCGATGTGTCACAGGCCGACATCCTGCGACCTGGCAGCCGCGTGACCTATCAATACGCCTTCGCCGGCTCCGAATCGGCGCTGGGCAGGTACAAGCGGTGGCTGGAAACCAGGCTGGAACCGAGTCACCGCTTGCAGGATGTGCGCGAGGGGCGCCCGAGTGTCGGGGCGGCGCTGGACCGGGCCGAGCAATATCTGGGCCTCGCCAGCCTGGTGGCGGTGTTGTTGGCCGGGGTGGCCATTGCCATGGGGGCACGGCGCTACTCCGAGCGTCACTACGATGTCAGTGCCGTGTTGCGCTGTCTCGGTGCCGGCCAGCGCGACATTCTTTCCTTGTTCCTGCCGCAGCTGCTTTGCCTTGGGCTGGTCGGTGGGGTGGTTGGGGTGGTGCTGGGCTACCTGGTGCAGTTTGGCCTGTTCTACCTGTTACGGGATCTGTTACCCGCGACGTTACCGGCGCCGGGAGCGATGCCGATCCTGATGGGCTTTCTCACTGGCATCACCGTGCTGGCCGGCTTTGCCCTGCCACCGGTACTGCGCCTGCGCGAGGTGCCCGCATTGCGGGTGCTGCGTCGTGAGCTGGCGCCGATGCCATTGCGCGGTTGGCTGGTCTACGGGGTGGCGATCGCTGCCATGGCTTTCCTGATGTGGCGCTATACCGGCAGTGCCTCACTGACCCTGAGCGTACTGGGCGGTGCGGCTGCCACCCTGTCGCTGCTGGGTTTGCTCGCTCTGGGGCTGTTGCGCGCTAGTCGTGCGATGCACCGTGGGGTGGGCGTGGCCTGGCGCTACGGCGTGAACAACCTGTGGCGTCGCCCGATGCTGAGCATTAGCCAGGTCCTCGGTTTTGGCCTCACCTTGATGGCGATGGCATTGATCGCGCTGGTACGCGGTGATCTGCTCTCCACCTGGCAGACTCAGCTGCCCGAGGAGGCTCCGAACCATTTTGTGGTGAATATTCTTCCCGACCGGGTCGAGGCGTTTCGCGAATTTCTAAGCGTGCGGGATATCGACAGTGCTGGGCTCTATCCGATGGTGCGTGGTCGCCTGGTCAGCATCAACGGCGATAGGCTGGATGAAAGGGTGAGTCCGGAGGATGAGCGCGCGGGCGCGGTGCATCGTGAACTCAACCTGACCTGGAGTGATACCTTGCCTGGGGATAACACCCTGGTGGCCGGTCATTGGTGGCAGACGGGGAATGCGGGGCAACGGCTGGTCTCGGTGGAAAAAGGCGTTGCTGAACGCTTGCATGCGAAGCTGGGCGACGAGCTGACTTTCTCCTTCGGCAGCGGCGAGCTGACGGTCAAAGTCGCTAGCATTCGGACCGTGCAGTGGGACTCCTTCCGTCCCAATTTCTTCATGATCTTCCCGCCTGGGGTGCTCGATCCCTTTCCGGCGACTTACATGACCAGTTTCTACCTGCCGGAGCAGGAAAAAGGGGAATTGGCACAGATGATCCGCGAGTTTCCTGCGGTCACGATTATCGACCTTGACCGCATCATGGAGCAGGTGCGGCGCATCCTGACCCAGGTGACGCTGGCGGTGGAGTATGTGCTGGTCTTTGTTCTGCTCGCCGGTTTTGCCGTGCTGTATGCCGCCCTGCAGGCCAGCCTCGATGAACGCCTTCATGAAGGAGCGCTACTGCGCACCCTGGGCGCCAGCCGGCGGCAGTTGCGTGCCGGCCATCTGGCCGAGTATGCGCTGCTCGGTACGTTGGCCGGACTGCTCGCCGCCAGCGGCG
>JBFEWO010000199.1:0-3202 GCA_041546305.1 Thiohalomonadaceae bacterium | reverse complement strand
CCTACCGCCATGCGGTGAACGAACAATACCGGTTCTTCAGTTATGGCGATGCCATGTTCGTGCTGCCGCAGCACCCTGCTGCCCATGTGGCGGTGCCCAAGACTCATGCGAGTGATGATTGATGCAATTTGAACTAATCACAACCGACCAGCAGGCCCGCCGCGGCCGCCTGACCTTCGAGCGCGGCACGGTAGAGACCCCCGCTTTCATGCCGGTGGGCACCTACGGCACGGTCAAGGCGATGACCCCGGAGGAGCTGCAGGGGATCGGTGCCGAGATCATCCTCGGTAACACCTTTCATCTGATGCTTCGTCCCGGCACCGAGATCATCCGCGAGCATGGCGACCTGCATAATTTCATGCACTGGCAGGGACCGATCCTCACCGATTCCGGCGGATTTCAGGTATTCAGTCTGGGCGATCTTCGCAAGATCACCGAGGAGGGGGTGACCTTCGCCTCGCCGGTGGATGGCTCGAAGGTCTTCATGGGCCCCGAAGAGTCGATGGCGGTGCAGCGTGACCTCGGCTCCGACATCGTGATGATCTTCGACGAATGTACCCCGTACCCGGCCACCGAGGCCGAGGCTCGCCAGTCGATGGAGCTTTCGCTGCGCTGGGCCAAGCGTTCCAAGGCGGCCTTTGGTGACAATCCCAATGCCTTGTTCGGTATCGTGCAGGGCGGCATGTATCCTAATTTGCGTCGTGAGTCGCTGGCGGGATTACTGGAGATCGGCTTTGACGGCTACGCCATCGGCGGTCTTTCAGTGGGTGAGCCCAAGGAGGAGATGATGGGCACGCTGGAGGGGATCACCCCGCACATGCCTCAGGACAAACCGCGCTACCTGATGGGGGTGGGCAAGCCGGAGGATATTGTCGAGGCGGTGCGCCGCGGGGTGGATATGTTCGACTGTGTGATGCCGACCCGCAATGCCCGCAATGGCCACCTCTTCACCAGCGAAGGGGTGGTGAAGATCCGCAACGCCAGCCACCAGCACGACACCGGCCCGCTGGACCCGGTCTGCGACTGTTACACCTGCCGCAATTACTCGCGCAGCTACCTGCGCCACCTGGACAAAACCGGCGAGATCCTCGGCGCCCGGCTCAACACTATCCACAATCTCTACTATTACCAACAGCTGATGCGCGGTCTGCGCCAGGCCATCGAGGCGGGGAGATTGGAGGATTTTGTGAACGACTTTTACGCCCAAAGGTCACAACCCGTACCGCCTATGCCATAATAGGCCGTACCTGCGTTGCGCCGCTTTGCGGCGTGAGACCAATAAACCGAAAACCCAAGAACGACGTAAGGAACCACTATGAGCTTTTTCATTGCCGATGCCCTCGCCCAAGACGCTCCCGCTGCCGCTGCGCAGCAACCTGGTCTGTTGGAGGCGCTGTTTCCGTTTATCATCCTGTTTATCGTCTTCTACTTCCTGTTGATCCGTCCCCAGTCCAAGCGCGCCAAGGAACACAAGAAGATGGTCGAGGCCCTGGCCAAGGGCGATGAGGTGCTGACCCAGGGCGGTGTCTACGGCAAGATCGCCGAGGTGGCCGAAGAGGCCATTACCGTGGAAATCGCCGACAATGTTCAGGTCAAGGTGCAGCGTGCCGCCGTGGCCAGCGTCCTGCCCAAGGGCACCATCAAGACCCTCTAATCCGCATTAATTTCAATAAAATAGCCGGCCTGCCGCAGGACGCGGCGGGCCGCTCGCGAGTCTGATCATGATTAACCGCTACCCGCTCTGGAAAAACCTGCTCATCGTCTTTCTGCTGGTAATCGGAGTCATCTACGCCCTGCCCAATCTCTATGGGGATGACCCGGCACTGCAGATCTCCGCTAACCGCATGGCGCAGGTGAACAACGAGACCCGTGACAAGGTGCTCGCCACCCTCGAGGCGCAGCAGCTTCCCTACAAATCCTACGAGTTGACGCCGAATCAGCTGTTGGTGCGCTTTGGTGACACCGAAACCCAGCTCAAGGCCTACGACCCGGTGCGTGATGCCCTTGGCGAGAACTTCACCGCCGCATTGAACCTGGCCCCGGCCACCCCGGGCTGGCTGCGCGAGCTTAACGCCTTGCCCATGTATCTGGGCCTGGATCTGCGTGGCGGTGTGCACTTCCTGATGGAAGTGGATATGGATGCCGCCATCAAGCAGGCACTGGAGCGCTATGTCAGCGACATTCGTGCGCTGTTGCGTGAGAACAAGGTGCGCTACCTCACCATCATCGATAGTAACGGCCGGGTAGAAGTGAAGTTTCGCGATGCAGCTGAACTTGCCAAGGCCGAGGAAGTCATCCACGGCGAATATCGCGATTTGGTGCTGACCGACGAGGCGCGTGATGGCAGCTTCTTCCTCTATGCCAGTATTGGCGAGAAGGAGCAGCTGGAGACGAAAAAATTCGCCGTCAAACAGAACATCACCACTCTGCGCAAGCGGGTCAATGAGCTCGGTGTGGCCGAGCCGGTGATCCAGCAGCAGGGTGAGGAACGCATCGTGGTCCAGCTGCCGGGCGTGCAGGATACTGCCCGTGCCAAGGAGGTTATCGGCGCCACCGCCACCCTCGAATACCATATGGTGGACGAGGAGCACAGCGTGCAGGATGCCCTGGCCGGTCGTGTGCCGTTCGGCTCGCGTCTCTACCGGGAGCGGGATGGTCAGCCGATATTGCTGCTGAAGGAGATCATCGTTACCGGTGATCAGGTGATTGATGCTGCCTCCGGCCTCGACCAGCAGAGCGGAGGCCCGATGGTGACCGTTACCCTTGATTCCAAGGGGGCGCACCGAATGCTGGACAATACCCGCGAAAACACCGGCAAGCGTATGGCGGTGGTCTATATCGAGACCAAGACCGAAACCCGTATGATCGACGGTAAGCCGGTACGTGAGACCAAGCGCGTTGAAGAAGTGATCAGTGTCGCGGTGATTCGCGATGTCTTCAGCAAGCGCTTCCAGACCACCGGCCTCGACAGTGTGGAAGAGGCCCGCAATCTGGCGCTGCTGCTGCGTGCCGGCGCCCTGGCCGCACCGATGGAGATCGTAGAAGAGCGCACCGTCGGCCCCAGCCTCGGTCAGGACAACATCGATAAGGGCCTGCTGTCGGTCGTTATCGGTTTTGCCTTCGTCCTTGTCTTCATGGTCCTTTACTACAAGGGCTTTGGCATGGTGGCCAATCTGGCGCTCGGCCTGAACCTGGTGATCAT
>JBFEWO010000047.1:0-18093 GCA_041546305.1 Thiohalomonadaceae bacterium | reverse complement strand
CGCGATGATGTCACCGTAACCGGGTACTGAGCGCCGAATCATGTCCGGAAACACTGAAGCGACCCGTTCGTCAAAGGCGAAGTCGACAATATGCTGCTGGGGTGTCGAGTAGATGGCGTCTTTACTCACATCGGTACCTGAAGGTGTCTCCTGAATATCGGTGCGTGATTATATCATCCTGGCATCACCCGGTTGGCGAGCAGCTAAGCGGCCGAAACTCATGGGAGGTTGCCTGGATATCACGCCTTGCTCATTTGATACAGCAATTCGATCTCTTTGGGCCACAAGGACTCGTCGATGGTTTCCAGCACCATGGGTATATCGTCAAAACGGGTATCGTTCATGATATATCGGAACACGTCGAGCCCCAGTTTGCCTTTGCCAAGGCTGTCATGACGGTCTACCCGTGAACCGAGTTCCGGCTTCGAATCGTTGAGGTGCACCCCCCGCAGATACTGAAAGCCGACCACCCGGTCGAACTCACCGAAGGTGTTATCACAGGCTTCTTGCGTGCGCAGGTCGTAGCCGGCAGTAAAAGTATGGCAGGTGTCGAGGCAGACACCGACGCGGGATTTGTCCTCGACCTGGTCGATGATCGCCGCCAGATGCTCGAAGCGGTAGCCGAGGGTGGTTCCCTGGCCGGCGGTATTTTCGATCACGGCAGTGACGCCTTCGGTCTGTTCCAGCGTCCAATTGATCGAATCGGCAACGATACGGAGGCTCTCATCTTCCGTACACTTGTTCAGATGGGCGCCGGGATGGAAATTGAGCAGCGGGAGCCCTAGCTGCTGGCAACGCTGCATCTCGTCGAGGAAGGCGTTGCGGGACTTCTGCAGGGCCTCCTTTTCCGGATGGCCCAGATTGATGAGGTAGCTGTCGTGGGGCAAGACCTGTTCGGGGGCGATGCCTACCTGCTGCAGGTTTTCGCGAAAGGCGCTGATGCTCTCATCGCTCAGGGGCTTGGCCACCCATTGGCGTTGGTTCTTGGTAAACAAGGCAAAAGCCTTGGCGCCGATCTTCGCTGCATTGAGCGGGGCATTTTCAACGCCGCCGCTGGCGCTGACATGGGCTCCGACATATTTCATGGGGTGCAGATCCTCGTGTTTCGTCATTCTGTAAAGCGGATGGGATGATACCAGTCCGGCAGGAACATGTCCCGGCGCTCGCCTGGTCACGTCCGGTTCCTGTTCAGCCCAGAGTGCTACGGTTAAGCCCGTCAAGCATGTATAATTGCCTCCTTTTTACGGGTTTCGAGACCATACCATGTCCACTGATATCCATGCCCAGCGCATTCTGATCCTCGATTTCGGTTCGCAGTACACCCAGCTCATCGCCCGCCGCGTGCGTGAGGCCGGGGTCTATTGTGAACTGCATGCTTACGACATGGAGGAGGCCGACATCCGCGCCTTCAATCCCAACGGCATCATCCTCTCAGGAGGCCCGGAAAGTACCACTGCTGCTGAGGCCCCCATTGCTCCGCCGGTGGTATTCGAACTCGGGGTTCCGGTGTTTGGTATCTGTTACGGCATGCAGACCATGGCGGCACAGCTCGGCGGCAAGGTGGAGAATGCCGATCATCATGAATACGGCTATGCCAAGGTGCGCGCCCGCGGCCATACCCAATTGCTCAATGACATCGAGGACCACGTGAGCGAGGAGGGCTACGGTCTGCTGGATGTCTGGATGAGTCATGGTGACCGGGTGATCGAGATGCCCGAGGGTTTTATCCTGATGGCTTCCACCGATTCGGCGCCCATCGCCGGTATGGCCGATGAGAGCCGCCGCTATTACGGTGTGCAGTTCCACCCGGAGGTGACTCATACCGCTCAGGGCCAGCGCATCATCGAGCGCTTTGTTCACGAGATCTGCGGTTGTGAGGCGCTTTGGACCCCGGGCAACATCATCGACGATGCGATTAAAGCGGTACGTGAGCAGGTGGGCGAGGAGGAGGTGATCCTCGGCCTCTCTGGTGGGGTGGATTCATCGGTGGTCGCTGCACTGCTACACAAGGCGATTGGCGAGCAGCTGACCTGTGTGTTCGTCGACAACGGTCTGCTGCGCTATAAGGAAGGCGATCAGGTGATGGCGACCTTCGCCCAGCACATGGGGGTAAAGGTGATCCGTGTTGATGCCGAACAGCGTTTTCTCGATGCGCTCAAGGGTGAGAATGACCCGGAGAAGAAGCGCAAGATCATCGGCAACCTGTTCGTTGAGATCTTCGAGGAAGAGGCCGGCAAGCTTACCGCCGCCAAGTGGCTGGCCCAGGGCACCATCTACCCGGACGTGATCGAGTCGGCCGGGGCCAAGACCGGCAAGGCGCACCTCATCAAGTCGCACCACAACGTCGGCGGTCTGCCCGACTGGATGAACCTCAAGCTGCTAGAGCCGCTGCGCGAGCTGTTCAAGGATGAGGTGCGCAAGCTCGGTGTCGAGCTCGGCCTGCCCTACGACATGGTCTATCGCCACCCCTTCCCGGGGCCGGGCCTCGGGGTGCGCATCCTCGGCGAAGTGAAGAAGGAGTATGCGGACATTCTGCGTCTGGCCGACCATATCTTCATCGAGGAGCTGCTGAAGAACGATCTCTACCACAAGACCTCGCAGGCCTTTGCCGTGTTCCTGCCGGTGAAGTCCGTCGGCGTGACCGGCGACGGGCGCCGTTACGAGTACGTGGTGGCGCTGCGCGCGGTGGAGACCATCGATTTCATGACCGCTCGCTGGGCGCATCTGCCCTATGACTTCCTCGACCATGTCTCGCGACGCATCGTCAACGAGATCAATGGTATCTCACGGGTGGTCTACGACATCACGGGCAAGCCGCCGGGCACCATCGAGTGGGAATAAAAAAAGGCGGCCTATAGGCCGCTTTTTTTCACCGATTGCAGAAGGGAATCAGCTTTGGAGAAAGTAAAACAGTTTGCGAGTGAGTTTTGGCTTTTCGGCCTTAAGCAGGCGTGGGCCTGTCTGTTCGCCGGTATTCTGCTGTTATTCATACTGCTGACCCAGATCTGGTATCCCTTCGAGTCGCTCTATCGCTACGACTTTCTGTTCGTCGTCGCGCTGCTGATCCAGATCATTCTGCTCGCTTTTCGACTGGAGACGCCGCGGGAGGCTCTGGTCATTGTGGTTTTCCATTTGGTGGCTACAGCGATGGAAATCTTCAAGACCTCGCCGGGGATCAATTCCTGGCACTATCCGGGCAATGCGGTGCTGGCGGTTGGCAATGTGCCACTCTTTGCCGGATTCATGTACAGTGCCGTGGGCAGTTATATTGCCCGCATCTGGCGGATCTTTGAGTTTCGCTTCTCCAGCTATCCGCCGCTTTGGACAACGGCGGTATTGGCACTGCTGGTCTACATCAACTTCTTCAGCCATCACTACTTCTATGACATTCGCTGGTGGTTGGTGGTTTTCAGTCTGCTTCTGTTCGCTCCTGTTTGGATCGAATTTCGCGTAGCTGAACACTACCGGCGTATGCCTCTGGTGCTGGGCTTTTCTCTTGTTGCGCTGTTTATCTGGATTGCAGAAAACCTGGCTACCTATGCCAGGGTCTGGATCTACCCTACTCAAAATGGAGAGTGGGTGATGGTTGGCTGGCAGAAGATTGTTGCCTGGTACCTGTTGATGCTCATCAGCTTCGTTTTGGTGTCTCTGGTAAACCGGCCACGCTTGCAGGAGTGAAAGGCCTGTTGCCGCTCAAGCCGGCACATCGGGGAATGTGGCATAACAAAGTCAGCCTGCTACAGTGTATTCACCCTTTGGATGAGTACCGGAGGTTGTCATGAAATCCCTCGTTATACCGTTTCTTTCCTTGTCATTGAGCCTGCTGCTCGGCAATACCGCCATGGCGGAAGAAGCCTCGGTGGTTATCTTTTCGCCCGCCGATGGCGCAACACTGGATGTCATGGAGCAGAACAAGGTCGATTATGAGGTGGTCCCGGGTGCTGGCAGTGATCATGTGCATTTTTATGTCGATGGTGAAGAGACCGCCATCCTGCGCCAGCTCAAGGGGAGTTATACCCTGGGCAGTCTGGCTCCTGGTCAGCACCAACTGTGTATCAAGGTCGTCAACAAGAACCACACCCCCATCGGGGTGGAAAAGTGCATTGGTGTAACAGTGCAATAGCATGGATCTGCAGAGCCTGGCCTATGCGCTAACACAAGTCGTGCATAATTTTGGTGCCGTGGCGGTGGTCGGTGGGGCCGTTCTGGGGCGTTGGCCGAGACCTGCTTCCTCAGAGCGGCAGCGCCGCCTCGCCTGGTTGGTGCTGCTAGGCTGGTTTTTTCAGGGCCTGAGCGGAGCAGGCTTCGGTACTATCAGTTATCTCTATTACGGGCAGTTTCCTGATATCCACGGTATCGCACTTTTTGCTCTCTACCTGAAAATGACCTGTGCTGCCGGGGGATTTCTTCTGGCGGCCGCCTTTTTGCGTTCCCAGGGAGAGTGGTCGGATCCGCAGAAGCAGTGGGCCTGGAGTGGTCTGGTTGTGCTCGGGAGCACTGCATTGGTTGCGGCGGCGTTTTTGCGCTGGTTTTCATAGTTCTGAAAAAAACTTTCCCGGTGTGGTCACGCCGCGAAATATGATTCAATACGCGGATGACTGCAGAACTCGAATCACCTGATACCCATTGGATGCGCCATGCCCTGGGCCTGGCGATGCGCGCGGCTCAGGCAGGTGAGGTGCCGGTCGGTGCGGTCTTGGTCAAGGACGGGCAGCTTGTCGCCGAGGGCTGGAACCTGCCCATCAGCCATAACGATCCCACAGCTCATGCCGAGATTCAGGCCATGCGTGCCGCTGGCAAGGCGTTGAAAAACTACCGTCTGCTCGGCACCACACTCTATGCCACTCTTGAACCGTGCCCCATGTGCGCCGGGGCGATCGTCCATGCCCGTGTTGCAAGGGTGGTATACGCGACGCCGGACCCACGCACTGGCGCGGCAGGCTCGGTCTATAACATCCTGCAGAGCAATGAGCTGAATCATCGCTGTGAGGTAACCGCCGGGGTGCTGGCCGAGGAAAGTGCTCGTTTATTGCGCGACTTTTTTCGCTCGCGGCGTTGAGTTTCAGCGAAGGGGGTTCAGGCGGGTCGCTTTGCTGGTGCAAGGCTATCGAAACCGTTACGCGATTTTTCCAGAAACTGGAGAAACTCATCGCCTTGTTGAGGCCGGCCAAAGAAAAATCCCTGGGCCTGATCGCAGCCATAATGGCTGGCCATTTCCATTAATTCGTGGTGTTCAATACCTTCAATAACAACCTTGAGTCCAAGGTTGTGTCCCAGGTTGATGGTCGACTGCACAATGATTTCGTCACTTTCATTGATGTCCATGTCGAGGACGAATGACTTGTCGATTTTGATGGTATTGATGGGAAGTTTCTTCAGGTAGGTGAGGGAAGAAAATCCGGTACCGAAATCATCAATGGCAAGATTAATCCCCATTTGGCTGAGCCCGTTCAGCATATCGATGGAGTGGCCGGGATTTTCCATCATACCGTTTTCCGTGATTTCGAGCGTTAGATAAAAGGGCGACAGGCGATATTGTTTGAGCAGCGCGCCAATCTCTCCGGAGAGGTTTTGGTTGGCAAGATCCAGTACCGAAAGATTTACTGAGACCGAGATGTTGTGGCCAGCGGCATGCCAGGCAGCACACTCTTTCATGGCCGTGCCAATTACCCATAGCGAGAGCTGATGGATGGTGCCTGCATATTCGGCAAGCTCGATCGTCTTGTCCGGCTTTATTTCGCCATGAGTCGGGTGATGCCAACGTAACAGCGCTTCCGCTCCACAGACCCGGTTCGTTTTGACATCGATTTGCGGCTGGAAATGGAGATCCAGATCATCGTTTTCGATAGCGTCCTTGAGATCGGAGATAAGGGAAAGCCTGTTCTCGTGAAAGAAATCCTCCTTGGAATTGTAGAACGAGAAACCGGTCTTTTGACGCTTGGCATGATACATCGCGATATCGGCGTGCTGGAGCAGGCTCTTGATATCGGTACCATCGGAGGGGTAGCTGACAATGCCGATGCTGATGCCGACACTAATCAGCTTCCCTTCGAGTTTGAATGGTTGTTGCAGTGTATGCAGGATAGCTTTGGCCAGTTTCTGCGACTCGTCCCTGGCCATATCCGGTAGCAGGATAGCGAACTCATCGCCCCCCAGTCGGGCTACGGTGTCGATCTTGCGTACTGTCTGACTGAGCTCCATGGCCACTTTGTGCAGGAGTATGTCCCCGGCTGCGTGTCCCAGCGAGTCGTTGATGTCCTTGAAGTTATCAAGGTCCATCAGGAACAGCGTGAAAGGCTGGTTGCTTTGGGCGGAAGTCAGTAGCTGATATTCAATCCGCTGGTTCAGCATAAAGCGGTTTGGCAGGCCGGTCAGGTAATCGTGGAGTGCCTGATGCTCCAGGGCATCCTGCCGTTGGTCAACCTCGGCATCCATCTGTTGGAATGCCTCTATGAGGTAACGTATCTCCCGAGAATCGCTATCTATCAGTGCTGGCGACTTATGGTTGTAGGCCTTGGAGCGGAGTGCCTCGGTTACACTGGCGATAGGTCTGAAGACCATCATGTCGAGAGAAAGAATTAGTCCCAGGGCGAACAGCATGAACAGTCCGATGATGCTGAAAAGAAGCGTGCTCAGCGTATCGGTATTCTTTCTGTGCTGTTCAACAACGCCATTTTCCTGGGTACTCAACCAGCTCTCCAGCTTCGATATGGAAGAGGAGATCTCGTCGGTGAGCGGAATGACCACTGTTTTCATGGTATGGCTGTCACCCCGCCACTTATCCGACTCGGAAACTGCTCTCACCTGTTCAAACAGATTCATCCACTGGCGAGCACTCTTTTCTATCGACCGGATGGTGGTCTCGCCCTCAAAACTGTCTTCTGTGGTGTAGAGCCAGCCGAGTCTCTCGACATCTTCCAGAAATTTATTATGCAGGTTTTCGAGAGAGTTGGCCTGTGACAAGAGGAGTTCTGTGCTGAAAGAGGCGAGACGGTTCGCCATATAGATCCTCATCTGTGAGATCGCACGGGTCCACAGGGTGTAGGATTTTAGGAGCAGCGGATAGAGTTCCTTCGACTCGGGAATGAGGTTACCACTTTCAATTTCCTGGATCAGTATTAGCAGACTGTTAATGACTTGTTGTTGTGGCCCTGTCATATCGAAGGCAGAGATCGACATCCCTGGGTACTGTCGCTGGATGTCCATTCGCAGCTCTGTCAGTGCCGTGACACTTTCTTTCAAGTTGGAGTATTTCGTTGCCAATCGCTGCGCTTCCTGGCGCACGTCCAGATCACCGAGGCGATGCCTGAGGGCGAACTCCCTTACCTTCACGAGTGATGATGAAATCAGACTGTGTGCAGTGTCGGCATGGTTGCCCTGTGAGGGGTCGAGCAGGAACAGATCAATATTGCGGTAGGTCTCCAGGAGGTCAATTTTGATCCGGTTGAGCGTGCTGTGATCCTCCTGAATTACCAATAGCTGCTCGGCAACATTCTGTTTGGTGGAAATGATGCCCTTGTAAAAGAGCAGAACGACCGAGATGACAATGATGGCAAGCAGCAGTGTTAGAGTGATGTAGCGTGATCGAAGACTACCCGGATTGCGCTGACCATCATTCTGTCGTGCAGACATGTCTTATCCCTTGTCATTAGTATGGTATTCCCCTGAAGCGTTTAACTATACCGATTCCTTGGAGTGCTTCAAGCGCCCAGTGATAGCGTTAGCCCACATGATGTGCGCTGCACGGATAAACATGCTCGAAAAATATGGTTGCCTAGGAGTGACCTGTCGGAGGAACGCTTGGGGTAAACCCGAATAGGCCACGCTGCCTTGCCCCGGTTATGATGGTCGTACATTACTATTGAGGATGTCATTATGGCGCGGCGAATTCTCTTTGGCTGGCTATTGCTGGTCTGTTATGTCCCGACCCTGACGGCCGGTGACTATCCTCCCTCTGGCGTAGCGATGTCGCTACAACAAGTGGCGCCGAACTGTTATTACGTTCAGGGCGAGGCGGGTACCGCGATTGAGAATGAGGGCTTCATCTCCAATGCGGGCGTGGTAGTCACCGAGGCTGGTGTCGTGGTGATCGATGCGCTGGGCAGTCCTTCGCTGGCACAATTGCTGATGGAGCAGATCCATACCGTTACTGACAAGCCGGTGGTCAAGGTGATTGTCACCCATTACCACGCGGATCATGTTTTCGGCCTGCAGTATTTCAAGGAGCGGGGTGCCGAGATCATCGCTCCCTCCGGTGCGGAAAAATATCTCAACTCGCCGGTGGCCGAGGAGCGGCTGGAAGAGCGCCGCCTTTCGCTTGATCCTTGGGTCAATGACGAGACGCGTCTCATCTGGCCGGATCGCTATGTTGACGATGCCATGGAGCTTGTGGTGGGGGATACCCGCTTGCAACTGACGCTGGTGGGGGATGCCCACTCTGATGCGGACATGACCGTCTACGTGGAGAATGAGCGGGTGCTCTACTCTGGCGATGTGATCTTCGAGGGCCGGGTTCCATTTCTCGGCAGCAGCAATACCCGCCTATGGCTTGAGGCGCTGAAGCAGATGGAGAGCAGCAACCTGGTAGCGCTAGTGCCAGGACACGGTCCTCATCAGGCGGCGCCGGTGCGCGCTCTGGGGCTGACCTATCTTTACCTCCATTACCTTCGCGAGAAAATGGGGGAGGCCGTGGATGAGCTGATGCCCTTCGATGAGGCTTATGCAGCGACCGATTGGTCTGCATTCCAGGACTTGCCGGCCTTCGATGCAGCCAACCGCCGCAATACCTACCAGGTTTATCTCTCCATGCAGAATGAGGCTTTTAGTGAATAAACGTGGTGGTCTATAACGCAGGATTGGCGATGTCCAGAGCCTTGTGCGGGGGAGGTGCCGGGACCTTTTCCCGATCGGTGAGCCACACCAGGATATCGAAATAACTGCGGATGTTTTCCACGTAGCGCACGGCTTCATTGCCGCGGGCATAGCCGAAGCGGGTCTTCTGGTACCACTTGCGGTTGTGCAGCAGGGGCAGGCGCTCTCTCACCTCTTTCCAGCTGTCGGGATCTCCTCCCTGTTGCTGCGTGATGATGCGCGCATCCTCCATGTGGCCGTAGCCGATGTTATAGGCCGCCACAGCCAGCCAGGAACGGTCCGGTTCAGCGATGCGATCCGGTACCCTTTCAAGCAAACGGCTGAAATAGAGCGCACCGCCGCGTATGCTTTGCACCGGATCGGTTCGTTGCTCCACACCGAGTTCCGATGCCGTGGCGGCGGTGAGCATCATCAGCCCCTTCACCCCGGTAGGAGAGACAGCGTTCGGGTTCCAGTGGGATTCCTGATAGGCCATCGCCGCAAGCATGCGCCAGTCTACGCCAAACTCCTTCCCCGCATACTCGAAGGTGGCGCGATAGGTCGGCAATCGTTGCTGGATGTGCCGCATGTACGTGCGGGTGCCGACGTAGTCAAAATCTTCCAAATGGCCGTAATAGCGATCGATAAGCTGTGCCAGCCGGCCACTCGATTGCAGGACGTCGAAGTAGGCATTCGCCGCCTGATAGAGGCTCTCGTCCCGGCTTTTGGGGAAAGCCCAGGCGAGCGGTTGTGGTTCGGAGATATCGAAAGCGACACGTAGCTCGGGATAGAAGCGGCGGTTCATCGCCACTTCGTTGGAATCGGCAATGGTATAGTCCAGAACCTTCTCCCATACCAGATTGAGCAGCTCTTCGCTTTCCGCCTCGCTGTTCTCGATCCAGTTGAGTCTGGGGTATTCATGCTTCAGTTTTCGCAACTGCTCCGCGTGACTGCTGTTGGCAATAATTTCCAGTTGGCCGTCAAGTTGGGTGAGATTGCGGGGACGGTGCTCACCGCTTCGATAAACCAGTTGCTGGGTGATTTCCTGATAGGGGGTGCTGAAGCGTGCCCATTGCTCGCGCGGTGCGATGACTGTCAGGCCGGCTGCCGCCAGATCGCCCTTGTTCTCGGCCAGTAAGGCGAGGACCTCGCTCACGTTGCCGGCAACGATGATCTCCAACTCTACCCCGAGTTCGGCAGCGAAGCCGCTGACCAAATCGTATTCGAGGCCGGTGGCACCATTCGGGCCTTCGAAATAGCTGGTCGCGGCATTACGGGTGATCACCACCAGTCTGCCTTCATCCTGGATGCGTTGCAGTTCGTTCTTCGGCTCGCTGCACGCTACGGTTAGCAGCGACAACAACAGCGTGGCGAGCAGCCTGGGGGGAAAGCGCGTTCGCATCGGCCCATTATAATGTGATGCAGGTCTGATCTATAGCCTTGCAGGAGAGGGAAATACGTGCTTGGTAATAATGGGGAGTAGAGGGTGCTGGGCTGAGCGATCGCGCGTTGGATCAATCCCCGAGCGTCTGTAACTCGCAACCATTGGTGTCGCACACTAGCATGCTTCCTTTTCGCCCATGCCAGTCACTTAGGACATGGCGGGTAACAGGCTGCCCTTCTATCTCTATATGGTGCGTGGCGGGACGGTGGGTATGGCCGTGAATCAGTTGCGATACCTGATGGTCCAGCATGTATCGGGTGACGGTGCCGGGATTGACGTCCATGATCGCCTCGCTTTTTTCTCCGGTCTCTTTTTTGCTGCGCTCACGCAGCTGGCGGGCGAAGTCGATGCGTTCCTGCGCGGGTTTCTCCAGGAAGGCGGTAATCCACTGCGGGGTGCGCAGTTGTTGGCGCATTGCCTGGTAGGGGAGATCGTCGGTGCACAGCAGATCGCCGTGCATCAGCAGGGCAGGGCTGCCGTAGAGATCAATTACGGTTGGGTCGTCAATCAGGGTGGCGCCGCTCTGCTGTTCGAAACCTGGGCCAAGCAGAAAATCACGGTTGCCATGCATGACGTAGATCGGGATGCCGCTGTCACTGAGCTGTTTCATCGCCTCGAGGACCGGGGCGTAGCCGGGCAGGGGCAGATCATCGCCGAGCCAGGCCTCGAACAGATCGCCCAGGATATAGAGTGCTTCAGCCTGGCGGGCCTGGTCACGAAGGAATTCGAGGAACAGCCCGATGGTATCGGGCTGCTCCGCGTTCAGGTGCAGATCAGAGATAAACAGTGTGGCCATGGGCCGTTGTTTACTCTTCGGTGACTTCGGCTGATTCGATGATCACATCCTCCAGCGGTACATCCTGGTGGAAGCCGGCGTTGCCGGTGGCGACGTCCTTGATTTTGTCCACCACGTCCATGCCATCGACTACACGGCCGAACACCGCATAGCCCCAGCCGTCGGGGGTAGGAGAGCGGTGATCAAGAAACTTGTTGTCCTTGACGTTGATGAAGAACTGGGCAGAGGCGGAATGCGGCTCCATGGTACGGGCCATGGCGATGGTGCCGCGCTCGTTGGAGAGGCCATTGTCTGCTTCGTTCTTGATCGGTGCGTTGGTGGCTTTTTCCTTCATCCCAGGCTCCATGCCACCGCCCTGGATCATGATGTTGCTGATCACGCGGTGGAAGATGGTGCCGTTATAAAAGCCGGAATTGACGTAGTCGAGGAAGTTCGCGACGGTTACAGGCGCTTTCTCGGTATTCAGCTCCAGGGTGATGGTACCGAAGTTGGTGTGCAGTTTGACCATGTCTTACTCCTTGCTGGAGGCCGCGGCGCCATTCAGGCGTGAGACCTGCTTGATGATGATGTTAGTCATTGGAACGTCGCGGTACATGCCGCGGCTGCCGGTGCTGACGCCCTTGATGGCCTGGACCACGTCCATGCCGTCAACCACACGCCCAAATACCGCATAGCCCCAGGCGCGCGGGGTCTTTTCACGAAAATCGAGACTGTCGTTGTGATTTACGTTGATGAAGAACTGGGCGGTGGCCGAGTGCGGGTCCATGGTGCGAGCCATTGCGATAGAGCCGGTGGTGTTGCGCAGGCCGTTGTCCGCCTCGTTCATAATGGGCGGTCGGGTGGGTTTCTGCTGCATATCCGGGATAAAGCCCCCGCCCTGGATCATGAAGCCGTCGATCACACGGTGGAAGATGGTGCCATTGTAGAAACCGTCATCGACGTACTGCAGGAAGTTAGCCACGGTTCTAGGTGCCTGTTGCGGGTACAGTTCTATGACGATATCACCCATGCTGGTCTGCATCAGTACTCTTGGATTCTCGGTGGCGGCAGTGGTGGCAGGGGTGTCAACGCTTTGGCTCTGGTCGCCGCAGGCACCCAGCACCAATGCCAGCAGCAGATAGGTCAACTTCTTCATTCGATATCCTCTGTGCCTTGTCAAAGGCGCCATGATATCGGCTTGGGCGAGGGGAGGAAAGAACCTCAGGGTATCATTCCCTGCCAGGGCTTTGTCGCGATCGGGGCTTTTGGGCTAACATGCGCGGCTGGGCCCTGGCGGCACTGAACTTGGAAGAGAGCGAATGGCGTATCAACACGACTTAAAGGTCCACAACAACCTCAGCAAGCAAAAAGAGCGTTTCGTGCCCATCGATCCGGCACGGGTGCGTATGTATGTCTGCGGCATGACGGTCTACGACTACTGCCACATTGGCCATGCACGGGTGCTGGTGGTGTTCGATGTGATCAATCGTTATTTGCGCCATATCTATGGTGATGAGGCGGTGACCTATGTGCGCAATATCACCGATATCGATGACAAGATCATTGCCCGTGCCAACGATAACAAAGAGGATTTCACCGCCCTGACCGGCCGCTTTATCAAGGCAATGCATGAGGATGCCGACGCCCTGGGGGTACAGCGCCCGGACCTGGAGCCTCGCGCCACCCTGCACATGCCCGAGATCATCGCCATGATCGAGAAGCTGATCGCCCATGGCTATGCCTACGCCGCCAGCAACGGGGATGTGTATTACGATGTGTCGAAATTCGAGGGCTACGGCAAACTCTCCGGCAAAAATCCGGAAGACCTGCGTGCCGGTGAGCGCGTGGCGGTAGACGAAGCCAAGGCCGACCCGCTCGATTTCGTGCTGTGGAAGGCCGCCAAACCGGGTGAGCCCTACTGGGAGTCGCCCTGGGGCAACGGCCGCCCCGGCTGGCATATCGAGTGCTCGGCCATGTCGACCCAGGCCCTTGGCGACCACTTCGATATCCATGGCGGCGGACTCGATCTGCAGTTCCCGCACCACGAGAACGAGATTGCCCAGAGCGAGGGGGCCTGCGGCTGCACCTTCGTCAACTACTGGTTGCATAACGGCTTCGTGCGGGTGGATAACGAGAAGATGTCCAAGTCCCTTGGCAACTTCTTCACCATTCGTGAGGTCATGAAGAAGTACGACCCAGAGGTGATTCGTTATTTCATTCTCACCAGCCACTACCGCAGCCCGCTGAACTACTCGGATCAGCACCTAGACGGGGCCAAGAATGCCCTCACCAGTCTTTACACCGCGCTGCGCGATCTGGAGATCAAGGAGGAGTATTCGGCGGAGGAGTTCCTGACGCCTGCCACGAATGTCATGCAGTTCTGGAAGGTGATGGATGATGACTTCAATACCTCCGAGGCCATAGCCGAGCTGCACAAGATCGCCGGCGAAGTCAATCGGTTGAAGAGCACCGGAGAGTTGGTAAAGGCTGCCCACTGTGCGGCGAGCCTCAAGGTATTGGGAAGTCTGCTGGGACTGTTGCAGCGTGAACCGGAGGTCTTCCTCAAGGGCGGCAGTAGCGAGGGCGGGTTGGACGACACGGCCATCGAGGCGCTGATCGAGGCCCGCCTGCAGGCCCGCCAGGACAAGAATTGGGCAGAATCCGACCGCATTCGCGATGAACTTAAGGCACAGGGCATCGTGCTCGAGGATGGTCCCCAGGGGACGACTTGGCGTCGCGATTAATGGAGCAAGCAATGCAGGTACAACTTGAAACATGGGGTGTCCCGCTGGGACTGTTACTCATTGCCATGCTGCTTCTGTTGCCATGGCTGCGGCAGCGTATAGCGCAGCGGCGATTGGAAAAATGCATTGCGGCTGTCGGCGTCGCGCAGTTGAAACATGTCCTGATTGATGATGGGATGGGAGGACAGAGTTTCTATGAACAACTGCTGTTGACGCCGCAGGGCATCATCGCCCTTTCGACCAACCGCCGTAACGGGATTATTTTTGGCGGTGAGCGGATGGATACCTGGGCTCAGGTGCTGGGCAAGCGCACCATTCGGTTTTCCAATCCCCTCTATCACATTGACGCCCAGCTTTCGACCTTGCGTTACCACCTGCCGAAGGCAGAGGTGAGCGGTACGGTGTTATTTGTGGGCAACTGCAGTTTCCCCAAGGGTAAACCCGAAGGGGTGTGGATGCGGGAGGATCTGGTGGCTCTGGCGCGGGGCGAGCAGTCCCAACCGTTAAAGCCGCAACATCAGACTGCCTGGGATGAAATCGGCCAACGTATCCGAAAAATCGATCCCGCTCGTGACGGTTACCTGTTGCCGGTCGTCGAGGGGTCCCTTGCTCCCCGGTTCTGGCTGGCGCTGGCGCTGATGGCCGCCGCGGTGGCCTGGCTGGTTTGGCGCCTGGTGTAAATTTGCGAATGCCTCATAGAAGTGCATCGGCTTGGTGGCTAGCCCTTCCGGCCATCTTCTGGTTATTGGGAGGGGCATTCAGTGTGCAGGCAGCACAACCGGTCAGCATCGGTGTGCTCAGCCACCGGGGTGATGAGGCGACAATTAGCCACTGGTCCAAAACCGCCGATTACCTCAGCCGTGCCTTACCCGAGTACCGTTTTTATATCGACCCGCTCAATTTTGACGAGGTGGACGAGGCGGTGGGCAATGGCTTGGTGGATTTTATTCTCGTCAACCCGGCCATTTACGTAAACCTCGAGGCTCGTCATCGGGTTTCGCGTATCGCCACCATGAAAAACCGGTGGGGCAGTGAGGTGTTCAATATTTTCGCCGGGGTGATATTCGCCCGTGCCGAGCGATACGACCTGAATACCATGGCAGACATCAAGGGAAGCTCTTTTGCCGCAGTCGATGAGACCTCGTTGGGCGGTTATCAGATGGCGTTGCGCGAGTTAAAGGCGGCGGGCATCAACCCCTATCGCGATTTCGTCGAACTGACCTTCCTGGGTACTCATGACCGGGTCGTGTTGGCGGTTAGGGAGGGGTGGGTCGATGCCGGTACCGTCCGCAGTGACATCCTGGAGCGGATGGCTGCGGAGGGGCGAATACGGCTCAACGAGTTTCGCATCATTGAGCAAAAGCACTATGCGGACTTCCCACTGCTGCACAGTACACGGCTCTACCCCGAATGGCCTTTCAGCAAAGTCCGTTATACCTCCAATGAACTGGCCCATCGGGTATCGATTGCGCTGGCGGCAATGCCTGAGGACGACCCTGCCACCGTCGCCGGCAATTATGCGGGCTGGACCATTCCGCTGGATTACCAGCCGGTGCACAACCTGTTGCGCGAGCTGCTGTTGCCGCCCTACCAGCATGAGCGTCGCTTTACCCTGCTGGATGTGCTGTTACGTTATTGGGCCTGGTTACTCAGCGGCCTGTTATTGCTGCTGTTTATGGGGGGCATGAGTACCTGGGTGTGGCGATTGAACCGGGCACTTTCCCACGCCAAGCAGCGCCTGGAGGCACAGCACGCCTTGATCCTCGATTCAGTGGCAGATGGTATTTACGGTGTCGACCTGGAAGGAAACTCCACCTTCGTCAATCGGGCAATGGAGGAGATCACCGGCTGGAAGGCAGGGGAGATCATCGGTAAGAACCAGCATTGGTTGTTGCATCATACCCGCGCCGATGGCTCACCCCACCCTGGTGATGAGTGTCCGGTCTACCACACCTTCCGCGACAATCAGGCGCGTTTCGTGGATGACGATATCTTCTGGTGTAAGGATGGGCACAGTATCTCGGTGGAATATTCCAGCAATCCGATTCGGGATGAATATGGTAAAGCGACGGGGGCGGTGGTCGTGTTCCGCGATATTACCGAACGCAAGAACGCCGCAGAGGAGGCTCGCCAGCGGCAGATCGAGCTGGCCCATGTGGCGCGTTTGAGTACCATGGGAGAAATGGCTTCGGGGATCGCCCATGAGCTTAACCAGCCGTTGTCGGCGATCAGTAACTACACCCGCGGTTCCATTCGCATGCTGCAAAGCGATAAGGAGGGGATCCGTGAACAACTTATCGAAGTGATGGAACGGGTGGCTTCACAGGCCGAACGGGCCGGGGAGATTATTCGTCAGCTGCGCCGTTTTATCCGCAAGGAAGAGCCGGAGCGTAGCTGGGTCGATCTCAATGGTCTAATCCGGGAGTTGGTGGCCTTTCTGAAACCCGAATTGCGTAAGGCCAAGGTGACTCTGCAGTTGCAGCTGCAGGAGGAGTTGCCGCTATTGTGGGCACACGATATCCAGCTCGAGCAGGTGTTGCTGAACCTAACCCGCAACGCCATCGAGGCGATGCAGGATATGCCGGTGCGCGAGCGTCTTCTGCTGATCCAGTCGTCACTTGAGGATGGTGACATCGAACTGGTGGTGCAGGACAGCGGCCATGGAATCGATGAGGCAATGCGCGAAAAAATCTTCGAGCCTTTTGTGACCACCAAGGAACATGGCATGGGACTGGGGCTTTCCATCAGTCGCGGTATTATTGAAGCGCATGGAGGGTGGCTAATGCTGGACCATTCTGGTGATCAGGGCACACGCCTGCGCATCGTCCTGCCATCGGATAAAGGGGAGGATTAGGGTGAGCGAGCAGAGCACGGTATTTATTGTCGATGATGATGAAGCGGTCCGCGACTCACTCTCCTGGCTGATGCAGTCGGTCGG
Source organism: Thiohalomonadaceae bacterium (assembly GCA_041546305.1). Classification (GTDB taxonomy): domain Bacteria; phylum Pseudomonadota; class Gammaproteobacteria; order Thiohalomonadales; family Thiohalomonadaceae; genus JBFEYJ01. The sequence goes on along the minus strand of JBFEWO010000047.1, from coordinate 1,342 downwards.
GCTCAACACAGAGACCTTTCCATCAGGCGACGCCTTTTTACATGGTTTTGGCGAGGACCGTCCCGGTTGCCTACTGCTCGATATTCGCATGCCCGGTATGAGCGGTCTGGAGTTGCAGGGGGTATTGAAGGATCGGGGGTTTCGCTTGCCCCTGGTGATAATCTCTGGCCATGCAGATGTCCCGATGGCGGTGCGGGCACTGAAGGCTGGCGCCTTTGATTTTGTTGAGAAGCCGTTCAATGATCAGCTGCTGCTGGATACCGTGCAACGGGCGATCGAGCAGGATAGGGAACAGCGGACGAACCTTGCACAAATCGATGAGTGGCGCGCCCGTCTTGATACGCTTACTCCGCGTGAACATGAGGTATTGGCCTTGGTCGTTGCCGGTGCCTCAAACAAGCAAATTAGCATGGAGCTTGGCGTGAGTCTGAAAACAGTTGAAGCCCATCGAGCACGGGTGATGGAGAAGTTACAGGCCGAATCCTTGTCACACCTGGTGCGCATGTCACTGACGGTGGCCAATGCGGATAAATAACAAGTTCAAGGTTCAAAATTTTTTGTTCAAAGATCAAGGTTCAAGGTGGGAGCAGCACCCGCTGCGATTTTAATCCTCCAAACAATCGGCCGTATCTGGGTGAATGCCTCTTTGGACTTTAACTTTCTGCATTGAACTGTTTTTCTCCCCTAGGGTAAACCCTAATTCCCTTCGGTATTCCTCCCAATAGTGTGGTTTTAGCTTCCCGCGCATAATTTATGCAGCGATATTTGCGCCGATATGGCAATTACCCCGTGATGCATGAAAAGGAGTGAGGATGAGCATTTCACGTCGTGAGTTTTTACAGATGCTGGCTGCCGCGGCAGCTGCTGGTTTCGCCATGCCCGGGGTCGCTGGTATGGGACGTGACCCTTACGATGTGCCGCGTTTCGGCAATGTCTCTTTCCTGCACTACACCGACTGCCACGCTCAGCTGCTGCCGATCTGGTTCCGTGAGCCGAATATCAATCTCGGCGTGGCAGGCATGTACGGTCAGGCGCCACACCTGGTCGGTGAGAACTTCCTCAAGCAGTATGGTATCCGCCCCGGCACCATGGAGGCGCACGCCTTTACATACCTCGATTTCACTGAGGCGGCACAGCGTTTCGGCAAGGTGGGTGGCTTTGCCCACCTCGCCACATTGGTGAAGCGCCTGCGCGCTTCACGCCCCGGAGCGCTGATGCTGGATGGTGGCGACACCTGGCAGGGCTCGGCCACCTCCTTGTGGACCAATGCCCAGGACATGGTCGATGCGCAGAAGTTGCTCGGGGTGGACATCATGACCCCGCACTGGGAGATGACCTTCGG
>JBFEWO010000161.1:0-5988 GCA_041546305.1 Thiohalomonadaceae bacterium | reverse complement strand
TTGTGTTGGGCAAACACGATGAGCATCTCAAGAACCATGTGGGCAGTCGGCTGGAGAGTGTGGTGCGTATCATGCACCGGCCGATCCTCATCACCACGGATGAGTTCACCATGCCGCAGCGGGTGATGATCGCCTTCGATGGCAGTGATACCACCCGCAAGGGGGTCGAGATGGTTGCCGCCAGTCCGCTGTTCAAGGGTATGCCCTGCCATGTGGTGATGGTCGGCGCAGAGGACGGCACCCAGCGGGAGCAACTGGACTGGGCCGTCAGGACGCTCTCCGAGGCAGGCCATGAGGTGGTTGGCGCTATCCGGCAGGGTGAGGTGGAACGGGTGCTGTGCGATTATCGTGCCGAGCAGGGCATCGACATGCTGGTGATGGGGGCGTACGGTCACTCGGTGATCCGCCGTTTTCTGGTCGGCAGTACGACCACCAACGTAATGCGCAATGCCTCGGTGCCGGTATTGCTTCTGCGTTAAGTCAGTTCCGAAAAAAAGTTGGCTGTGCAGGGGAACTCGGGATTAATGCCGGGTGACAAAGGGGAGCAGTGCCTCGAGGGTAGCCTTGGCACATTCCCGGAACTGCAAAGTGATCCCATGTTCGCCACGGCCGCTGACGGTGGCCGGAATGCGGTAGGTACTGATACGGGTGGCATTCCGGATGCTAAGGACAATTTCCACCTCACTGTTATCGTTGAGTGCGATACAGCCGGTATCCACACATATGCAGTTATCACCAATCAGAGTGCGGCTGGCCCGGATCAAACCGAGTGGCCCGTAGTTGAGCATCAGGCTGAGGGTGGCTTCGGTTGTGTTGTTATCATGCTGCAGCATCTTTCTCTTCCGGGGCTGTGGGTGCGTGGACGCTACCGGTCAAGAAAAATTAGCCGGATTAAGCCCGAGCGCCAACAAGATAGCTGCATTGATAGCATGGCTATTCCCTGTCTGCCGTTAGCACGGTCACGATTTGTCCGTAACGACAGCGCAGCGCCAAGCATCCCTGGCAGGAAAAAACTCCAGCGATCAGTGACGCTTAGGTGTTTCAGGGCACGGATTCCCCTGAGGAGAACCGGACTTTTCCCGGGTACAGTGAGGTTGATAGACAACCTGTCATTGATAAGAAAGCGTGATGGATAAACGCTGGGCAGCCGGTTTGAGTTAAAAGGGAAGCCAGCTGTTATGCTTGCGCAGCTGCCGCAGAAAAGCCCCGTATTCCACGTGGGTCAATTCCTCCATTTTTTTGGCCTCTGCTTGCAGGTGACGTAGTTGTTTTTTCAATGGCGTCCCCTTGGTTGCAAGAGCAATGAGGTTGTCTTTACCCTCCACCGGCAGTTGCAGCACATTGCCGTCAAAGGTCGCACGGATATCCTCCAGCAGGTCACGGGCACGGACATAATCTCCGTTCCACAGGTTCATGCTGAGCACTCCCCCTTCGGCCAGACGATCGCGACAGGCATCGTAGAAACTCATGCCGCAAACGCTACGTGCAATACCATTGCCAAGAAAGGCATCGACGAAAATCACGTCGTATTCACCATATTCGTCCATCGTAGCCGTGCGCATGAAGTGGCCGCCATCGTCTATGACGATGCGAAGACGTTCGTCGCGAGGCAAGGCGAAGTGCCTAAAGGCCATTTCACTGACCGCTTCGCGGTACTCCACGGCATCCACCTGACTATCAGGGAAATGGTGCAGCAGGAATTTGGCCAGTGAACCGCCGCCGAGGCCGATGAGCAGAAAGCGCCTGGCCGCTCCGCTGAACAGCAAGGCACAGGCCATGGCTCGGGTATAGGCAAGCTCAAGGTAAACGGGATCGCGCAGCAACATGCTGCTTTGCTTGGGATCGGAGCCGAAGTGAAGTGAGCGGGAAATGGTATCTTCCACGATTTCGATATCGCCGAGTTCATCCCGGGTTTTGTCAATGATGGTGCCGTGGTATTTGCGCATGGAGGTAAAGATTACCCAATCTATTGGGCCCAGGATAAGTCTTTTTTTATTAGGGACGGATTTTATTGCGAGAAAGGCACCACACTCCATACCACCGCCAGTTTTGGATTTGATGGTACCCGGTTCACATCTCGCCGGATCTTTTTCGTCCTGAGTTCTTCGTGTAACTAGGATAAGCGCTCAACTGCAGCGATAATACATCGCCATGAATGCCCCGGAAAAACCCTTCGCCAATGCCGACTGGCGCCGCTATCTGACCGTGCGCCGCAGCCCGCGTGCCAAGCATGTTCGACTCAAGATACACCATTCCGGTCAGGTGGAGGTGGTGGTGCCGCTACGCTTTGATGAGCGGCACCTGCCGGCTATCCTCGATACCCATGAGGTCTGGGTGCAGCGGACCCTGCAAAAAGTCGGTATTACGCCAGGGCGGGCACAGGCGGCGGTTGCCCCGGAGCGGATTGCGCTGCCGGCCATTGCCCGGGAGTGGCAGGTGAACTACCTGGAATCCAGGGGGGAGAGAAGTATTTGCCGTGATACGGGCAACGGGGGGTTACAGGTCAGCGGCGGGACGGCTTGGCAGTCGACGCTCAAACGCTGGATGGCACGGCAGGGGAAAAGGCATCTGGTGCCCTGGCTGGAACAGGTGAGCCGAGAGCTTGAATTGCCCTACAGCGGGGTTAGCCTGCGTGGGCAGAGGAGCCGCTGGGGCAGCTGCTCGGCCAGGCGCCATATCAATCTCAACTATGCCTTACTGTTTCTGCCGCCGCACTGCGTTCGCTATCTGTTTGTCCACGAGCTCTGTCATACAGTACACCTCAACCACTCCTCGCGTTATTGGGCGCTGGTGGCAAGCAAGGAGCCGGATTACCGGCGCTTGGAGCGGGAGTTGCGTGAGGCCAGTCGCCTGGTGCCGGACTGGTTGCACGCGAGCGATATTGTCCCTGCGCTCCTGACCTAATCCTCAGGCAGGCCTGGAAGACGGACGGCCTGACCGAACTCATGACGTCCTCGGGCCAGACGTTTGTATTGGCGAACCATCATCATGACCTTGCGCACCGTAGGCATATCGATGCAGGGAACATCGAGACCGACGATCAGGTTCAGGCCATCAGGTGTATTCGGGCCGATATCGATGAAATTACGTTGTGGAAGGGGTGAGGGGTGCTCCATGCACCAGTGGCGTAGTGTGGTAAAGGTGGCGTCCCAGGTAATGACCTTGCCTTCAAAGGGGCCCTTGAAGCGCAGGCGCAGGCTGGAACCGCCGATTGGCTGTAGCAGTTCAGCTTCACTGGCGATGTCGTCTGCGCGGGTTGGACTATCGGCCATTGGCGCGTCATCCTGTATTGAAATTTATCAGAGAAAGGATCATGTTGAATGATACGGTTGTACAAGCACTGTATCATCCCGGCAACAGACAGGTGAGAAATAACAATGAATAGTCCCCGCTTTTCTACCGCCATCCCCAAGCGCCGTTACCAGATAGGCGATTTTACTGCGGTGATCCTGGGTGACGTGGAGAGCAGCGATAGCATCGACTATCGTTATATCTTTGCCATGGTGCAGGATGGCAGAAGCGAGCCCAGCTTTTATGTCCTTTCCATCCACCGGCCCGGGGCGGACGGCGATTACCTTCTCAAGGTCATCGCTCCCAACCTGGAGCGCGAACTGGATACTTCCGATGCGTGGCGTGACCTGGATATCTTTGCCGAGCAAGCCATTGCACTGGCCCAGCAGGTGATGGGAATGAAGGATGAGGCGGCCCACCGGCTGATGTAGACCATCTGAATTCCGGCCAGAATTTTTTGGTTGTCACATGTTTGTCATATTTCCGTCATAAGATGCCGCCATGACAACCGAAGCCAATATCAGTTCTCATTCCCCCCGTTCCCTCAGTGGCAGTGCCTCAAGCCCTCGCCATCGTTGGCGCATGCTCAAGGACAAGTTGGCCCGCCACGGGGTAGCGATTGGCGGGATCAGCGTGATCATCGCCATTGTATTGATATTTTTCTACTTGCTTTACGTTGTCTTCCCGCTGTTCATCCCCGCAAGCAGTGAGCGGATAGCGACCTATCCACTTCCCGGCGTGGGGCAGACCCTCGGGCTGGAGCTGGAGGAGCAGTCCGGCATGGCCGTGCGCTATACCAGCGAAGGTCATGCGGTATTTTTTACCACCGCCGACGGTGTGGTGGTTGAGGATACCGCCATTTCTGCCGCCGAGGGGGAAACCTCCACGCTGGCGGCAGGCATTCCGGGCAGCGGCAAGATCGCGTTAGGCCTAACTAATGGTGAAGTGCTGCTGGCGGCACACCAGTTCCGCATCAGTTATCCCAATGATGTACGGACCATCACGCCGGCAATCGAATTTCCTTACGGAGAGGAGCCGCTGGAGATCTTCGAGGACGCCCGCCCGGTGACCAAACTGGCATTCCGCGACACTGAGGATGCACTGCTGGTGGCCGCGGCGGACAGCGATGGGCATGTCTCTCTGGTCCGTTTTGCCAAGGAGACCTCCTTTCTCAGCGAGGAGGTAAGCCTGGAGCGCGAGGCGCTGATACTCGATGGCGTCGATATCCAACCGGACTACCTGCTGATTGCACCGGATCTTCGGCGTTTCTATATAGCCAACAGGGAAGGTTCATTGTTGCACTTTGAGGTGGGCTCGTCTGAAGCCCGATTGCAGGAGCGTGTCACTCTGCTGCCCCGTGGGGACACGCTGAGCAGCCTGCAGCAGCTGGTGGGCGGGATCTCTCTGCTGGCCGGGGGTAGCGATGGTCGGGTGGTGCAGTGGTTCCCGGTACGGGATGAGCACAATAATTATCACCTGAGCCGGATCCGTGAGTTCCACTCGCAAGAGGCCCCCGTCAGCGCGATCGCCACCGAAGAGCGACGCAAGGGGTTTCTGGTTGGCGATGCCTCGGGCCAAGTCGGTATCTATCACAGTACCGCCCATCGTAAGCTGCTGGTGGAGCAGGTTGCCGAGCATGCCATCGTTACCATCGCTAATGCCCCCCGTTCCGATACCTTCCTCGCCGAGGATGATAACGCTCAGATGCATTTCTGGCGGGTGCACAACGAGCATCCTGAAATTTCCTGGTCTGCCTTGTGGGGCAAGGTGCACTACGAGGGTTACAGTGAACCTGGCTATACCTGGCAATCCTCCTCGGCCAGCAATGATTTCGAGCCCAAGTTCAGCCTGAGCCCGCTAGCCTTCGGCACGCTCAAGGCAGCCTTCTATGCGATGCTGATCGCCGTGCCATTGGCGATTCTTGGCGCGATCTTCACCGCCTATTTCATGGCACCACGCATGCGCCGCGCGGTTAAGCCGACGATCGAGATCATGGAAGCCCTGCCCACCGTGATCCTGGGTTTTCTCGCCGGTCTGTGGCTGGCACCGGTGCTGGAGAGCCATCTTCCCGGCGCCTTTGCCATGCTGCTGGTTTTGCCGGTGGGTATCCTGCTGTTCGCCTTTGCCTGGCACAATTTGCCGCGGGAGCTGCGCAGCCGGGTGCCAGACGGCTGGGAGGCTGCGTTGCTGATACCCGTGGTCATTGTGTTGGTCTGGCTCAGTTTTACCATCAGTGTTCCGCTGGAAAACCTGCTGTTTGACGGCGACATGCGAAAATGGCTGCATGACTCGCTGGGGATTGGCTTTGACCAGCGAAACTCCCTGGTCGTAGGACTGGCGATGGGCTTTGCCGTGATCCCGACGATATTTTCCATTGCCGAGGATGCGATTTTCAGTGTGCCGCGCCATCTTACTTTCGGCTCTCTGGCACTGGGAGCGACTCCCTGGCAAACCTTGGTTCGGGTGGTGATCCTGACCGCCAGCCCAGGGATCTTCTCAGCCATTATGATCGGCGTGGGTCGTGCGGTGGGCGAGACGATGATCGTGCTGATGGCCACTGGCAACACCCCGGTGATGGATTTCAGTATCTTCCAGGGAATGCGCACGCTTTCGGCCAATATCGCGGTGGAAATGCCCGAGTCGGAAGTGGCGAGTACCCACTATCGGGTGCTGTTCCTGGCGGCACTGGTGCTGTTC
>JBFEWO010000051.1:0-16766 GCA_041546305.1 Thiohalomonadaceae bacterium | reverse complement strand
GGGATCCGCTCCTTTCTCAGGGCATTCAGAAACGGGTCTTGCAGTGCTTGCCCTTTGCTCATCAGATTACTCCTTTTGTTATTATGTGGCGCAACACGCGCCCCTAAAAATCTCATCTCTCTATAACTATCAGCTGGTTACCCAAAGAAACAAGTATTCCCGCACGATTTTACACGGAATTAAATCATACCGACATCCTAATATATGGCGTGAGCATCCAGAAATTTCAACATTTTTTCCAATAAATTGTTCTCAAATGTGGAAAACCACTGGAGCCTCGGCTCACTGCGCAACCAAGTAAACTGCCGCTTGGCCAGCTGACGGGTGGCCACTATCCCCCTCTCAGACATCTCGGCATAGGAAATTTCCCCTGCCAGGTACTGCCAGACCTGGCGATAGCCTACACAGCGGATGGAGGGCAGTTGCGGACTCAGGTCACCACGACGATACAAGGCCTCAACCTCCTCCACCAGTCCCTGATTGAGCATCAGGAGAAACCGCCGTTCAATGCGTTCGTGCAACTCAACACGGTCCGGCGGTGCTACAGCGACCTTGATCAGGCGATAAGGCAACTCGGGGGACCCGTTCTCCTGCCACAATTTGCTCATTGGCCGACCACTCAACTCAAAGACCTCTAGCGCCCGGGACAGACGCTGCGGATCATTAGGGTGTATACGCTCAGCCGCCACAGGATCTACCTTGGCAAGCCGCTCATGCAACGCTTGCCAACCCCGTTCTTCCGCTTCCTGTTCAATTCTACCCCGTACTTCGGCATTGCCCTGGGGCAAACGAGAAAGGCCGTTCTCCAGAGCCCTGAAATAGAGCATAGTGCCGCCAACCAACAAGGGAATCTTGCCAGAAGCGGTAATTTCGGCCATCTCCCTCAGTGCATCCTCCCGAAACCGGGAAGCCGAATAGGCTTCTGCCGGATCGAGAATATCGATCAGGCGATGGGGTGCGCGCGCCAGAATTGCAGCATCCGGCTTGGCAGTCCCGATGTCCATTCCCCGATAGACCAAGGCTGAGTCAACACTGATGATTTCAAAGGGCAGGCGTTCAACCAGTTTGACAGCAAGGTCGGTCTTGCCCGAGGCAGTCGGCCCCATCAGGCACACGGCAGGTGGCAGCCGGTTCGGTTTAGTCATGACTATCGAGTGTTCTGAACAATATTGGTTACATACATCAACAACTAGCCTCAGCCCCGGCTCGCTATCCACTGCTTGAGCACTGTCAGCGACAAAGGCTGCCAGAAGTCTTTGCCACTATCCTCCAGGAGCTCCAACTCCCTTAATACCGCCTCGGCATCAGCCAGCCTGGATACCGGGCCGGATTCGACAGCGCCCGTGACCAGTAATGCGATCAGCTCTGGGTCATCCGCCTTGCTTTCACCCTCACTTGCCATAAAGGTAACCAGCTGCCGGAGCAGTTGCTCGGCATCGGCGCCACGAAAGAGGACTGGCAGCTGCCGTAGCACCAGAGATTCTACACCCAACCGCTCCACGACAAAGCCCAGACGCAGCAACTCGTCCAGGTGCTGCTCTACCCCGGCTATCTGCGGCTCGTCCAGGCGAACCGTGCAAGGAATCAACAGCGGCTGACTCTGTACCTCGCCATCGGCAAGCATCGTCACTATTCGCCGGGTCAATAAATACTTGCGGGCTGCCGCCAAATCGAGCAGCAAGGGCCCATCTGTGTTTTCGGCCAACAGGTAGCACCCATGAAGCAAAACCTGGGCCTTGCCCAGTTTTTTTTCCGCAGCGCCTCTTTGGCGCCCAGCTTCACCCGTGACCGAGCGGTGATAAAAACGCATTTGCTCGGCAATGCGGGAAGGCGACTGCTCCCCCCCCCTGCCTTTCGCCGGGGAATAGCCTGCTATTCCCCCCCGCTGCCTCTCATCCACTCTTGCCGAGGATGCAGGGATAAGGCTCGCCTGGGACGTATCACCGAGAGCATTGCGAAGGGTACGAAAGATAAAATCATGGACCAGCCGGGACTCGCGAAAACGCACTTCGTGCTTGGTAGGGTGAACATTAATGTCGACCTGTAGCGGGTCCACCTCAAGGTAGAGCACATAGGCAGGATAGCGCCCAGCATCCAATACGTCCTGATGGGCCTGGCGCACCGCATGGTTGATCAGTTTGTCACGAATCATGCGTCCATTGAGGTAGAAGTACTGGCTGTCGGCCTGGCTTCGAGAATACTCCGGGGTAGTGAGCCAGCCCCATAGCCGCATGCCGGCGGCCTCCTGCTCAAGACTCATGGAGCTTTGGACGAAGCGCTTCCCCAGTACATCAGAAATTCGCTTCAGTCTCTGCCCGTCCTCCCTGGCGGGGCGCAGCCGCAGCTGCTGCTTGCCATTATGAACGAGGGAAAAAGCCACATCAAAACGGCTTAGTGCAACTCGCTTCACCACCTCTTCGACTTGCAGATATTCCGTACGCTCGGTGCGAAGAAATTTGCGCCGCGCCGGTGTATTGTAAAATAGGTCACGCACCTCCACGCTGGTGCCTGCAGGCAGAACGCCCGGCATCGGTTCGCTCATGGATTCGGTGCTGCTATTACTGACTTGCCAAGCTCCTTCTGCCCCTCGCAAATGACTGCAGAGAGTAAAGCGACAGACCGAGGCAATGCTGGCTAGTGCCTCCCCTCGAAAACCGAGACTGGATACCCGCACCAGTTCTTCCTGACTGTAGATCTTGCTTGTGGCATGCGGGCTAACAGCGAGCAACAGATCATCGCAGTGGATCCCGTTGCCGTCGTCGCGGAGACGGATAGATTTGATGCCGCCCCCTTCCAGTTCAAGCTCGATATTCGAGGCAGCGGCATCGATGCTGTTTTCGAGCAACTCCTTGACCACCGAGGCAGGACGCTCGACGACCTCGCCGGCAGCGATCTGGTTGGCCAATTGCTGGGATAAGGGTTGGATACGTCGATGCACGGAATCGCTAACCGGATAGATTCAAGTCGGATAGCTTAACAAATGCGATTGAGGGAAACGAGTGAAGGCATGGACGAGTTCAAAGTTTAAAGATGAAAGTTCAAAGCCGCCGCAACTTCGCAAACCTTGAACCTTGAACCTTGAACCTTGAACCTTGAACCTTGAACCTTGAACCTTGAACCTTGAACCTTGAACCTTAATTCTAACTCCCGCTGGGAATCCGCAGCACCTGCCCGATACGCAGTTCGTTGCCTTGCAAGCCGTTGTAGTCACGCAGTGTATCGAGACGCACCTGATATATACGGGCAATGCCTGAAAGAGTATCGCCTTGGGCAATGATGTGCTTGCGCTTAGCCTGGGCGAGAATCGTTCCTGGAGGTGGATTTTCCGTGAAATAGCTGCGAATGCCGCTCATGATGGCTCCGGCCATGCGCTGTTGGTAGGCCGAGCTACGCAGTTTGCGCTCCTCATCCGGATTGGAGATAAACGCGGTTTCCACCAGGATGGAAGGCAAATCCGGCGCCTTGAGCACACGAAATCCGGCCTGTTCAACACGGGATTTGTGAACCTTGCCAATACCCTTGAGGCCGCTCAAAACACGTGCGCCTACATCGCTGCTCGCTTCAATGGTGGCGGTTTGCGACAAGTCCAGCAGCACCGATGCCAAGAGATCATCCTTATCATCCAGTCTCACCCCACCGATCAGGTCGGAGGCGTTTTCCTTCTCCGCCAGCAAACGGGCCTGTTCACTGGTTGCGCCGCGGGAAGACAGGGTGTAGACCGAAGAACCGCGGGCACGATGATCATGGAACGAGTCGGCATGAATGGAGACCAGGAGATCGGCCTTGTGATCACGCGCCTTCTCTACGCGTTGGCTTAACCCGATGTAGTAATCCCCGTCCCGGATCATCACCGGCTTTATGCCGGGCTCCTTCTCCAGCAGGGCATAGAGTTTACGAGCGATCTCCAGCACGACATCCTTCTCTCGTGTCCGCCGCGGCCCCATGGCGCCTGGGTCTTCACCACCGTGTCCCGCATCAATGGCAATGACGATTTCACGGGCACCGTGTTGCTGTGAGGAAAGTGTCCGGATGCTCTTTTTCTCGCGGGGTTGCTGCGCCACCCCATGGGCAAGGTCAATGACCAGACGATCGCCGTACTCATTATTGGGGCTCAATACAAAACTCTTGGGCGATACGGGTTCCTTTAAATCAAGCACCACACGGAGCCCCTGCTCACCGTGACGGCCAGTACGGATGTTCTTGATCAGAGTGTTAGAAAATTCGAGATGGCTGGTATCGACACGGAGCTTGGCATCCTTGAGATCGATGACAATGCGGTCCGGATTTTTCAACGTAAACAAAGTATGCTCGACCGGCGCACTGCTATCGAACACCAGGCGGGTGTTGTCGGGTGCGGGCCACATTCGTACCCCGTTGATCTCTGCCTGGGCCCAGGAAAGGGAGCCGGACAAAGCCAAAAGTAATGTCAGTAAAACGCTGCAGAGTCGCATATCCTACGCCTCTCCTTTTGCGCGATGTTTCATTTATTCTTTGAAATTCATTATGTTATGATGCTTTGTTGCTATTAATTATAGCATATTTTGCTAACTTTAAACGAATAAAGCAAAAAATCAAGCTTTTATCTCCCAGTGAAGTGAGTGGATACACACCTCCCCAGGCCTTCAACGTGAGGGCTTTCGCCGGACAGGATGATACGCCGCCCATCCCCTTCATACTCGATCCGCACCGTGATGTGGGGTGGGGACAACATCCCTTTCCCCTGTTGCGGCCACTCTATCAGCGAAATGGCACAGCCATCGAAATAATCACGAATTCCCAGATACTCCAATTCCTCCGGGTCGCCAAGACGATAGAGATCAAAGTGGTAGATCCGTCGCTCGCCAAATTCGTATGGCTCGACCAGGGTATAGGTGGGGCTTTTCACCGCACCGCGATGACCCAAGGCATGTAGAAAACCCCGCACCAGGGTGGTTTTTCCTGCCCCGAGATCGCCATAGAGATAGATTACAGAGCCAGGGGGGCAGCATTGGGCAAGCACAGCACCAAAGGCTTCCATGCTCTCACTATCGGGAAGAAAGTAGTTGTCGACCATCCCGTTCATTCACTTCCCGGGATTGGCCAGGCGACGCAAATAGGGAAACAGATCCGACGCCAGAAGACCTCGCTCACCGTCATGTGAGGCGGCTCGATCCGCGGCAGCGGCGTGGAGTACCACCCCCAAACGCGCTGCCGTCCGCAAGTCCAGCCCTTGGGCAACCAGTGCCGCAACCACCCCGGTCAATACATCGCCCATTCCACCAGATGCCATACCGGGGTTTCCATCGCTACAAAGGGCGCACTCCCCATCCCTACCAAGCACCAGTGTGCCGCCCCCCTTGAGCACGCAAACACCGCCAAAGCTCGCCTCCAGTGAGGCGATGGCCCGGAATCGATCCTGCTGTATATCCTCGACCGCGCACCCCAGCAGCCTTGCTGCCTCGCCGGAATGGGGCGTAAGCACCCAGTTTTCATGGTACATCGGTTCCAATGCCAGCAGATTCAGCGCATCGGCATCAAGGATCAGCGGCAACTGGCTCTCGAGGACCGCAGCCAACATGGCCCGCCCCCACTCCCCGGACTGCAATCCAGGGCCGATCGCCACCACAGTGGCACGGTGCAACAGGGGGATTAAAGTGTCGGGAGACTCCACCCCATGACACATCAACTCGGGACGTGAAGTGCTGATCAAGGCTGCATGTGCCGCTCGGGTGGCGACGGAGACGAGCCCCGCCCCCATCCTTGCCGCCGCCTCTGCGGCCATCCGCACCGCCCCCATCATGCCATGCTCCCCCCCCACCACAAGCACATGGCCGAACTTCCCCTTGTGTGAATCGAGCGGTCGCGGTGCGAGCAGAGAGGAGAGTGCCGCATAGTCGATGCGCCGAGTCGAGGGGGAGACATGGCTGTAGGCTTCGTGAGGAAGATTCAGATCGGAAAACACAATGCGCCCGCAGTGATCCGGGCCTTCGGCGGTAAACACCCCCTGCTTGAGCGCGATAAAACTGACCGTCACATCAGCCTTCACCGCACAGCCCAGCGCACACCCTGTGTCGGCAGAGAGTCCGGACGGGATGTCGGCGGAAATCACCGGACAGCGGGCCTCATTGATGGCGGCGATGGCTTCTGCCCACAGCCCTTCCACGGCGCGCTCCAGCCCCGTCCCCAGCACGGCATCGACGATCAGATCGTGCCCATCGATACGCTGGCCATCATAGTTGATCATGGAGACCCCGACGGCATTTGCCTCTTCACAGGCATGGCGGGCAGCCCCCTTAAGCTGGCTCGGGTCGACGATATGGTAAAGCTCCACCTCATAGCCGTCCTGCTTCGCCAACCGGGCAACCACATAACCATCACCCGCGTTATTCCCGCCCCCGCACACCACGGCAAGTCGCCGCCGGCGCGGCCAGCGGCGGCGAATCTCATCGAACAGCACCTGGCCCGCGCTTGCCATCAGGGCATTCGCTGAAATGCCATAGTAATCGATCGCCAGGCGGTCAAGTTCGCGTACCTGCTCGGCACGATAGAGATCGTAGGGTAATCGGTTCATGGAAGGTATCATAGCGTGCTATGAAGCAGACGCAGAACCTTTTCGACGCCGAGAAACTCATTCAGCGGATCCGCCAGTGGGGCGCAGAACTCGGCTTCCAGCAAGTGGCCATTGCGGATACGGACCTGAGCGGCGCAGAGGCACAACTTCATCACTGGCTGCAGGCTGACTATCACGGCGCGATGGACTACATGGCACGCCATGGGCTAAAGCGCAGCCGCCCGGCGGACCTCGAACCGGGCACCCTCAGCATCATCAGTGTGCGCATGGACTATTTGCCAGAAACCGCGAGCGATCCGTGGCAGGTGATCGAGAGCCGTGAGCTGGGCTATATCTCCCGCTACGCCCTCGGACGCGATTACCACAAACTGATGCGCAAGCGTCTGCAACAGCTGGCCCAACGGATCACCGAGGAGATCGGCGAGTTCGGCTATCGGGTCTTCGTTGACAGTGCCCCGGTGCTGGAAAAGCCGCTGGCGGCCAAGGCCGGGCTCGGCTGGGTCGGCAAACACAGTAATATCCTTAACCGTACAGCCGGCTCCTGGTTCTTTCTCGGCGAACTTTATACCGATCTGCCGCTCCCGGCAGACCCAGCGGTTGGCGCCCATTGCGGTAGCTGCCAGGCCTGCATCGATATCTGCCCGACAGCGGCGATCGTCCAGCCCTACGTGGTGGATGCCAGACGTTGTATTTCCTATCTCACCATCGAACACAAGGGGAGCATTCCCGAGGAGTTCAGGCCACTGCTCGGTAATCGTATTTACGGCTGCGATGATTGCCAACTGGTTTGCCCCTGGAACCGCTTCGCCCAGTGGAGCAAGGAGCCCGATTTCAGGCCACGCCATGGGCTGGAAACCCCCCGCTTGATCGATCTTTTTTTATGGAGCGAAGCGCAGTTCTTGCGCTTCACCGAAGGCTCGGCGATCCGGCGCATCGGCCATGAATCCTGGCTACGCAATATCGCCATTGCACTGGGCAATGCCTTGGTTAACGGTCAAGTGAGCACCGAGGACAAAGTAGCGATCATCGCCACACTCAGGCAACGCCTGAATCACCCTTCTCCCATTGTTGTAGAACATGTTAACTGGGCGCTTGCCCGCAACTTTTCTTGAGGAACCTATGGCACGCATACTCGCAGTGGGCAACGCCACGCTGGATATCATCAATCTCGTCGATCGCTATCCGCAAGAGGATGAGGAGGTACGTGCCATATCGCAACAGCGCTGCCGAGGTGGCAATGCCACCAACTCCCTGGTCGTGCTGAGCCAGCTCGGACATGACTGTGCCTGGGCAGGAACACTGGCAGCAGAACCTGACGCCGAGGCGATCGTCAAAGACCTCGAGGATCACGATATCGATTTGAGTGCTGTACATACCGTCCAGCACGGCAAGGTCCCTACCTCTTACATCGCACTGAGCAACTCCAGCGGAAGCCGTACCATCGTGCACTATCGAGATCTGCCGGAATACTCTTCGGATCATTTCGCCGCGATTGACCTGCGCCGCTTCGACTGGATCCATTTCGAGGGGCGTAATCTGGATCAGGTGAAACTGATGCTTGAGCGTGTGCGCGGGGAGCAGCCGCAACTACCCTGCTCTATTGAAGTGGAGAAACCTCGTGAAGGAATCGAGCAGCTGTTTCACTATGCGGATTTTCTGATGTTCTCCCGCGACTATGCCCGTCACCATGGTTACGAGGACGCCGTTGAGTTTCTCCGCTACATGCGAAAGAAGGGACTATCGGCACAACTGAGTTGTACCTGGGGTGACAAGGGGGCTCATGGGCTCGACCAACAGGGAGAAATTCACCACACCCCTGCCATCTCAGTCGAAAAGGTGGTAGATACCCTGGGCGCTGGGGATGTATTCAATGCCGGCCTCATCGATCAGTTGATCCAGGGATATTCTCTCAGCATCGCGCTCAATGAAGCCTCGCGACTGGCTGGAAAAAAGTGCGGTATCTATGGGCTGCGGAATCTTGGGGCTCTCTAAATTCTGTACCACCATTCCGGGTAAGATTTCATCCTTTTATATGGCAGCCCATCTTCTGCGTAAACTTTCCCGATGCATTGCCAACCACTGCAGGGCAATGATCGGACTGGCGGAATCGACTTTTCCTTCTTCGAACCAGCGCCATACCTCATTGAAGGGAACTGCCTGCACCAAAATATCCTCGTCCTCTTCCACAAGGCCGTGCACACCACCCACTCCGCTGGCATCCACTCTACCGCAGTAAAGACTGATCCGCTCTGACGTTCCCCCGGGACTGACCAGGTACTCACAGATAAACTCAAGGGCCTGGATGAGACACCCAGCCTCCTCAAGCGCTTCACGTCGCACCACCTCCTCTGGTAGCTCGTCGCATTCAACCATGCCCGCCACAATCTCAAACAGCCACGGGCCGCCCTTTGCCTCCAGTGCCCCGATACGAAACTGCTCCAGCATCACCACGACATCACGCAGCGGATCATACAGCAGCACTGCCGCAGCATTCCCGCGCTCGAAAAGTTCCCTCTCAATGACGCCACTCATGCTGCCATCATATCGGCGGTGCCGCAGGCGATATTTTTCCAGACGAAAAAACCCCTGATAGCAATCCTCTTTCTGCAGGATATCCACTTGTGGATTGATTGGCCCACGCTGCACAGTACTCATAGGTACACTTACTCCATGCTCAAACCTATAAAAGGTGTAATGGCATGATAAGATATTACCAGCCCTGAAAAAAATTCCGGTTCAGTTATGTCAGCCGAATCAGACAACATTGAGACGATTACCGTGGTTATTCTGGCCGGTGGCAGCGGTCGCCGTATGGGCGGACGCGATAAAGGTCTACTGCCTCTTCGCGGTCGTGCGCTTATCGAACATGTCCTGGAACGACTTTTGTCCCAGTGCGATACGATATTGATAAATATCAATCGTCATCAGGAAGACTACGCCAGATTTGGCTACCCTTTGATCGAGGACACGCTACCGGGGGGGCTTGGGCCATTGGCTGGACTGTTAAGTGCACTGGAGTATAGTCAGAGCGACTACGTACTCAGTGTCCCATGTGACACACCGCAACTGCCTCAGGATCTGGTCACGCGAATGCTAGAAAGCCTGAAAATCAACAAGGCGGATGTTTGCACGGTAGATGACGGCGATCGTCTGCACCCGGTGATCTTGCTGGTCAGGCGCTCTGTTGCTGAGAACCTGCGCAGCTATCTTGAGTCAGGGCATCGCAAGGTGCATGACTGGTACTACAGCAACAGGCACTGTTCCGTAGACTTTTCCGATCAGCCGCAGGCCTTCATGAACATCAATACCCCCGAGCAACTGAGCCAGCAAGAGCAGAGCTGACGCCATGACCTTTGACTTTCCCCGTCCCATACTCGGTTTTGTGGCATTCAGTGGCACCGGAAAAACAACCTTGCTTGAGCAACTGATACCATTAATGCGCGAACGGGGCGTGCGCATTGCCCTGCTCAAACACGCCCACCATGATTTTGACATCGACAAGCCCGGCAAGGACAGCTATCGTCTGCGCCAGGCTGGCGCCAGCCAAGTCATGGTTGCTTCGGCCCATCGTTGGGCACTTATCACGGAACAATCAAAGGAGCAGGATGAACCGCAACTGCGAGAACTGCTGAGCCACCTGGATCCCGATCAGTTCGATTTATTGCTGGTGGAAGGCTTCAAGCATGAGCACTATCCCAAGGTAGAGCTGTGGCGTGAAGTCCTTGGCAAACCGCTACTCTACCCCAATGATTCCCATATTATTGCCATCGCCTGCGATATCCCGCCGCCACAGGCTTCCATTCCGGTGCTGGATATCAATCGACCGGAAACGATTGGCGAGTTCATCATCAAATGGATGCGCCAGGAGCAGAGCAGAGAAAAGACATAACAGCCCCCCATCGATTAACTCAAACAGGTATTTGTGAATGAACCATCCAAAGTCCTCTTCCGACGACTGTGCGAGTCTGGAAATGAGTAACCTTCTCACTGTGGATACCGCGCTGCAGCAAATCCGCAACGCCATTACCCCTCTCCGGGGATATGAGCGTTGCGGCCTGCGCGATGCCTTTAATCGCATCCTTGCCGAGAATGTCACCTCACCACTCAATGTGCCCGCTTATATCAACTCCGCAATGGACGGGTATGCCGTGAACAGCGATGACCTTCCGGTTGAAGGGTCACGCCAGTTACAGGTAATCGGCACTGCCTTTGCTGGTACCCCTTTTGAAGGCGCTGTCGGCAAGGGCCAAGCTGTGCGTATCATGACCGGTGCGATGGTGCCGGAGGGCAGCGACACGGTCGTCATGCAGGAACAGGCCGAGCGCGATGGCGATACGCTCACTATACACAGCGGCCACCAAGTCGGTGAAAACGTACGTCAGATTGGCGAGGATATCGCCAAAGGCGGTGTAGTGCTGACTGCAGGAAAGAAAATTCGTGGCGCTGAGCTGGGGCTGCTGGCCTCGCTTGGCATCGCTGAAGTCTCCGTCAAACGCCGACTGCGCGTTGCGACCTTCTCCACGGGTGACGAACTTTGTTCTATCGGCGAAACACTTCGCCCCGGACAGATCTATGACAGCAACCGTTACAGTCTCTACGGTATGCTCCGCGCACTGAACGTCGAACATATTGATATGGGTGTCATTCGCGACGACCCTGAGGCGATCCGCAATGCCTTTATCACTGCCTCAACCATCGCCGATGTATTGATCACCAGTGGTGGTGTTTCGGTAGGGGATGCCGATTATGTCAAACAGACACTGGATGAGCTTGGGCAAGTCAATTTTTGGAAGATCAAGATGAAACCCGGCAAGCCCCTCGCGTTTGGCCAGCTCAACCAAGCTGTTTTTTTCGGTTTGCCCGGTAACCCGGTTTCAGTCATGGCGACGTTCTATCAAATCGTCCAGCCAAGCCTGCGTTATCTAATGGGGCAGGACACCACCGTGCCGGTGCGCCTCAAAGTACGCACCGCAGAGCGGCTGAAAATGCGTCCCGGTCGTCAGGACTTCCAGAGGGGAATTCTGGAACGCAGTGCGCAGGGAGAACTGACGGTTCGCAGTACAGGAAATCAAGGCTCGCATATTCTCAGCTCCATGAGCCTAGCCAACTGTTTTATTATCCTGCCCGCCGAGTCCGGTCCTGTGGAAAGCGGGGAAATGGTTGAGGTTGAGCCGTTTGAAGGATTGTTCTGAGTACGAAGATCGCGGTTGCCTTATCAGGCAACGGCGGAATAAAAAAAGGCCGGCATTCGCCGGCCTTTTTTGCTGCAAGCGATAATTACGCTTCAGCTTTCTTTGCACGGACTGCCTTACGCTTGACAGTGCGGCGCTTCTTTTTCGGTGCAGCCTTCTTCTTGGCGACGGTTGCTTCTTTCTTCTCCTGGGCCTTGAGAGCCTTGGCCAGCGCAGCGTCATACGCCTTTTGCTGAGCCGCCTCAAACTTGGCCAAGGTAGCAATCATGGTGTCTGCCAGTTTCAGCTCGGTCTTGGCTTCAGCAACCTTCTGCTTGGCAGCAGCGGCCATATCAGCCTTTTTACCTACAGCAGCCTTGGCAGCAGCAGTCTTGGTGGTCTTTGCCTTGGCACGTGCAGCAGCCATAGCATCAGCCGCCTTTTTAACCGCAGCTTCAGCCTTCTCCAAGGCAGCCACAGCCTTTTCGCGACGAGTCACCGCCGCTTTAAAGGCAGCGTTCTTTGACGGATCAAGCTTTGCAGCTACGCTCTTCGCAGACGGACGACCACGACGGGCTGCTGTCTTTTTAACAGTTCTTTTCTTGGTTGCAGCTTTTTTTACGCGTGCCATGAAACCGCTCCTTAATTGGTGTGAAAAAAGTATAACGCTCAAATTATAAACACACTTTTTATTTATTTGTAAAAAAAAACATGGATTTTTTAAAAAAAATCGGGTTTATCGGTTATTTTCACCCTGAAAATTATCTCAAAACTTCTTTTTTTGCGTTTTACGCATTGTCTTTGGACATACCAAGCACAATCTTTCAACTGGAAGAACAGAGTTCTCCGCTGCATAAAATTGGATAAAATTTGTTTGACCACTCTCCCGTGTGGAAGGAAAACCGACTTTGTATTTTTTCTGCAAGAGGTAAAGCGAGGTCTTTCATGTCAGAAAAGGAACCCCTGGAAGCTGAATACGTATACGACAATAATGCCCAATCAGGGCTTGCCGTGGCAGGAAATGTCCTGCCGACAACACTCCACCTGTTACCGGTATTCGACCGCCCTTTTTTTCCTGCGCAAGCCGTTCCTGTCGTCATGGATGAAAATCCCTGGCTTCAGACCATCGAACAAATCGGCGAAACAGCGCACCACATGGCCGGCCTCATAATGATAAAGGGTGACCTGCCGGAGCACCTCAGCAGTGCTGATTTTTATGATACCGGCAGCGTGGTACGGCTTCATCAACCGGCTCGTACAGGAGGCAAGCTGCAATTCATTGCCGAGGGCCTGCAACGGTTTCGCATCATCAAGTGGATATCACATGAGCCTCCCTATCTGGCCCAAGTCGAATATCCAGGAGAAGAGACAAAGGCCGGCAAGGATGAACTGCGTGCTTATGCCATGGCTATCATCAATACGATTAAGGAGTTATTGCCGCTTAATCCCCTCTACAGCGAGGAATTGAAATACTTTCTTAATCGATTCGGACCCAATGAACCCTCACCACTGACTGATTTTGCCGCCAGCCTGACTACCGCGAACAAAATAGAGCTCCAGGAGGTGCTGGAGACATTCCCCGTGCTCCAGCGCATGAAAAAGGTGCTGGTACTGCTTAAAAAGGAGCTTGAGGTCGCCAAGCTGCAGACCCGGATACGCCAGCAGGTCGAAGAACAGATGACCGAACAGCAACGCAAATTCTTCCTTCGCGAGCAGCTCAAGGAGATCCAGAAAGAGCTGGGACTCGAAAAGGATGACCGCACGGCCGATCTGGAACGGTTCCAGCAGCGTGTGGAGTCGCTGAATCTGCCGGCGCATGCACAAAACCGCCTCGATGATGAGATACAGAAGCTCTCTATCCTGGAGTCCGGCTCACCCGAATACTCGGTAACCAGGAACTACCTCGACTGGATCACCACCCTTCCCTGGGGTGTCCACTCCAAGGATATCCTCGATATCAAACGCGCAAGACAAATTCTCGACCGGGATCATGACGGCCTCGATGACGTCAAGCAGCGCATACTGGAATTTCTTGCGGTGGGACAGCTTCGAGGCACAATCGCCGGCTCGATTTTGCTGCTGGTCGGTCCTCCGGGTGTCGGCAAGACATCGATCGGCCGCTCCATTGCCGAGACTGTGGGGAGGAAATTCTATCGTTTCTCGGTTGGTGGCATGCGTGACGAAGCGGAAATCAAAGGACACCGCCGCACCTATATCGGAGCCATGCCCGGGAAGTTCATCCAAGCGATCAAGGAAGCTGAAACAGAAAATCCGGTTATCATGCTCGATGAGATCGATAAAATTGGCGCTTCCTATCAGGGTGATCCCGCCGCGGCACTGCTAGAGGTGCTTGATCCGGAGCAGAACAGCGACTTTCTCGACCACTATCTCGATCTGCGTTTCGATCTGTCAAAAGTTCTGTTTGTTTGCACGGCCAACCAGCTGGACACCATTCCCGGCCCGCTCCTCGATCGCATGGAGATCATCCGGCTCTCTGGCTACATCACCGATGAGAAGCTGGCTATAGCCAAACATCACCTGTGGCCGCGACAACTGGAACGCTCGGGCGTCAAGGCCAGCAAACTGAAGATCAGTGACACGGCCCTTCGCCAGATTATCGAGGGCTATGCACGTGAGGCGGGGGTACGCAACCTGGAAAAACAGTTGGGACGGGTGGTACGCAAGGCGGCGATGGGGCTTGTCAGTGGAGAAAAAGGTCCCATCAGGATCGGCCCGAAGAACCTTGAGGAGTATCTCGGCAAACCGTTTTTCGGTAAGGAAAAGCCGCTCAGCGGCGTTGGCGTCGTCACCGGTCTGGCCTGGACCGCGATGGGTGGAGCCACCCTCAGCATCGAGGCAACCCAGGTACACAGCATACATCGCGGCTTCAAGCTAACAGGAAAACTCGGAGAAGTGATGCGCGAGTCGGCGGAGATCGCCTACAGCTATGTCTCCTCTCACCTCAAGCAGTTCAAAGGTAACCCCGAATTTTTCGATGCGGCCTTTGTTCATCTCCATGTTCCGGAGGGGGCAACCCCCAAGGACGGGCCGAGTGCCGGTATCACCATGGCCACCGCACTGCTTTCCCTGGCACGCAACGAACGCATCAAGCGGCCGCTGGCGATGACCGGGGAGCTCACCCTCACTGGCACGGTGTTTCCTGTCGGCGGTATCCGTGAGAAAGTGATCGCGGCACGCCGTGCCAAGGTGATGGAACTGATCCTGCCCGACGCCAACCGCGGTGATTTCGAGGAACTGCCGGCCCATATCCGCGAAGGCGTCACCGCCCATTTCGTGAAACATTTTCGTGAGGTGGTACCCATCGTTTTCGGCGAGTAGGATGAAATCGTCAAATGCCTCGTACTGCTGCCACTGTCACGGCAGCAGTATGGATGCAGCAGGCCTCCTGGCGGATGGAATCCGTACAGTGTGATCGCCTCGACTTTACCCGAAACGCAAACGATTATATAAATCAAACCATACCGCAGGAGGGAGGCCGAAAAATGCCAGGAGCAACACTACACCATCGCGTTATCATCAGCACAGCCTGCCTGTTCCTGATGATGCTGGCAGGCGGCTGCACTGCACAACCAACGAAACCGATTAAGGTGGTATTTCAGCCGGAAACCAGCAAAAACGCCCCCTCCCACCCGGCCGTGGCCGTCGCCACACGCATGATTGGTATCCCCTATCGTTATGGCGGTGATTCACCACAGCGCGGCTTTGATTGCAGCGGCTTAATCCACTATGCCTTTGGACAAGTGGGCATTCATGCACCGCGCACAACCCGTACCCTCTACAACAGTTCCTTTACCGTGGAGCCGACCGCGTTGCAACAGGGCGATCTGCTGTTCTTTCGCATCGAGGGAAAAATTTCCCACGTCGGCCTCTATGTGGGGGGCAAGCGATTTGTCCATGCTCCCTCCAGCGGAAAGAAGGTCAGTTATGCCACACTGGATAATCCCTACTGGCGAGACCGGCTGGTCAAGGCGGGCAGACTGTTCTGATCCCTCTCTGGGTTGAAAGGCGCCTCAACAGCGATTCAATCGGCCTCTTTAACCAGTTGGGCCATCATGGCAATGTGCCCATCGCGCTCATTCAGCGCCGGAATATAATTCAACGCCTCTCCGCCGGCATGTAAAAAAAGCTCACGATTCTCACCGGTGATCTCCTCTAAGGTTTCGAGACAATCGGCGGAAAAACCGGGACAAATCACATCCACCCGCTTGATCCCCTCTTGTGCCAGTTGCTCGAGGGTCTTGTCGGTGTACGGCTGAAGCCACTCCTCGCGCCCGAAACGGGACTGGAACGTTACCATCCACTGCTCTCTGGGTAGAGCAAGTTCGGTCGCGACCAGTTCTGCGGTACGCATACATTGCCGATAATAGAGATCACCCTCCTCGCGAAAACGCACAGGGGTACCGTGAAAAGAGAGGATCAATTTTTCTCCGGCTTCCTGTGCATGCCAATGCTCGCGCACCGACTCGGCCAGGGCCTGAATATAGAGCGGATGGTCATGATAATCGGCGATGAAGCGCAGGTGCGGCACGGCACGGGTATGGCGCAATGCATCGCCGAGCGCATCCAGGGTAGAAGCGGTGGTAGAACAGGAGTTCTGTGGGTAGAGCGGCAGGACGATAATTTCGTCCACCTCATGCGCGCTCAACTCCTCGAGCGCCGCAGCGATAGCCGGATTGCCGTAGCGCATACCCAATGCCACTACATACTGCCCCGGTGCACTAGCATCCAGTTGCTGCTGCAGCTTTTTCTGTTGGCGGCGCGACGTTGCCATCAGCGGTGACCCCTGCTCACTCCATACGGTCTGATAGGCTCTGGCCGAGCGGGCCGGACGGGTGCGCAGGATGATGCCGTGGAGAATCAACCACCACAATGGACGAGGGAGGTCGACCACACGTCTATCCCAAAGGAACTCCCCCAGATAACGACGCAGTGCCGCGGTTGTCGGAGCATCCGGAGTCCCCAGATTGGTCAGGAGTACCCCGATTTTCTTTGCAGACTGTCTGTTTTCCATATTGGTTAGCCAG
>JBFEWO010000006.1:0-41691 GCA_041546305.1 Thiohalomonadaceae bacterium | reverse complement strand
ATGGAAGCGTTGCGTGATGCGGTGGGCGAGACCATCAACCTCACCATTCGCTCCTCCGACGAGGTGGTCTATATCGAGCGTGTCACCTCGCGACGCATCATTCGCGTCGAGCAGGTCATCGGCAGTCACGCACCGCTCCACCTCACCGCAGTCGGTAAATTGATGCTGGGAAAACTGGGCGACAACTTCATCCATGCCTACGCCAAACGTACCGGACTGCCCTCCAATACGAAAAACTCCCTCAAGCTGAATCAGCTGCTTATCGAGAGCCTTAATGGCGTTGAAAAGGGATTCGCCTATGACAATGAAGAGGCCGAAGAGGGCGTCGGCTGTATCGGCACGCTGATTTACGATGCCAGCGGCGAGGTGGCTGGCGGGCTGTCCATCTCCGCCCCTATTGAGAGGCGACAGGATGAGTGGGTGGCACTCTTAATAAAGGCAGGAGAAGAAATTTCGGAGCGGTTGGGGTACAGGAGTAGTAGCGAAGCGGTATAGCTTTTATACGAGCAACGGAAACGAAAAAGGGGCCCATTCAGAACCCTTTTTTTGTTTGGCGGGCATGGCGGGATTCGAACCCACAATAACCGTTGCCCAGGGCATTACTCCCGGGTGGCGTCAATTTAAAACGTGCGCCAGTCAGGAACCCTTAATTCAGAGTCGAAGCCTGTCATGCTTGGAAGAATCTACTGTGTCGGCAGCAAACCACCCCATTTTCCCGATCTTTTTCGTCAAGTAGGCTAACTATTCTCCTCAAAAGATCGAAAAACTGGTGTAGTTTTTCTGCTCGCCTCGCAACGATTCCCCAAGCCAGACAGGCTCCTGACCTCCATCCTCATATTTACCTGACACCCTGCACGGTCTCGGTTTTACCCTTCACCGGCTTAGCCTCTCGTTTGCCGGCGGCTCGCCGTTTCGCCTACATGCCAAAATACATCATGATGTGAAAAACAGGGTGGATTAACATCCACCCTACCCTTTCACGCATACGACCTGTCGCAGAGTATGCACGATCTCCACCAGGTCGCTTTGCGCCGCCATCACCTTATCGATTGGCTTGTAAGCGGACGGGGTTTCATCAATCACGCCCTCATCCTTACGGCACTCCACACCGGCGGTCGCCGCCACGTGCTCACCCAGGCTTACCAGCTTTTTCGCCTGGGTGCGTGACATGACTCGACCTGCGCCGTGGCTGCAGCTATGGAAGCTTTCATCGTTACCCAGTCCGCGAACGATAAACGACCGTGCACCCATGCTGCCGGGACAGAATTCCAAGGATAGTATACCTATTTCCGATGCACGCCTCTCAACTCAAGTCCCGACTTGATTTCCTCCCTGGCTTTTTAGGTGTGAGCACTTTTCCTGTGATCGTCTCAAGCATGGTAACAAAACCTTTTTCCCCCAGCGGCCTCCCCGTCCGGGTATGACGTTCGATGTGCTCATACTGTTCGCCTTTACTTGCATCAGAGAGATAGGCCCCCAATCATCTACTCGGTCAAGCAACGGCTTTACCCTGACCAACTCATCATCTATCCCCGTAATATGTGCTGCAGCGCTCGACGAGGCCACTCATCAGGCTGACGGCAAAATTTGGCAACAACAGGATTGCGCTCCACATAGCGCACGGTGGCCAGCAAATAGGCCTCATCCATGACGAACGAGTGAAAATGCTCCTGCCACAGATGACCACGCCAACCTTTGCGAAAGTTGATATGGCGCATATAGCGTCGATGCGCTTCTCCCAGTGCCGCACGAAGGCCATCCTCCTCTCGGGGGACTATCACCAGATGCACATGGTTTGGCATCAGGCAATATGCCCAAACCTCCGTACCGTACGCTTTGGCATAGGTAGATAACAGCTCAATGTAATAGCGGTAATCATCATCGCAAAAGAAGGTCTTCTGCCGACGATTACCGCGCTGGGTGACATGATGGGGATATCCGGGGACTACAACACGAGCCATCCTGGCCATAGTTCATCTCCTTTGCGCTTCCTTGCCGGAGTTATTCTAGGAGCATGAAATAGGTATACTGTTCCCGGAATTCTACAGTGTCACAGCGAATGAATATACCCTGGCCATCCAGGCCTGTGCTACCACAGGAGCAAACCCGGGATACCTACCAACCACTCGTCAACTATTTGCGCGGGAAAACCGGGCATCAATTCAAAATCATTACCACCAGCAACTTTCTCAGCCACTGGGAGGCAATAAAAAAAGGGAAATATGATCTTGTGCTCGATGGCCCTCAATTTACCGGCTACCGGTTAGAAAAGCTTAACTACAACGTCTTGGCCAGATTTCCCGATGTGGTGAGCTATACCCTGGTGGCAAGCGAAAACGAGATGATACTGGAGGCTGAAGAGCTCATTGGAAAAATCATTGCCACTACCCCTTCACCAGCCGTTGGTGCTTTGCGTTTACAAGAGATCTTTCCGAATCCTCTGCGCCAGCCACGCATTATGGAAGCGAACGACTCAATCACTGCGGCAAAGCAGGTCCTCGAAGGTAAGGCACAGGCAGCGATTATTCCCGCCGCCATGGTCGGAGCCTACCCCCAACTAACCACGGTGAGAAATACTGAGCAGATTCCCTCACCGGCAATCTCGGCGTCGCCCAAAATGGATGCGGAAATCTGCGCGTCTATCAGCAAGGCACTACTCGAAGCAGATCAAAGTGAGGATGGAAAAAAAGCCTTGGAGGCCATTAACATCACCCGTTTTGAAGTCTCTGACGGGAAAGAATACCGCCCCCATGCAACGTTGCTACAAGAGATGTGGGATTACTAAGAGAGGTACGGCGATCCGCGCGCAAAAAAACTACAGTCGCTGGCGGATGTCTGCCATCAGGCCTTGAGCTGCCGCATCAACCATCTCATAGACCCGCTCAAAGCCCTCCGGTCCACCGTAATAGGGATCAGGAACCTCCTCTTCAGGACGCTCCGGGGCGAACTCCAAAAACAGGCGTATTTTGTGTTGATGTTCAGCCGGTGCGCTATTCATCAGGATGCGATAATTGTCCCGATCCATCGCCAGGATATAATCAAACTGTTCAAAATCGGGATGTTCTACACGACGTGCGCGCTGACGGCTGAGGTCAATACCATGAGACTGCGCTGTTTGCTGAGAACGCGGGTCAGGTGGCTCACCCACATGGTAGGCATGGGTGCCGGCTGAATCGACCCAGATCCTGTCCGAAAGCCCTTCTCTTTGAACCAGCTCCTCGAACAGACCGTGCGCCAATGGCGAACGGCAGATATTGCCCATGCACACCATCAAAACGTTAATCTTGCTCATGTCCACCTCAACTTACAAATATCTTTAGCTAACGCTTGTCTTTTGGGCCCACGCCCTAAACTTAAGAAAAAGCGGTTTAGTTAATTGGTGAATCCACCGTGCCTACATCCAGCCTGCAGCAGCTACGAAAACTCATCGGCCAACAGGTAGTGCATCAGGGAGTATGCTGCCAGATTATTGAAATACTGGAACATGAGCCGGCCCTGGTGTTGCAGGCCACCGGTCCGCGGGAGGGGATCCAGGACAACCAATTCGGAGATCCGCACCGTCGTGTCGCCGAGGTCTACACGATTCCCCTGTTCGACCCCCAGAGCAGCGGTGAGATTCACCCGGACTTTCTTGCCCTTGGGTTAGCCCTGGAGTAAGGCGCGAACGCGCTCCAAATCCTCTGCCGTATCCACGCCCGGCCCCGGGATATCATCAGCCTCGGCGACGTGAATCCTGCCGCCATGCCACAAGACCCGCAGCTGCTCCAGCGACTCCATGCGCTCCAGATCGCAAGCGGATTTGGTCACGTACTCCTCGAGGAAACCGACCCGATAGGCATACAGACCGAGGTGACGGTAGTGAACGGCCTTCTCCGGCAGCTCTTCGGTCGTTACGGCAAAGGCATCCCGGTCCCAGGGGATCACGGCGCGACTGAAGTAAAGGGCATTCCCCTGTTGGTCCAACACTACCTTGACCACATGGGGATCGAACAGCTCCGCCGCGGTATGAATGCGAGTGCAGAGTGTGGACATATCTGCCCCATGATCGCCCTCCAGGATATGCGCCACCTGACTTAGTAGGCTCGGCGGCATCAGCGGCTCATCCC
Source organism: Thiohalomonadaceae bacterium (assembly GCA_041546305.1). GTDB lineage: Bacteria > Pseudomonadota > Gammaproteobacteria > Thiohalomonadales > Thiohalomonadaceae > JBFEYJ01. Next base: position 37,585 of record JBFEWO010000006.1, on the reverse strand, counting down.
CCTGCAGGTTGACGACAATGTCTTGCGCCTTGAGGGCTAATTGCGTGGCCGCCTCCGCAAGGCGCTCAGTACCGGACTGGTGGTGTGCGGAGGTCATGCAGACCGCGCCGCCAAAGCCCAAGACAGCGGCTTCGATACGGGTATCATCAGTGGCCACGGTGACCGAGGCAGCACCACTTTGCTGGGCCCGCTCATAAACATGCTGCAGCATCGGCTTGCCGCCGATATCCAGCAACGGTTTGCCAGGAAGTCGGGTCGAGGCGTAGCGCGCCGGAATGATAACGTGGAAGCTCAATCAGATTTCCTCGTCGGCAGACAGTTGCCGCGCCTCATTCTCGAGCATCACCGGGATATCGTCACGAATGGGATAGGCCAAGCGGTCTACCTTGCAGATCAGTTCCTGACGGGCCTGATTGTAAACCAGCGGCCCTTTGCAAATCGGGCAGACCAGAATTTCGAGCAGTTTTTTATCCATCTACTTTCTCCAGGGCGGCACACAAACGGTCGCCAAATTCCTCTGACAGTCGGGCATTAACCGGCAGGTACCAATGCCGATTCCCGGCATATGCAAAATATTTTACCGCATCCTTCTCCGTCATCAGAACCGGAGCGGCATCGTTGAAATCGAGCTCACCCTCGCGGTAGGGGTGATGATCCGGAAAAGGGTGCTCGATAGGATCCAGCCCCATCGCACGGAGCATGTTGAAGAACCGTCCGGGATTGCCTATTCCAGCCACCGCATGAACCGGGCCGCCGGAAAACGCGGTGACAGGCCTGCGTTCGCTATCGGTTAAGCTGGTGATCTCTCCGGCATCAAGCTGCATAGCCCATTCTCCTTTCCCGGCAGGGCCATTGGTAACGACAAAATCCACTGACATCAATCGTGCCCGGGGCTCACGCAGGGGACCAGCCGGCAGGCAAAGGCCGTTGGCCAGACGACGCTCACCATCGATCACCGCGATCTCGATGTCACGCGCCAGACGGTAATGCTGCATCCCGTCGTCACTCAGAATGACATTCACGTCATGCTCGGCCAGCAGCTGCCGGGCCGCAGCGACACGGTCCGGTCCGACCACCATGGGGCAACCACTGCGCCGGGCGAGCAGCAGTGCCTCGTCACCCACCTTGTGCGCGTCGCTATCTGCGCTCACCGATTGCGGCCAGGTCATCGATTGACCGCCATAACCGCGGCTGATCAGCCCGGGACGATAGCCTCGCTGACGCAGTAAATCGGCCAGCCACAACACCAGCGGGGTCTTGCCGCTGCCTCCGACCGTGATATTGCCAACAACGATGACCGGAACTCCCGGCCTTTCGCTACGCAGAAGCCCCAAACGGTAGAGCTGTCGCCGCACCAGCACCAATACACAAAACAAGAGAGAAAGCGGCCACAGCAGCCAGAGCCACAGACTGTTGCGATACCAGTATTCGTCGATCCGTTTCACGTCCGGTTTCAGACTTTTTCCTGGAACTGCATGTTGTACAAGGCCGCATACTGCCCGCCCTTTTGCAGCAACTCTTCATGCCGGCCACTCTCGACGATACGCCCCTTGTCCATTACCACGATACGGTCGGCGTTTTCGATGGTAGAGAGACGGTGCGCGATCACCAGCGTGGTACGATTCTGCATCAGCTCCTCCAACGCCGCCTGGATATGGCGCTCGGACTCGGTATCCAGTGCCGAGGTTGCCTCATCAAGGATCAGGATCGGAGCATCCTTCAGCAAGGCTCGGGCAATGGCGAGGCGTTGGCGCTGTCCCCCCGAGAGCAATATTCCATTCTCCCCCACCAGGGTGTCCAAGCCGGACGGCAGGTCGCGAATGAACTCCATCGCGTGGGCCGCCTCAGCCGCAGCGATAATCGCCTCGCGGCTCGCCCCTTCCAGTCGGCCGTAGGCGATATTGTTGGCAATCGTGTCGTTGAACAGGGTGATGTGCTGACTGACCAGAGAGATCTGATCGCGCAGTGCCTGCAACGGGAATTCCCGAATATCGCGCCCATCAATGAGAATTTCGCCGGCACTGACATCATAGAAGCGAGGCAACAGGCTGACCAGTGTCGATTTACCGCTGCCGGAACGGCCGACAAAGGCGATGCTCTTTCCGGGCTCCACATCAAAGGAAACCCCTTGCAAGACGTCGCCCTTATCCTCCCGGTAACTGAAGTGCACATCGCGGTAGGAGACCGCCCCCAGGCTGCGCTCCAGTGTCCGCATCCCCTCATCCACCTCGGCGGGCGTATCGATAAGGGAGAAGATACTGTCGGCCGCGGCGATCCCACGCTGCAGATTGGCGGTGATCTGGGCGAGGCGCTTCATCGGTGCCAGCAGCATCATCATCGCAGCCACGAAGGACATGAAGGTTCCCGGCGAAAGAGATTTCTCGGTCACCTGTTGCATCGCAAAGTACAGCACCAGAGCTGTACCGACAGCGGCAATCAACTGGATCACCGGCACACTGGCGGCACTGGTCGACTCGAGTTTCATATTGAGCCGGCGATTGTTCTCATTGGCCTGTTCAAAACGCTCCAGCTCATACGACTCGCCACCAAAGGTCTTTACCACCCGCTGCCCCTCGATCACCTCCTCGGCGATTTGGGTGACATCCCCCATCGACAGCTGGATCCGACTGCTGTAACGACGGAAGCGGCGATTGATGACCGTAATGACCTGGGCGATGAGCGGGGTGCCAATGAGCATGATCAGGGCCAACTGCCAGCTGTGATAGAACATCAGCATCAGCAGCACAATCACCGTGAGCGTATCGCGTACCAGAATGGTAATCACATCGGTAGTGGCGCGTGCGACCTGTTCCACATCGTAAATCAGCTTGGAAAGCAAGCTACCCGACGGGATTGCATCAAAGAAGGAAACCGGCAACCGCAGCAAACGCTCGAACATCTCAGCCCGCAGCCGTTTAATCACCATACGCGCCGCCCATGCCATCCAGTAGCCGGACAGGAAGGTGGCAATACCTCTCACCAGGAAGATGCCCACCAGTACAAAGGGGGTGAGCTGGATGATCCGGGGGTCACGATCGATGAAGGTGCCATCCAACATCGGCTTGATGAAATAGGCAAAAGCCGCTTCCGTACTGGCGACCACCATCAGCGCCACAGCGGCAATTAGAAAAACCTTCCAAAAGGGTTTGACGTAACCGAGCAGACGGCGATAGAGGTATTTGCCGTCGCTGCCATTGGTGCTATTGGTCATTAATTGCTATCGCTCGGTTTGTTGGTGGCAAAGGTCAGATTGACAAAACCCAGCTGTCGCGCCGCATCCATCGCGGTTATCACCGCCTGGTGAGGTGTGTTGCGATCGGCGCTGAGGATCACCTGCGGCTTCTCCGCTCCGCTGGCCGCCTCCTGAATGGCGCGCTTGAGAGTGTCGATCTGGGTGTTGATCACTTCCTGGCGATTAACGAAATAGCGCCCCTTTTCATCGATACTGATCTCGACGACCTGCTTTTCGGTCTGCATCGGCTGACCGCTGGCTTCAGGCAATTCGATACTGATCTCGGTTTCCCGTTCAAAGGTGGTGGACACCATGAAAAAGATCAGCAGCAGGAAGACGACGTCAATCAATGCGGTGAGATTGACATCCGGTTCATCGCGACGCGGAGGCAACAGGCGCATCAGGCGCCCTCCCCGTTGGCCTCACGCTCACCGTGGATCACCTCCACCAGTTTGAGCGCCTCCTCCTCCATCCGGATCACCAGCATATCGACGCGCCCACGAAAATAGCGGTAAAACATCAGACTCGGGATGGCGACGGAAAGGCCCGCGGCGGTGGTGATCAAGGCCTCGGAGATCCCCCCGGCGAGTACCGTCGGATTGCCAACTCCCTGGGCAGTAATCGCAGTAAAGACCTTAATCATGCCGATAACGGTACCCAGCAGGCCGAGCAAAGGGGTAATCGATGCGATGGTGCCGAGGGTGTTGAGGAAGCGCTCCAGCTCAAGCACCACCTGACGGCCGCTCTCCTCAATCGCCTCCTTCATGACCTCGCGCTCATGCTGCATGTTCACCAGACCGGCGGCGAGAATACGCCCGAGAGGGGAACTGCTCCGCAGCAACTTGATATGCTCTTCGTTCAATTCGCGTTGCTGGTGCAATTGCCAGACCTGGGCCACCAGATTGCTTGGCACGACCTTATCCTGCTTCAGAACCCAGAATCGCTCAGCAATGATGGCCACCGCCACCACGGAACAGAGAATAATGGGCAGCATCAACCAACCACCTGCGGTTACCAGCTCAAACACTGTATTTACCTTCCCTTAACACCTTGAAAATCAGCGGGATAATGTAACAAAGTGCGGCCGCTGCGCCTAGTGTCGGGGATCACATTCCCTTGCTGCACACCGCCCTCGAGTAACCGTTACTGGCTGTGCCAATAACGGCGGGCGGTTTCGCGCCAGGCTTCTGGGATGAGCCTGCCAAGACCTAGTGTCAGGCTCAAAGCCCCCGTCTGGTAGCTGGCAAGCTCCTGCACAGCCGCTCGGCGATAGCGTTCGGCGATCTCGGGGCGTGGGAAACCATAGCGGTTCCTGTAGCCCACCGGATAGAACACCCACTGCGGCCGCACCGCCGCGATAAATGCCTCGGTGGATGAGGTTTTGCTCCCATGATGCGGGGCCACCAGCACCTGCGCCGACAAATCGGCGCCACTGGTCAGCAGTTCCTGTTCCGCCGGGGCCTCGATATCCCCGGTCAATAACACGCTCTCACCCCCTGCGGTGATTTTGAGAACACATGAGTCGTCATTACCGCGGCCCGCCTGTACTCGCGCAGGAGGATGCAACATGGCGAAATGGACACCATCCCACCACCAAGCTTCACCACCGCGACAGGACTCAGTATCTGCCCAGGGAATTTTCTGCGGCACACTGGTTAACAACCTCGAAACGGAAATCCCCTCTGTCAGGGCGCGGGCACCACCGATATGGTCATTATCGCCATGGCTGACAATCAGCAGATCCACCTTCTCAATCCCCTGCTGGCGTAAAAAGGGCAGGAGCACTGCCTCACCGGTATCAAAGCCGGAAGGAAATCTCGGCCCGGTATCAAACACCAGGGCGTGTTGACGGGTTTGCACCACTGCCGCAAGTCCTTGGCCTACATCGAGCAGGGTGAATTTCGCCACCCCTGTCGCCGGCACCTCCGGTCGCACCAGTAGCACCGGCAACACCAAGGCGGCACCCAGCCGGCGCAATGGCCACCCCCTGGGCATGAGTAGCCAAACGACACCCAGCGTGGCCGGCACCAAGGTCCAGGTAGGAGCGGAACTCGAAAACATCGGCACAATACGGGTCAAACCCTCCAGTGCCGGCCAGGCCCCTTGAACAAGTGATGATACAGCCTGCAACAAAGCTTCCCCACCCGACGCCCAAACCAGGAGCAACGCCGTACCCAGCAGTGTCAATGGCACGACAACAAAGCCGACCAGCGGTACGGCGATAAGATTTGCCAGAGGGGCACTCAGCGAACCCTGCTGAAAAAACAACAGCAGCAATGGCATCAAACCGAAAGCCACCAACCACTGCACCCGCCCCCATTTCCACCACAGACCACCGCTGCCAAGTCTTCCTCCCATGCCGAACACAATCAGGGCCACCGCAGTAAAGGAGAGCCAGAATCCGGCTTCCATCACTGCCATCGGTTGCCACAGCAGCACCAGCCAGAGAGCAAGAAGAAGGGTTCGCCAGGAAGCCAGTGGCCGTTGCCATAAAATCGCGCCCAGCCCCAGGGCAAGCATCAGCATCGCCCTTTGGGTGGGGATCGAGAAACCGGCAAGGGCGGCATAAAATACCCCGGAGAGAAGTGCCGCCAGCGCCGCGGCCTTAGGTGCAGCGAGGCGCAAACAACAACGGGGACATTGACGCCACAGGATGTTGACAAGGAAGAAGACCAGCCCTGCAACCAGTCCCACATGCAGCCCGGAGATCGCCACCAGATGGTTGGTCCCACTGGCCAGCAATACCTCCCACTGGCTGTCAGTAATGGCCTCACGCTCACCCAGCGCTAGCGCGATGATAATACCTATTGCCGGGTGATCGCCCAGTGCCACCTTAAGCCGTTGGTGCAGATCGTAGCGAAAAGATTGCAGCGGAGCGCTCCAGCGGTTCTCACCGAGCAGCCGGTTTTCTGGTGAAGCCCGGACATAGCCGGTAGCACGAATGCCCTGGGCGAACAGCCAGGCCTCGTAATCAAAACCGCCGGGATTCATCATCCCCCAGGGACGCTTCAGTTTGACCAACAGCTGCCAGTGCTGTCCCGGTTTCAGCTCCTGGGGATAATCGTTATACCAGCTAAGTCGCAGCCTCTGCGGTACCGAGATCGCCTTCCCAGCCAGCCACGCCATGTCGGGAGCAAACACAAAACGCAGCCGACGCTCCTCCTGCTGCGGCAACGAGATAATCACTCCGGAAAGCAGCAGCTCCTGCCCCTCCAGTTGCGGTTCAAGCCCGGGTTGTATCATGACTTGCGCATGGAGTGCAGACCACAAAAAACCGAAACAGGCTGCTGCGGGCAGACTGAGAGCGGGGTAGCGTCGCACGAGGAAAACGAGAGATATAAACAACAACAGCAGCCCGATCAACCAGGGCCAACTGGGGAGGATGGTAACCTGTTGCAATAGCAGGATACCGAGTAAAAATGCTATCGTCCTTGAAAGCATAGGTTCCTAATCACAGAGGAATTAGCGATAATGCCGGGATTTTAGTCAGAGCGCGGCCCTAACCGTCCCATGCCGAAGAAGCTTATCAAACGTTTTCTGCCGGATCACCATGCGATCCGTGAGCACAAGTCATTGCGTTTTTTCGGCACTCTTCTTCATGCACCCAACCTGTGGCACCTGAACCGCCGCTCCGCCTCAGGAGCTTTCGCTGTCGGCCTTTTTACGGCCTTTGTTCCGGTTCCCTTCCAGATGCTGCTCGCCGCCGCGGGTGCCATCCTTTTCCGGGTCAACCTACCACTGGCTGTGGCGCTTGTCTGGATCACCAATCCAGTGACTATGGCACCTATGTTTTATTTCACCTACCGACTCGGTGCCTGGCTCATCGGCATGCCCCCGCACAGCGAGGCGTTCCATTTTACCTTGTCCTATGAGTGGCTGGTGAATGAGTTGGGGATGTTCTGGGAACCGTTCCTGCTTGGCTGCTTCGTCACTGGGACAGTATGCGCCCTGCTCGGCTATCTGACGATACGCGGTTTGTGGCGCCTGCACTTGGTAAAACACTATCAGGCTCGCAAGAAGGCGAAGCAGCTTCGAGCTGCCCAGACAAAACCCAACGAGGGGCCCTAATCCAGGGGCTCGTTCATTGGGCTTCCTCGCCCAGGTGTCCGTCGACCATGTGCAAGACCCGGTCCATGCGCCGAGCCAACCCCTCATCATGGGTAACTACCACGAGGCTGGTCTTCAGCTCCTTGTTAAGCTCCAGCATCAAAGCGTAAACCTGATCCGCGGTGCGCTGATCGAGGTTGCCGGTGGGCTCGTCGGCAAGAATGCACTGAGGCTGGGTGACCAGCGCCCGGGCGATGGCGGCACGCTGGCGCTCGCCCCCGGAGAGTTCGCCGGGTTTATGAAGAAGACGCTCCCCCAGACCAACCCTCGCCAGGAGTTCTTTTGCCTGCTCCCTTGCACGAGAAGGTGACATACCGCGGATCAACAACGGCATGGCCACATTTTCCAGGGCCGTGAACTCCGGCAGGAGGTGGTGGAACTGGTAGACAAAGCCCAACGCAGCATTACGCAGACGTCCACGCGCTGCCTCATCCAATCTCGCCATTGCCTTGCCGGCAACGAACACCTCCCCTGCGGTCGGGGTGTCAAGGCCACCCAGCAAGTGCAACAGGGTGCTTTTCCCCGAGCCCGAGGCACCAACAATGGCGATGCGCTCCCCCTCGGCCACGGTGAGGTTGACCCCTTTCAGTACCTCGACCGAAATTGGCCCCTGCTCGAACCGTTTTACCAGTCCACTGCAGGAGAGGACCGTGTTTTCCGCCATGCTCTGCTCCTTATTCATAACGCAGTGACTCCGCCGGCTGGGTGCGTGAGGCACGCCACGCCGGATAGAGGGTGGCCACCACGCTGATCAGGAAGGAGACCGAGCTGATTTTTACCACATCGTCCCAATGCAGTTCAGAGGGAAGATCGCTGATGTAGTAGACATCAGCTGGCAGAAACTTCATGCCCAGCAAGTGTTCGATAGCCGGCACAATCGTCTCGACGTTCAGTGCCAGTGAGACACCGCCAATCAGACCCAGCAGCGTACCGATAAAACCGATCACCGTTCCCTGCACCATAAAGATACCGAGGATGCTGTGTGGCGTCGCCCCCAAGGTGCGCAGAATGGCAATATCGGTGGTCTTGTCGGTAACCACCATCACCAGCGTGGAGACGATATTGAAGGCGGCCACCGCGATAATCAGCAGCAGGATCACAAACATCACCGTCTTTTCCGTCTTGATGGCGCGGAAGAAATTGGCATGGTACTGGGTCCAGTCGCGTACCTGGTAGATGCCGGGGATCGAATCGGCCAATTCACGGCTGATGAAAGGCGCACGGAACAGATCATCGAGCTTAAGACGCAGCCCGGTCACCCCCTCGCCCATGCGAAACAGTTTGCGGGCATCATCCAGGTGAATCAGCGCCATGGCGCTATCGTATTCGTACATCCCCACATTAAAGATACCGCTCACGGTAAAGCGCTTGAGCCGAGGCGCTACTCCGGCAAGCGTGACATTGGCGCTGGGAGTCACCACCGTCACCTTGTCGCCGATCATCACGCCGAGAATGCGCGCCAAATCGATGCCAAGGATAATGCGATACTCACCCGCCTGCAGATCCTTGATACTGCCACTGGCCATCTTGGCGGTCACATCGGAAACTTTCGGTTCTTCATCCGGCAACACACCGCGAATAATGCTGCCGTTGACCTGCTGGCCATGGATCAGCATCCCTTCCTTCTGGATATACGGTGCACTTCCGACCACGCGAGGATGCTTATCCGCAATGACGGCCAGCTGATCCCAGTTGGTGAGTCCCTCACCGTAGCTGCTGATGGTGGCATGCGAGGTCATGCCGAGGATGCGCTGTCGCAGTTCCGTCTCGAAGCCGTTCATCACCGATAGCACGGTGATGAGCGCGGTCACGCCCAGGGCGATCCCCAGCATCGAGGTCAACGAGATGAAGGAGATGAAGTGGTTACGGCGCTTGGCGCGGGTATAGCGCAGGCCGATAAAGAGTTGGAGTGGTCGGTACATGGACGGGCATTAAACCATAAATAGCGTTCTAGGGGCAGATGACCGGCAGGGCTTTTTCCAGCAGGATCTCCTCCGGTGTGACGCGTGCACGATAGGCCAGCGCCTCCACCCCGGCTGAAAGTGCCTGGCGCAGGGTCTCGCCGTAGATCGGGTCGACCTCGTCGGCGGGCCGCACCTGCTCTACATCGCCACGCTGCACGCAGAAGAAGATCACCGCCCGCTGCCCTTGCGCCACCATCCCCATCAATTCACGCAGATGCTTGCTGGCACGGGTGCTGACCGCATCGGGAAAGAAGCCATAGGCCGCCTCATCGCAGGTGGTAACGTTCTTGATCTCCACATAACAGTCACGCCCATCGGTATGGTCTTGAAGCAGGAGGTCGATGCGGCTGCCCTCCTCGCCATACTTCACCTCCTGGCGGATCGAGCCGTAGTCCTGCAGTTCAGCGACCACGCCCCCCTCAATCGCCTCGCTGGCAAGGGCGTTGGTAATGCCGGTGTGCACCCCGACCAGTACCCCCTGCCGATTGGTCGTCATCTCCCAGCTATAGCGGTACTTGCGCTTGGGATTGTTCACATCGCGCAACCAGACGGTCGAACCCGGCTCGGCACAGCCGGTCATTGCCCCGGTGTTGGGGGTATGGACGGTAAGGGTCTCGCCGGTCGGCATCTCCACATCGGCAAGGAAACGCTTATAGCGACGGATCAGGGTGGCAGGTTGCAGGGAGGGATTGAATTTCATCTTACTGGTAATAAGGCTAATGACTATTTCTAACTTTGAAACAAGGGGAATATGGGAATAGTGCAAAGAACAACCGTCACAAAGCAATCGGTTTTTGCGACTACCTCATTTATGTTTGCAATGACTAAGCCTGTTCCGCTCAATGCCTGATTACCGTTCCGGGTAGAATGTACGACCAACCATGTCTCTATTCCTTGAGCACCGGGCGCCAGCATTATCCTCGATGCATCCATTAATTTGCGCAACAATGCTATAAAGACATATTATCGCACTTATTTTAGGGTCATTTTCCGTCTGTTCGCGAAATTTATGCTGGAACAAAATACTATATATAAATCAAAAAGCCTGTTGCGAGTATGGGCTGAATGTATCCAGGAGAGATAAGTACCATGGGTGCCAACGTCATCGAACTACTCGAGAGCCCCAAGATCAAAATCGACCTGCACCAAGCAGTTTGTGCCCTGGCCGAGGCACTGAGCCTGGTCGGCATCGACGAGCACCAGCACGGTGAACGCATCGCATACATGGCCACGCAGTGCGCCTCACAGCTAAAATGGAACCAGTCGGAGCTGGACGATCTGTTCCATGCAGGACTGCTCCATGACTGCGGCGTTTCTTCCAGCCGAATTCACCGGCAGCTGATTTCGGAAATGGACTGGGATGGTGCCGAGCTGCACTGTGTGCTGGGCGAATACTACCTGAGTAACTTCCCACCACTGGCGCATCTTGGGCCGATCATCCGCCACCATCACACCCACTGGGAGACACTGCAAACCCTTTCTATTCCCAAGCAAACCTTGCTTGCAGGTAATCTGCTCTATCTGGTCGACCGCGTCGATGCCCTGAGGGTGCGCTTGCTTGAAGAAGGAGTGGTCAACGTTTCCCAACTCAGCGCCAGTATCAGGCAAAGCATCGAGGCCCACGCGGGGAGCCATTTCGCAGCAGAACTGGTTGATGTGTTTCTGGAGATGGCCAAACATGAGGCGTTTTGGCTCAGCCTCGAACCATTAAATATCACCGAGGCATTACGCACTATTTGGGGCGATCGACAGGCGCTTTTGAGTGGCTATGAGGAGATCCGTCAACTGTCGCTGATTTTCGCCCATATCGTCGATGCCAAGAGCGACTTCACCTACGATCACTCCCTTGGTGTGGCGAAGCTTTCACGCCACATATCACAACTGGTGCAATTACCCGAGCACCGTACTGCCCTGATCGAAATTGCTGCCCTGCTGCATGATTTGGGCAAGCTTGGCGTTCCGGATGAGATTCTGGAAAAGACCTCTGCGCTCAATGCCGACGAGATGCAGATCATGCACCGCCACAGCTACGATACCTATCGCATTCTGCGCCGTATCGATGGCTTTGAGCAAATAGCCGAATGGGCCGGTAACCACCACGAGACGTTAGTCGGTGATGGCTATCCATTCCAGCACGACCACACCGAGCTGACCATCGAGGCACGTATCATCATGGTCGCGGATATTTTCCAGGCACTGGCCCAGAAGCGTCCCTACCGTGAGGCGCTCCCTGCAACAGAAATCCTCTCCATCCTTGAAGAAATGGCAGACACAGGGAAGCTGGATGCCGGACTGGTGGAAGTTGTCGCCAGTAACCTTTCTAGCTGTTACACCGCGGCCATAGAAGGACACCAGGAGTGGCTATCCGCCCTGGTTCGCTAATGCACTAAAGCTTGCGCCGCACCTCGACGATGTTGGGCAGCTGGTTGATTCGACTGAGCACGCGGCTCAGTTGATCGGTGTCGGCTATTTCCAGCGTCAGATAGATTCGGGCGCTGTGGTTGGATTTGTCTGACAAGGTGTTGGTTGCCAGAATATTGATCTTCTCATTGGCCAGGATCGAGTAGATATCAATCAGCAGTCCCTGGCGATCGATCGCCTCGATCTCCACATCCACCGGATAGGTACTCGCCTCTTCTCTGCCGCCCCATTCCACTTCGATAAGGCGGGGCCGCTTGGCATCAGGGAGGTTGAGCACATTTTTGCAATCACGCCGATGTATGGTCACACCTCGTCCCTGAGTGATAAAACCAATGATGGGATCGCCGGGTGCCGGTTTGCAGCAGCGTGCCATGTTGGTCAGCAGGTTGCCGACACCACGGATCTGGATCGCTCCCTCAGTGGCACGCCCCTTGCGCTTTCGAACCGGCCTGATCTCCGGCTCGGGTTTCACCTCCGGTGCCGTCAGCTTGTGCACCGCACCGGCAATCTGTGAGGTATTGATATCGCCCCGGCCAATCGCGGTAAGCATTTCATCGACACTCTGGAAATGGAAATGCTCAGCCAGCTTCTCATAGCCCAGCTTGGGAACGCCAAGCCGATGTAGTTCACGCTCAAGAAGGTGCTTGCCATCAGCCAGGTTCTGCTGTTGGTCCTGCTGCTTGAACCAGGCACGGGCCTTGGAACGGGCCCGGGAGGTCTTGAGGTAGCCGAGGTGAGGATTGAGCCAGTCACGACTGGGACCACCCTGCTTGGTAGTCAGCACCTCCACCTGCTCACCGGACTTCAGTTCATAGGTCAGTTGCACAATGCGGCCGTTCACCTTGGCGCCGCGACAACGGTTGCCCACCTCGGTGTGCACGTAATAGGCGAAGTCGAGAGGTGTGGCACCTTGAGGCAGGTCGAACACCTCGCCGCTGGGGGTCAGCACATAGACCCGATCCTGAAAGACCTCAGACTTGAATCGGTCGATGAAATCACCGGCATTGGCCTCCTCCTCCTTCCAGTCAAGGAGCTGGCGCAACCAGGCGATTTTTTGCTCGAACCCCTTGCTCTGCTTGCCACCCTCCTTGTAGCGCCAGTGAGCCGCCACACCGAGTTCGGCATGCCGGTCCATATCATAGGTACGGATCTGCACCTCCAGGGTCTTGCCGCGGGGACCGATCACCGCCGTGTGGATCGACTGATAGTTATTCTCCTTGGGCGTGGCGATATAGTCGTCAAACTCCTTGGGGATATGTGGCCACAGGCTGTGTACCGTACCGAGCACGTGATAGCAGTCCGCCACGGATTCGACCAGCACCCGCACCGCCCGCACGTCATACAGATCGTGGAAGCTCAGTCCCTTGTTCTTCATCTTTTTCCAGATACTGTAGATGTGCTTGGGGCGCCCTTTGATATCCGCCTTGACGCCCGCCTTCTGCAGCTCTTTCTCAAGGATGGCGATGACCCGGTTGATATATTCCTGGCGGTCGACTCGACGCTCATCGAGAAACTTGGCGACCTGCTTGTAAGTGGCCGGATCGAGATAGCGGAATGAGAGATCCTCCAGTTCCCACTTGATCTGCCAAATGCCCAGGCGGTTGGCCAAGGGGGCATAGATATCCATGGTTTCGCGGGCAATGCGCCGCTGTTTGTCTTCTGACAGGAATTTGAGGGTACGCATGTTGTGCAGACGGTCGGCCAGCTTGATCAGCACCACCCGCACATCCTCAGCCATCGCCAGCAGTAACTTGCGCAGGCTTTCGGCCTTGATCTGCTCCTTGCCGCCTTCACCGGTGAAACTGTAATCACCGATAGAGCTCATCTTGGTCACGCCATCGACCAAATGCGCGACCGAGGGGCCGCAACGCTCGGTGATCTGCTCCAGGGTGACGTCGGTATCCTCGACCACATCATGCAGGATCGCCGCTGCAATACCCTCATGGTCCAGCCGCATGCCAGAGACGATATCCGCCACCGCCATGGCATGGGTGAGATAGGGTTCGCCAGAGGCACGTGTCTGCTCCACATGGGCCTGGTCGGCGATGTCCAGCGCGGTACGGATGAGCGCCAACTCCTCCGGCTTTCGCCCCTCGGCGATGGAGGCGAGCCAGATAGATTTGGCATCTTCCCGGTCATGGGAGGAGGACGGCAGTTGGCTTTCGACGTAGACCATAGGAACGCAGATTCATCCGGGATGGGTATCAGACTAATTCTAATCCCGTGTGAGAAGATTAACGACCCCGGCGTGTACCCAGTTTGTTCGTTGCTCGTTTCCCTGAAGGACGCTTACCAGGGGCCTTTGGTTGTTGCCCCTTGCGCTGCACGGGTCGGCCTGCCTTGGTCACAGCAGACTCCTTGGGTTGCCAGCTTGGCACCAAATGACGCTTGCCGTTCCCGATCAGGTCCTCGCGCCCCATGCGCTTGAGCGCCTCGCGTAGCAACGGCCAGTTATTCGGATCGTGATAGCGCAGAAAGGCCTTGTGCAGGCGACGGCGCCGCTCTCCCTTGGGGCTATCCACCTCCCCGCCCTGGCGGTGGACCCGTCGCAACGGATTCTTCCCGCTGTGGTACATCGCCGAGGCAATGGCCATCGGAGAAGGAAGGAAGGTCTGCACCTGATCGGGGCGGAAGTTGTTCTGCTTGAGCCACAGGGCGAGATTGAGCATGTCCTCATCCGAGGTGCCCGGATGCGCGGCAATAAAATAGGGAATGAGGTATTGCTCCTTGCCCGCCTCTTTCGAGTATTTCTCAAACATCTGCTTGAAGCGGTCATAGGTGCCGATTCCCGGCTTCATCATGTGATTTAGCGGACCGGATTCGGTGTGCTCCGGGGCGATCTTGAGATAGCCGCCCACATGATGGGTCACCAGTTCGCGCACATATTCCGGGGTACGTACCGCCAGGTCATAGCGCAGCCCAGAGGCGATGAAGACCCGCTTGACCCCCTGGAGGTTTCTGGCCCGGCGATAAAGGTGGATCAGCGGGCTCTGGTCGGTATTCATGTTCTTGCAGATGTCGGGGAAGACGCAGGAAAGCCGGCGGCAGGCCGCTTCAATCTTCTCGTCCTTGCAATGCAGGCGCCACATATTGGCGGTGGGACCGCCGAGGTCCGAGATGTTGCCGCTGAAACCGGGGGTCAGATCGCGTATTGCTTCGATTTCGCGAATGATCGAATCCTCGGAACGGTCCTGAATGATGCGCCCTTCATGCTCGGTGATCGAGCAGAAGGTACAGCCACCAAAGCAGCCGCGCATGATATTGACCGAAAAACGGATCATCTCATAGGCCGGGATGCGCGCATCGCCATAGGCCGGGTGTGGCTTACGGGTATAAGGCTGCTCGAACACCCGATCCAGCTCTTTGGTGGTGAGGGGAATCGGCGGTGGGTTGAGCCACACCTCACGGTTGCCATGAGCCTGCACCAGTGGCCGGGCGTTACCCGGATTGGTCTCCATGTGGAAAACACGGGAGGCGTGGGCGTACATCACCGGGTCGTCCTTCACCTGCTCATAAGACGGCAGGCGCACCACGACCTTGTCGCGCAATTCTCGCGGGACTTCGCGAATATTGTGTACCACCTGGCGCCCCGACTCGCTCTGGGCGCAGCCCGGCTCCATGGCATAGGGATTGGGATGGCTTGCCACCTCACCTGGTTCGTCCAGTTCGCTGGAATCGAGCTCGACCCAGTCGGCAGGGGTCTGCTTGAGGACGAAGGCGGTGCCACGGATCTCTCGCATCTCCTGCAGCGTCTTTCCCGCCGCCAGCCCATGGGCCAGCTCGACGATGGCACGCTCGGCATTGCCGAAGAACAACATGTCGGCCTTGGAATCGACCAGGGTAGAGCGGCGTATCTTGTCCGACCAGTAATCGTAATGGGCAATACGGCGCAGGCTTGCCTCAATACCGCCGATGATGATCGGCACCTCCTTGAACGCCTCGCGGCAGCGCTGGGAGTAGACCACCACCGAACGGTCAGGCCGCCGCCCCCCTTCGCCATTCGGTGAGTAGGCATCATCGGAGCGCAGCTTGCGATCGGCGGTATAGCGGTTGACCATCGAGTCCATATTGCCCGCGGTCACACCAAAGAAGAGGTTGGGTCGGCCCAAACGGCGAAAATCCTCGGCCGAGGTCCAGTCGGGCTGGGAGATAATGCCGACTCGAAAGCCCTGCGCCTCCAGCAGCCGGCCGATCACCGCCATGCCGAAACTGGGATGGTCTACGTAGGCATCGCCAGTGACCAGGATAATGTCGCAACTATCCCAACCGAGAGTATCCATCTCCTCGCGGGACATGGGCATCACAGGGCTGGGCAGAAAGCGCTTGGCCCAGTACTGGCGGTAGGAAAAAATGTCGGGGGCCTTGTGCATGGCGATAAGAGTTCGGCGACGGAAAAAGGTTCAGTGAGAGTGTTTTACTCACTGGGGCTATATGGCGTATATTTCAATCGGTTGGCAGAGGCCAGCTCAAAATTGTTCTCGCACGCTGATACGGTGTTACAAAGCCTGGTCTCACCGCACGAACCCTAATTTTGAGATGGCCCCTATTATACTTGAAGAAGAACCGAGGAGCCGGATCAATGCGACTTTTTTATGTCACCGCCCTGGCGCTGCTGAGTGTGGGCATCAGCATCAACGCCACGGCTGATACGCTGCAAATGCCGGGCGAGTCCCCGCAAATGGGCCAGTCGCAGGAAATGGAGATGCCTGTGAGGGGCATGCACAAGGATCAGGTTCGGGCAAAGTTCGGGCAACCCAAGGAGATCCTGCCGCCGGTCGGCGATCCCCCAATCACCCGTTGGGTTTATGACGGGTATACCGTCTACTTCGAGTACTCCTACGTTATCCAAAGCGTCGCAAACCGCTAATTCCCTTTATTTATCCTGATATCACGACAGGGGCCTGAAGTCATGGTCAGAAATCGCCAATTCCTACCTCCCGAGTGGGCACCACAACAGGCTGTCCTGTTGACCTGGCCCCATACCGAAAGCGACTGGCTGCCCATTCTCGAGCAGGTCGAACCGGTGTTTGTCGCTATCGGTCGAGCGGTCACCCAACATGAGGAGCTTATCGTCAGCTGCCTCAATGACGCGCACATGGAACATGTGGAAAGCCTCCTGAAACAGGGCGGGGCTGATATGGGCCGGGTCCGTCTCTATCCGGTTCCCTCCAACGACAGCTGGGTGCGTGACCACGGGCCAATTACCGTTTTGCGGGATGGCCAGCGCATCCTGCTGGATTACCAGTTCAATGGCTGGGGCAATAAATACGAGGCAGGCCTCGATAATCGGCTCAGCATCCGGCTGCATGAGATGGGCGCGTTCGATGGGCTGGCGATGGATACCCAGACGCTGATCCTGGAGGGCGGTAGCATTGAGGTGGACAATCGTGGGACCCTGCTGACTACCGCTGAGTGCCTGCTTTCCCCCGAGCGCAATCCCCAGTACAGCCGGGAAGAACTTGAGTCCCTGCTCAAGGAGCAGCTCGGACTGGAGCGCATTTTGTGGCTGGAACACGGTCAGTTGATGGGCGATGACACCGATGGGCATGTGGACACCCTAGCCCGTTTCTGCGATGACCACACCATTGCCTACGTCAGCAGCGACGATGAGCAGGACCCCCACTTCGCCTCCCTCAAGGCAATGGAGCAGGAATTGCAACAGTTTACCGATGCTGAAGGCAAACCCTATCGCCTCGTTCCCCTGCCCCTTCCCGCTGCTCAATATGATGAAGAGGGTCAGCGACTGCCGGCGACCTACGCGAACTTTCTCATCATCAACGGGGCGGTACTGCTGCCCACCTATGCCGATCCCCTGGATGCTGTCGCCATTGACCGCCTTGCTGAGTGTTTTCCGGGGCGCGAGATCATCGCCATCGATGCACGACCGCTGATCCACCAGTTTGGCAGCATCCACTGCGTCACCATGCAACTTCCTGCGGCATTGGCTTAGTATTAGTTTAAAGACGACCGGAAACCGACCTATGAGCGAACGTATACTCCCCGTGGCCCTTGTGCAGCACGCCTGTAGCGCTGACCGCCAGGCTAACCTGGAAAAGACTATTGCCGGTATTCGCGAGGCAGCGGCCAAAGGCGCCCGCCTCATACTGCTCCAGGAACTGCATACTTCGCTCTATTTCTGTCAGGTCGAGGATACGGCCGAGTTCGACCTGGCCGAACCGATCCCCGGCCCTACCAGTGAGACCCTGGGCCAACTGGCTGCAGAACTTAAAGTGGTGATTGTTGCCTCCCTGTTCGAACGCCGTGCGGCAGGTCTCTATCACAATACCGCGGTGGTTTTCGAAAATGACGGCAGCATTGCCGGCAAGTACCGCAAGATGCATATCCCTGACGATCCGGGTTACTACGAGAAATTCTATTTCACCCCAGGAGATCTGGGCTTCAAGCCCATCAATACTTCTGTCGGCCGCCTCGGTGTACTGGTGTGCTGGGACCAATGGTATCCCGAGGCGGCACGCCTGATGGCACTGGCAGGTGCCGAACTCCTACTCTACCCCACTGCTATCGGCTGGAATCCAGGGGATGATGCAGCTGAGCAAAGCCGTCAGCGTGAGGCGTGGGTCACCGTGCAGCGCGGACATGCGGTGGCCAATGGCCTGCCTTTGCTCGCCTGTAACCGAACCGGGCATGAAACCGACCCGAGTGGACAAAGCCAGGGAGCCCAGTTCTGGGGAAGCAGCTTCGTTGCCGGCCCCCAGGGAGAATTCCTGTCGGAGGCCCCCATCGACAAGGAAACCGTTCTGCTGTGCGACATCAATATGAGCCGCAGCGAGGATGTGCGGCGCATTTGGCCTTTCCTGCGTGACCGCCGTATTGATGCCTACCAGGACCTGACGCGGCGATTTATCGACTAATCCTTTCTCTCCCGAGAGGGAACAGAAATGATTATCACCCTGCGTTGACACATCAATCACGTCCGCGAAGCAGATGCCCAGCGAAAGGACTACCTCTCCGCCCGGCATTACCGTGCGTGTTCACAAGAAACAGGGCGCACAGAAAAGCCTCAGCGAACTTTATCTTGTTGCTAGCACCACCCCACGCACTGATCGATGGTCCACACCCACTGCAGTTGCAGGAACGGCCCTTCTCTATAGAGGGTGTATGTATCCCCCCACTGCCTATGAAAAGCATATACAACAGGCACAGCACAATCGTCAGCATTGATGAAGCTTGCCCCCTAGTGTCGGCGTGAAGATCCCGATTTAATCCACGCTATTTCATGACAATGTCATGACATCTTCATGACACGATCCGTCATTCGTCATGTGTGGTTGTTCGCACTCGCCTGTAACCTACCCGATAGCATCGACAGCGTTCGTCCATAACCTGGCACGATAATTGATTCTCATATTTATGAGGATGTGAAAGCCGGAATTACTTTCACTCTTATCCCTCCACACTGTGGTATTTGTCGTGCCCTCCTCGGGCACGATCTTTTTATTGAAAAGCCAGCAATACCGATATGAGGTATTGCATCGTAACCGTGTGGATGTTTGCCAGATTGAAGCTTGTAATGCACGCCAACTATGGCATTATCTGTAAGGGAATTAATCGTAATTTATCAGTACACCAGACAATAACTTCCGGCTCAGCCGGACTGATGGAGGACGTGAATGAAATACAGCAGTGGCTCGGTGTTCGCCATACTTGTCAGCCTCAGCCTGCTTGCAGGCTGCGCCACAACCGGTACCACACCGGCTAACAGCGCAGCAGACGCCACTGCCACTACCAAGGCCCCCGCATCAGAAACAAAAGCTCCGGCCAAGAGTAGTGGCACCAAAAGTGGTGGTAGTGAGCCTGAGTGTGATTAATAATCGGTTATCAAAGCAATAACTCACAGTGCTTATTCGCCCGACAAAAAACAAGCACCACCTAACCCAAAGGAGATACACGTAATGAAGATCAAAAGTATCATTACATCCAGCGCCCTTATCGCCTGCCTGTCCTTTACAATCGGCTCAGCTGCGAACGCTGAAGATGTAAAGGTCAAAATCACGCCGGATATGGCTTCTGCCGAAGTCATGCATAATGGCAAGAAAGTGTCCATCATGCGCAATCAGGATGAGAACAACACGGTTAATCCTGCCTTTGCCAAAACTTCCCGCAAGTGCCCTCCCTTCTGCATTAAGCCGATCAGTCTTGGCAAGGGTGTAGAAACCATTGGTGAGCTTGAAGTGATCGACTACGCCGTCAAGATGAGCAATGGTGATAGCACCATCATGCTGGTCGACAACCGCACCCCTGACTGGGTTGCCCGCGGCACTATCCCCGGCGCTGTGAACGTCCCCTTCACTAAAATTAGCCGCGCCAAGGGTGCCGATGATCTCACCATCGCCGAATCACTGGAAAAATTCGGCGCCAAAGAGACTGCGAAAGGCTGGGATTTCAGCAAAGCTAAAACTCTGGTGTTGTTCTGTAACGGCATGTGGTGCGGTCAGTCTCCGCTGGGTATAGCTGGCCTGCTCGCCGAAGGTTACCCTGCTGAAAAAATCAAGTGGTACCGTGGCGGTATGCAGGATTGGGAAATCCTGGGTCTGAGCACCGTCAAACCCTAATTGGGTTCATCTCACAAAAAAGGCGGCCTAAGGCCGCCTTTTTTGTTTAAGATCCATCATCTATCTCAATGTATGTATCTCATCAGCTATCGTCGCGTAGACGCTGCACGTAGCGATACAATGTCCGCTCACTGACACCAAGCAATTGAGCCGCATGCGCCCTGTGCCCATTGCTCTGCACCAACGCCCGCATCACCGCCTCCTCATTCAAGCGCCCGTTTCGGCGCTGCAGCAAATTGTTGTTGTTGAGGAAAAACGCTTCGGATGAGTGTTGGGGTTTGTTATCAACCAGTCCATCATCCTCGAAAACGACATGTTCCGAACGCAGGATCTCTTCGCCGAAGGCAAGAATCGCTGCACGCTCAATGATGTTTCGCAGCTCACGCACGTTACCAGGATAATCATAACCGAGTAACGTTTCGATCACGTCTGGAGGAATCGGTACCAATCTATCCCCTTCCTCAATATTGGCAAGAAAATGCTCTGCCAATGCCGGGATATCATCGGAGCGCTCACGCAAGGGGGGAATATGAACCGGGAAAGCGGATAGGCGATAATATAGATCCTGTCGAAAGTTACCCTGCTCGGCCATTTGCTTGAGATTTTTGTTTGTTGCCGCCACTACCCGAACATTCACCCGAATGTAGTCGGTTCCACCAAGGCGGCGGAAGGTACCGGTTTCAAGCACTCGCAGCAATTTGGTTTGCAGTGCTAAAGGAAGCTCACCAATCTCATCGATAAAGAGGGTACCACCGTCTGCTACCTCAAACAGGCCTTTCTTGCGATTATTCGCACCGGTAAAGGCCCCTTTTTCGTGACCGAAAAGCTCACTCTCGATCAGGTTCTCCCCCAGCGTACCGCAGTCAACGATAACAAAAGGCATACCGACACGGGTTGAGTAGTGGTGCAGATACTGTGCAACAAGTTCCTTGCCAACACCACTCTCGCCCAGCAACAACACACTGGTCTGAGTGGGCGCCACGCGCTGCAACAGGCTGGCAAGGCGTAACATGGGACGAGAACGACCGATGAGCATCGATTCGTTACCGGGTTTACTCACCGGATAGATATATTCGCCTACATAAAGCACTCGCCCTTCATCATCGAATAGTGGATTGGAGTGCAACTGCACATGCTCCTCTCCGCCGTTACGATCATAATGGATGTGCATCACCTGGCTGGCCTGACCCGTTTCGAAAACCGTTTCCAGAGGACAATGTTCGCCGTGCTGACTACACGGCGTATCGACATGATGAGACACCTCGTAGCAAAATCGGCCGACGACCTCTTCAGGACGACTGTAGCCATAATGCTTCAGGTAGTTACGGTTAGCGGCGATGATCCGAAAATCACGATCAATGACCACGAAGGGATCAGGCAGAATGTCAATAATCTGTTCACAGGATGGCTTCGATTTGCCATTCGTCATTTCAATTTTCCCCCCAACTGCGCTGACTAGATACTAATTAATATTGTTATTATTGCTCTGACACTAACTGCCATCATGACAAAAGTGTCAGGTTCCGTCAAAATTCTTTTCTTATTTATTAGGCATAAAAAAACCGGTGGGCGTTGCGCTCACCGGTTTTGTCGCACCCACGGGGTTACTTAAGTTTCACAATACCCAGTGCCTTGAGGATGTACTTCTCGAAGACAGGCTCGTTTGAGCCCTTCTTCATCTTGCTGATGAAGTACTTCTCAAAGGCGACCTTAGCCATGTGTACCCATTTTCCTTTCTTCATCCAGGAAACGTTGCGCGGCGGGATCTGCGGCATAGCCACGAAGGCAGCACCGGTATCACCCATGTCGGCCAGACAGATGGCGTTCCAAGTGGCTTTCTGGTCTGCCGCCTTGCCAGCAATATCGTTGGCAATGTTGTGAGCGGTAGCGAGCACCATGGACTCGATCATGTAACCGGTTTTCGGCGTACCGGTGGGTACCGGGGTAGCCTCTACCGGCGGAATGGCAATCCCGACACCGATACCATAGATATTCTTCCACTTCGGATTCTGCTGGAACTCGTTAACCTTAACGAAGCCGCGCGGGTTGACCAGGTCATCACCGACGGCATTGACCGCATCAACCCCCTTAAAGGCGGGCAGCATCATAGAGTACTTGAACTCAAGCTCATGGGTCTTGTGAACCTCACCCTTGTCGTTCAGCTCCTCGACCGTCATCTTGCCAGGTTCGACCTTAACGATGCGGGCATTGCAGATCCACTTGATGTGACGGTCGCGCAGTTCAGATTCGAGCATGCCCTTGGAATCACCTACCCCACCCAAGCCAAGGTGGCCGATGTAGGGCTCGGAGGTCACGAAGGTCATAGGCACCTTGTCACGGATTTTGCGCTTGCGCAGGTCGGTATCCATGATGAAGGCAAACTCGTAGGCTGGACCGAAACAGGAAGCCATCTGGGCAGCGCCGACAACGATATGGCCTGGCTCATCGACGAATTTCTGCCACTTGTCATAGGCCTCTTCGGCATGGTCGGTGGTACAGATCGACACGGTGTTGCCAGTAGCCGGGCCCATGCCCTCGACCTCGTCGAAGGCCAGCTTCGGTCCGGTCGCAAGGATCAGGTAGTCATACTGAACGGTACTGCCATCGGCAAGCACCACCGTATTCTCGTCCGGTTTGATTTCAGTCGCAGCCTTTGGAATAAAGTTGATTCCCTTACGCTTCAAGTACGGCTCCAGCGGAAAGGAGATGTCCTGTCGTTTGCGCCAACCCACAGCGACCCATGGGTTGGATGGAACAAAGGTGAAATCCTCTTTATCGGAGATCACGGTAATCTCATGCTGTCGACCCAGAACTTCCCGGGTGTCATATGCAGCCGGCAATCCTCCGGTACTGGCGCCGATAATAACGACATGTGCCATAACAATGACTCCTCACTCTTCAGTTATCGTTTTTCAGCCCAAGGCTGTAACGGTCAACGTTAGCAATTACCTTGCCACTTTTCAGGTTGTTCTTGATTCTCGTGGCAATGCATCTGCTATTGCACCAATTTCAACAATAGCAGTTGTTGAAAGCAAAAGGTTACTGCCAATTGAGAATAGCACTAGCCAGTGTGTCAGGGGGCTGGCAATCACCACCGAGGAATACCCATGCAACGCATGTTGCAATTTCAGCTCAGGTAGCCTGCGGCAGGGGGCAGCTGATGGTGCTTTATTCAGCATAGTCAGCCGCCTACAATAGGCGACCCTGCTGAAAATCGAATCGTAATTCCCGGACCAATCCATGACAAGTGAGTACCTCTCCCCACTCCAGCCCCTTCTGCACACCTCACCTGGCGAGCGGAAACGCTGGGGCCGTCTCTATGGCAGCAGCTTCGGTCTGGCCATCAGTCAGGCGGCACGACGCTATACCGGGATCCTCTTGGTAGTGACCCCGGACACCCCCTCGGCGAGTCGTCTGGAAGATGAGTTACGCTTTTACAACCAGGGAGATGAGGGGATCCCGGTCCTCGGCTTTCCTGATTGGGAAACCCTGCCTTATGATACGTTCTCACCGCATCAGGACATCATCTCGGAGCGCCTCTCCACCCTCAACCGACTGCCGCAACTGACTCACGGCATTCTCGTGCTGCCGGTATCTACCCTGATGCACCGCATCTCGCCGCTCGAGTACATCGAGCGCAACAGCCTGATGCTGGACCTCGGGGACAAATTTCAGCTGGAAACCATGCGCCGCCGGCTGGAAAACAGTGGCTACCGCTGTGTCTCACAGGTCATCGAACATGGTGAGTTTGCAGTGCGTGGCAGCCTGCTCGACCTCTTTCCCATGGGCAGCCACCACCCCTTTCGCATCGAGCTGTTCGATGACGAGGTGGAGAGCATCCGCACCTTTGATCCCGAAACCCAGCGCTCAGAGGATAAGGTTGACCAGATCCGACTACTGCCGGCGCGCGAGTTCCCGTTACATGAGGAGGCAATCAAACACTTTCGTGAGGCCTATCGGGCACAGTTCGAAGGCGATCCGCAAAAAAGCGTGATCTACAGGGATGTCAGTAATGCCCTGGCTCCGGCAGGGATCGAGTATTATCTGACCCTGTTTTTTACCCAGAGCGCCACCCTTTTCGACTATCTGCCGCAGCACACCTTGCTGTTTACGCTCGAGGGTGTAGAGGAAGCCGCCGAGGCTTTCTACAAAGAGTGTCAGGAGCGCTACCAGCTCGCACAATACCACACCGAACATCCCCCACTGCCGCCCAAACGGGTGTTTCTTGATGTCCCGGAGTTGTTCGCTCACTTCAAGGCCTATCCTCGCCACACGCTGCAGCACTTCGAGCTGCACGACACCCGCGATGGCGTTAATTTTGCGACCGACAAGCCCCCCTCCCTTACCCTCGACCCCCGCGCCGCTCAACCCTCTGCGGCCTTGCGGCAGTTCACTGAAAACTTCCGCGGACGACTGCTGTTTGCGGCCGAATCTGCAGGGCGACGCGAAAGCCTGCTGCAAACCCTGCGCGGCATTGACATCCATCCCACGGCTGTTGATCACTGGCAGGCATTCCTGCGCAGTGATGCCAGGGTAACGATCACTGTCGCGCCGCTGGAGCAAGGTCTGCTTCTTAGTGAGCCGGAAGTCGCCGTCATCGCCGAAACCCAGCTGTATGGCGAGCAGGTGATGCAGCGTCGGCGACGACGCAAAGGACGCCAGGTTGATCCCGAAGCGGTGGTCCGAAACCTGGCAGAACTGGAGATCGGGGCGGCCGTGGTCCACGAAGACCACGGCGTCGGCCGCTACCTCGGCCTACAGAAACTCACAGTGGGCGACGGCGAGGCGGAGTTTCTCACCCTGGAATATGCCGGGGGGGACAAGCTCTATGTACCGGTCGCCTCGCTGCACCTGATCAGCCGTTATACCGGGGCGGGCTCCGAACAGGTGCCGTTACACAAGCTCGGCAGTGGTCAGTGGGAAAAGGCCAAACGTCGTGCCAACGAAAAGATCCGCGATGTGGCAGCCGAACTGCTGGAGATTTATGCCAAACGAGCAGCACGGCAAGGATACAGTTACCCTGTCGACGAGGCCCAATACGCCGCCTTCGCCGCCTCCTTCCCTTTCGAGGAAACCCCGGATCAGCAGGATGCCATCGATGCGGTGCTTGCCGATATGCGCTCACCACAACCGATGGATCGCCTGATTTGTGGCGATGTGGGCTTCGGCAAGACCGAGGTGGCCATGCGCGCCGCCTTTATGGCGGTCATGGGTGGACGCCAGGTCACGGTGCTCGTGCCGACCACCCTGCTGGCCGAACAGCATGCGGAAAATTTCCGCGATCGCTTCGCCGACTGGCCCGTGCGCATTGAGTCCCTTTCACGCTTTCGTTCACCCAAGGAGCAGGAACAGGTCATTCACGCGCTAGAGGAAGGTGCCGTCGATATCGTCATCGGCACCCACAAATTGTTACAGGAAGGAATACACTACAAACAGCTCGGACTGGTCATTATCGACGAGGAACACCGCTTCGGTGTCAAACAGAAGGATCGTTTCAAGGCGCTGCGTGCCGAAGTCGATGTGCTGACCCTCACAGCCACCCCCATCCCACGTACCCTCAATATGGCGATGGGGGGGATTCGTGATCTTTCCATTATCGCCTCTCCACCGGCGCGTCGCCTGGCCATCAAAACCTTTGTCCATGAATGGAACCCGGAACTCATCCGTGAAGCCTGCCAACGTGAGATAAAGCGCGGCGGCCAAGTCTACTTCCTGCACAACGAGGTGGAAAGTATCGAGAAAATGGCAAGTGAACTGGAAGAACTCTTGCCTGAGGCCAGTATTCGCATTGCCCACGGACAGATGCGCGAGCGCGAACTCGAACGGGTCATGTCCGACTTCTACCATCAGCGCTTCAACCTGCTGGTCTGCACCACCATCATCGAAACCGGTATCGATGTTCCCAGCGCCAACACCATTCTTATGAACCGTGCCGATCGCCTCGGCCTCGCCCAGCTTTATCAGCTGCGCGGACGTGTCGGGCGCTCCCATCACCGCGCCTATGCCTACCTGCTAGTGCCTTCCCGCCGCAACATGACCAAAGATGCGGTCAAGCGGTTGGAGGCCATCGAAGCCATTGAAGAACTCGGTACCGGCTTTACCCTGGCCACTCACGATTTGGAGATCCGCGGTGCCGGCGAGTTGCTAGGTGAGGAACAGAGCGGTCAGATGCACGAGATCGGCTTTACGCTCTACACGGAACTGCTGGATAGGGCAGTCGCCGCCCTGCGAGAAGGGCGAGAACCCGAGCTGGACAAGCCGCTGATCCACGGTACCGAAGTGGATCTTGGTGTCCCTGCCCTGATCCCCGATGACTACCTGCCGGATGTGCACAGCCGCCTGCAACTCTACAAACGTATCGCCAATGCGGCCACGGTTGACGAGCTCGATGAACTGCAAGTCGAAATGATTGACCGCTTTGGACTGTTACCACCAGCCGCGAAAAACCTGTTTCTGGTTACCACTTTGAAACTCCAGGCAACCCCGCTCGGTATTAGCAAGATCGAACTTGGTACCGAGGGCGGACGACTGAGTTTTACCCAGGAACCGAACATCGATCCGATGAAACTGATTGAACTTATCCAGAACCGCCCACAGGAGTACCGGCTGGACGGACAGGAGCGACTGAAGATCATCAAACCGCTCCCCGAGCTCGACTCCCGCCACCAGCTGCTCGAGGATCTTCTTAAACGCTTCGCCAGCTAAATGCGTACAATGTTAGGCGGCTACGAGAGTTAGTTTCCCTTATTTTGTGAACCATGGCATATTAATTGCCGTCTGGTCACGGATGATGGATGATTGTCCTTGACATAATAAATATAGTGTCATAAGGCAAGTCACCAATACCAGAATGACAGACATTGTCATGACTTCATGACATCAACTGTTACATATAGGGAGGGATAGATGCGCAAAGATGGACTTCCAAGATATGGGGCATGGATCACAACAGCGTTACTACTCTCGCTGTTCTCACTCGGTGAGCCATCCATGGCCAGGAGTTACCTCCAGGAACTGGAGAATGAAGCTGCCGCCACGGGTGGCGAACACAGCGACAACGCAAACAAACCAGGCTGGACACCCAGGCAAACCAGCCTGATCGAAAAAATCGATGCCGGACTGAACAAAGATCAGTTCGAGGAAACCCTCAAAAGCCGTTTCTATGGCAGCTATGTCTTCTATTCCGCTCTTGAGGAGAAAAAACAACAGCGTGTTTATGAAGAATACCAGGTCAACAACGATATCGACCATCTACGCGAAACGATTAAACAGCAGATGAGCAAATAACCCGGATGGTACTTTCCTGAATGACCGTTCATGCACGCACTTTGAACGAATTCAAACATTGCCCAGAAACAATGAAGGAAATAAATCCTATGAGAATCTCCGTCTCACTCCCAGCTATGGCGTTCTGTGCTGCCCTTGCCCTGACGGCTCCGGCACAGGCAATTGAGGTCAAGATTACCCCTGAAAAAGATTTTCTTGAGATTAAGCATCAAGGCAAGTCTGTAAAGGTCGAACGCAACCAGGACCAGAACCATGTACTGGACGAGGCATGGGCCAAAACTTCCCGCAAGTGTCCTCCCTTCTGTCCTCAGCCAATCCATGTTGCCCCCGGCGTCACAACCGTCGGTGAAGTTGAAGTTTTCGACTTTATGGAAAACAAGATCAGCAGGGGCACCGGCCTCCTCATCGACTCCCGAGTAGCCTCCTGGCATAAAAAAGGGACCATCCCCGGCTCCATCAACATCCCCTTTACCGAATTCGAGAGAAAACCGTCCGATCCCGAACTAGCAAAGGTCATGAAACTCATTGGAGCCAAGCGACGCGGCCAGGTCGGCTTTGTCGACCATGCCTGGGACAAGACCCTGGAAACCGTTGGTGTGAACACCCAACGCACCGGGTACTGGGACTATAGCGAGTCCCCGGACCTGTTGTTGTGGTGTAACGGCCCCTGGTGTGGCCAGTCTCCCCATGCCATCCGCGGCCTGTTGGAACTGGGTTTCCCGGCAGAGAAGATCTTCTATTATCGTGGCGGGATGCAGATGTGGGAGCTGTTAGGCTTGACCGTAATCGTCCCTGACGAAGAATAACCAGCAGCAAATGCACAAGTGGGGAGCCCGATGGCTCCCCTCCTTGTTCCACCTCCTCCACCAGTTCAACTGTCGCCAGGCGCCTCTTTATAGATCCTTTCATGGCCCTTGGCCCGGTCACGCATTAACCGACGAAACGAAACAAAGGATGGTTTATAACCAAATACAAAGAGGTGCGTACTGCAGTGACAGTCACTGGCGCCAAAACCGGGAAAGGGTCTTCGTGCCCCATATCGCTTGGATAATTCACCAGCCCACTGGTGTTCACGCCTCAACTTATCGTAGGTAAACCAGATCTCTTGGGCTTGCAGATGGGGGCGTAAGTAGTCGAGATGCCAGTGGGGACGCTCGCTGATACGCAGGTGATGCTCGATCCGTGCTTTTACACCACCGGGGCCGAATGCACTGCCGACATACACATAATACCCGGGGAGGAGCTGCAGGCCTCCCAGACGCCCCGCCATGACACTGACGGGATGATCACAGTGGAACACTAATGCGTAGGTTCCCGCTTTGGCTTCCATGGGCAAAACAACAGTACCCGGCCGCCGTCCATCGGCAGGCCGTATATACTAAACGTAATTCTTGCGATTATGTCGTCCACCCGGGCTTTTCTTCTGCGTAATCACGCCCTTGATTGCCTCGGGACTCTCCAGCTGCTCGCTGACGTAGCGTGGATTCAGCGGTGTCAGGTACATGCGCTCCTTGATCACCCGCAGCTGACGGAAGATGTATTCATTGTTATGGAAGGCTATCACGTAGGAACCATCACGGTAGTGAGCCCCAGGCTCAATGACCACGACATCGCCTTCCTTGAACTCTGGCTCCATGCTGTCACCCAACACCATCAGCACGTAAGGCTCTTTCTCCTCACAGCCGGGACTGCTGGGTGCTTCTTCTGCGCCCTGCTTCAGTTTTTCAACCGGGATATACGTTTCCATATTACCTGTACCACTTTGAATCTAAAGAAAGTGAACCAACATCTTATCAGCATGCGCACTCAGACTTTGAGCTCAGGCGCCTGAATAAGTAAAATCCACCGTTTCCTGCAAACAGCACGATCACCCCACGACAAGAAGGTTTATCAATCCATGAAACATTTTACTGACCTTATCGCCGAAGCCCTGCCGGAAGTGGAGGAGATCTTCCCCTGGGATCTTGCGGAAAAAATCCAGGAGAATCCGCAACTTGTCCTGTTAGACGTGCGCGAACCCGCGGAATTCGATGCCCTGCATATTCAAAATTCGCTCAATGTCCCCCGCGGCGTTCTCGAATCCGCCTGTGACTGGGACTATGACGAAACCGAACCTGCACTGGCTGGTGGTCGCGACAAAGAGATCATCGTCATCTGCCGCTCCGGCAACCGCAGTGTGCTTGCGGCACAGACCATGCAGCGCATGGGTTTCAAGCACGCGGTCTCCCTCAAGACCGGCATCCGTGGCTGGAACGATTTCGAGCAGCCGCTCTACAACAAGGATGGTGAGCAGGTCGATATCGACGATGCTGACGAAATTCTTGCCAGCAAGGTTCGGCCCGACCAGCAACGTCCTACCGAGAACTGATTCTCACGGTTTTGACAAAAGGGGAGCTCAGTGCTCCCCTTTTTCGATCATCATCTCCGAGCGGAACCAGCTCAGCTTGTCGTGCAATTTGACCACGTTACCAACAATAATGAGCGTCGGCGGCTTGATCTCCTCATTGGCGATCAGTGCCGGCATGCTGCCAAGGGTACCGGTAAAGACCCTCTGCCTCGGTGTGGTTGCCTGCTGCACCAAGGCCATGGGCAGATCGGCCGGCAAGCCATGCTCCATCAACTTCTCGCAAATCACCGGCAGTCCTTTCAGGCCCATATAGAAGACAATCGTCTGGTTCGGTTGCGCCAGCCCCTTCCAGTTGAGGTTCATCGACCCATCCTTCAGATGGCCGGTCACGAACACCACCGACTGTGAGTAATCGCGATGGGTCAATGGGATGCCGGCATAGGCAGAAGTACCGAGCGCAGCGGTGATGCCGGGCACCACCTGGAAGTTGACGCCGTTGGCCGTCAAGGTCTCGATCTCCTCGCCACCACGCCCGAAGACAAAGGGATCGCCACCCTTGAGGCGGCAGACGCGCTTGCCCTGCTTGGCCAGATCCACCAGCAGTTGGTTGATCTGATCCTGGGGAACGCTGTGATTATCACGCTCCTTACCGACATAGATCCGCTCTGCATCGCGGCGGGTCAGGTCGAGCACCTCTTTGGAGATCAGGCGATCATGGACAATAACATCCGCCTGTTGCATCAGCCGCAGCGCACGGAATGTCAGCAGGTCCGGGTCACCCGGACCGCCGCCGATGAGATACACCTCACCGACATCCTTTTCGATACCTTCACTCACGGCTTTCTCGAGTGCGTCCCGAGCCTCCTCATCCTTGCCGGCAAAAACCAGTTCGGCGATCTTGCCCTGCAGCACATCTTCCCAGAAGATGCGGCGCGCGTTTACATTGGCAAAACGCACCTTGACCTTGTCGCGGAAGCTTTCGACCATACTGGCGAGGCGACCATAGGCGGAGGGAATAGCGGCCTCGAGCCGTGTCCGCAACAGACGCGCAAGTACCGGGGAGGTTCCACCGGTAGAGACAGCGATCTGGACTGGTGACCGATCGATAATGGAGGGCACGATAAAGCTGCATAGGTCAGGATTATCCACCACATTGACCGGCAGCTGGCGGGCCATGCACAGCTCGGAGACTTGACGGTTGACGGCTGTATCGTCGGTAGCGGCAATGACCAGCGCTACCCCGTCGAGGTCGCCTTCCTCGAAATTGCCCTGACGGTGCTCAACGGCACCCTTGTCGACCTGTTCACGCAGACCTGAACTCAGCTCCGGGCTCACGACCCGTACCTTGGCACCGGCCTCCTGCAGAAGCGCTGCCTTGCGAACAGCCACCTCACCTCCACCGACGACCAGGCAGGGCTGACCGCGAAGATTCATAAAAATCGGTAAAAAATCCATCAGTCTCGTCTACTCACTGAAAATTGCCCGCGTAGGCGCAGAGGCCGCATAGTTTACCCGTTTCAAGGCCGACAACCTAGTGGCACAGTACCGGCCCTGACCTTCCTCGCTCATTTGTTGGCTATATATGGGGAGCCATAAGGGGATAAACAACGGCTGCAGGGAGTAAGACACTGATTTGGCAAGTGTTCAAAAGATAATACCTCTTGCAACGGCACTTCACGTAGTCAATCCCAACTTAAAATAGATGTGATCCGCTTCAAATTTTGAAGTTGTGCACTGAGATAAACTTCCGTCCCTTAATTACCTCAGCGTTAATAAGGATAAGAATGAAGAAGCTAAGAAAGTTCCTTGTATTCCTTGCCCCCCTCCTCCTTGTTCCGTCTTTGCAGGCGAATGAGGCATTTCCCGCAAGAGAGCTTTTCCCCAAGGTTCCAACCATTGAGCTCGAGGAACTCTATAGCAAACGCAATGATGTCATGATATTTGATGTGCGCAGCACCTATGAATACAACACGCTGCACATCAAGAATTCACGCCATCTGGGCCTGGATGACCCGGACTTTGTTAGCACCTTGCAACAGCTGCGCGAAAACGAAGCCCGTCCCCTCGTATTCTATTGCAACGGTCATACCTGCAAAAAGTCTTACCAGGCTGCGCAGAAAGCACAGAAGAGTGGAATCGACAAGGTATATGCCTACGATGCGGGGATCTTCACCTGGGTAAAAGCCTACCCGGATGAGGCGGTACTGTTAGGTAAAAGCCCGGTGGAACCGTCACGACTAATCAGCGGGGAGACTCTCGAAGCCCACATGCTGACACCAGGGGCCTTTGGCGAACGCATCGGAGTAGACACCATCGTCCTCGACATCCGTGATGCCATCCAGAAAAACTCCATCAACCTATTTCCCATGCGCCAACACTCGGTTCCGCTCGACAATGCTAAACTTAAGAGCTATGTGGATAAGGCCGTGCGGGAGAACAAGACCCTCCTAATCTATGATGCGGTGGGCAAGCAGGTACGCTGGCTGCAATACTATCTGGAGGATGAGGGACTAAAAAATTACTTCTTTATGAAAGGCGGTGCCAAAGCCTTCCTCAACTACTGAACTCAAACGAAAAAGGCGGGACAACCCGCCTTTTTCATCTCTATTTAACCACCCCACGCCTTATTAGCGGCCTGGCTCCAGGCGGGTGATCCCAGCCATGTAAGGGTGCAAAACGTGGGGAACGGTCACAGAACCATCAGCCTCCTGATAGTTCTCGAGAATTGCCACCAGGGTGCGCCCGACAGCAAGGCCGGAACCGTTAATGGTATGCACTAATTCCGGCTTGCGGGTTTCCGGGTTGCGCCAGCGGGCCTGCATACGCCGCGCCTGAAAATCACGGAAGTTGGAGCAGGAAGAAATTTCCCGATACTTTCCCTGTCCCGGCAGCCATACCTCTAGGTCGTAGGTTTTGCAGGAGGAAAAACCGATGTCGCCGGCACACAGGTTCATCACGCGGTACGGCAATTCGAGACGCTGCAGCACTGTTTCAGCATGGGAAGTCAGCTCTTCCATAGCCTCAAATGACTTGTCGGGATGGACGATCTGCACCAGTTCCACCTTCTCGAACTGGTGCTGGCGGATCATGCCGCGGGTGTCCTTGCCGTAAGAACCCGCCTCGCTGCGAAAACAAGGGGTATGGGCAGCGAATTTCAGCGGTAGCTGGTCCGCGTCGATGATGTCGTCCCGCACCATGTTCGTGACCGGCACCTCGGCCGTGGGGATCAGGAAATAGTTCTGTTCACCACACAGGGCAAACAGATCCTCACCGAATTTCGGCAACTGCCCGGTGCCGCGCAGGGAGTCGGCATTGACCAGATAGGGGACATAGGTTTCGCGATAACCGTGCTCTGTGGTATGTAGATCAAGCATGAACTGGATCAGGGCACGATGCAGGCGTGCCACCTGACCGGTCATTACCGCAAAGCGCGATCCGGTCAGTTTGGCTGCGGTATCGAAATCGAGCCCCCCGAGCCGTTGCCCCACATCCACATGATCTTGGGGTTCGAAGTCAAATTCCCTGGGGGTTCCCCAACGACGCTGCTCAACGTTATCCTCCTCGTCCTTGCCGTCCGGCACACTGTCATCGGGAATATTCGGTACCCCCATCAGGATCCCGTTCAGCTCCTCCTGCAGTTCAGCTAGTCGTCCTTCGGCCTGCTTGAGCTTGTCGCCGAGATCGGCCACCGCATCGAGCAAGGGCTGGATATCCTCCCCTTTCGCCTTGGCCTGACCAATCGCCTTAGAACGCTGGTTGCGCTCGTTCTGCAGTTCCTGGGTTTGCACCTGCAGCACCTTGCGCTCACTCTCCAGTCGCTCAATCGCTTCGACATCCAGCTGAAAACCACGGCGCGCCAGCCGGGCCGCGGTGTTTTCGAGATCGCTGCGAAAAAGACGGGGGTCTAACATAGTATTTTTTTCCTTTTAATCCTGTTTGAAAACTTATTCATGTTCATTGACGAAGGCCGACCAACTGAGCATGTGGCCCGGCTTTACCGTTGTCGCAATATGCTCCAGGATCACAGTGACCTTCTCCGGAGTGTCAAAGAACTCGACCACCAGGGGAAGAGTCATGCCAAGATCAATAAACTTGCTGGTATGGATCTCACCGGAATCGCCAAAACCTGCGATACCGCGGAAAACACTCACCCCTTTGACCTTTTCCTGATCGTGTAGTCGCTTCAACAACTGCTCCAACCGCGTCTCTCCTTCATTCAGATAGAGGCGCACCACGGTAACCTCGATCTGCTTCATAACTGCCTCCCGACGGCCATTCCCAGCCACGCGGCCAATACACACAGGATTACGCTCAACACCATATTCACCACTGCCTTGACCAGTTCCCCACCCTCCAGCAGATTAATCGTCTCCATGGAAAAGGTAGAGAAGGTGGTAAAGGCACCGAGAAAACCCACCATCACCAGGGCACGCCACTCCGGTCCCAGAGTGGAGCGCTCGACCAGCCAGACGTAGCAGAAACCGATGGCCAGGGATCCAAGGAGATTGACTGCCAGGGTGCCATAGGGAAAAGCCCGCCCAAGCAAACCATAGATCCAGTTTGCACCCCAGAAACGCAGCAACGCGCCCAGCGCACCACCGGCGGCAATGGCAAGGGTTTGAACCATCACAGTAGCTTCAACGATAAATGCATCGGCGTATTCTACCTGAGTTGACCGTCTCTTTGTCGCCCTCTGCCGTGCAATTGTTGTGATCCTGTTCATCTGCAATTTCACGGCAATTCTGGTATAAACAGTATCTGTTATCGAATAGGGACGTGCCAGAGATGGAAAATCCGGCACAAAATCGCAATGACAACTGCTGAACTAACCAAGGCGTTAGCCGAACGACTGGGTGTCAGCCAACGACAGGCGCGGATGCTTCTGGACGCCTATGTCTGCAGCATCAAGCGACACCTGGACAAGAAGCATAGTGTCGTACTACGAAATTTCGGCACCTTCAGCATCAAGGAAGTGGCCGAAAAGCGCGGCTATGTTCCGGCTAAACAGTCGATTTGCCTCATCCCGGCTCACTCGAAACTCACCTTCAAAGCGGCGAAAAAACTCCGGGATGAGGTCAGCAAAGGAGTGTCCGATGAGTAAAATCTTCGGTCAGGCCCTGCTCGACGACATGGTTCGCACCGAAGCGCTACCCATGCCACTGGTCAAGCAGGCCGCAAAGGAGATCCTTGTGGTGATTCGCGAGGGCCTGCTACGCGACGGGGTAGTGAAAGTGAGCAACTTCGGTACCTTTCGCCTGAAGCCGGTCGCTGCCCGCCAGGGTATTAACCCGCAAACCGGAGAAACGATCACCATCCCGGCCCAGCAACGGGTGATATTTTCTCCCAGCAAGGCGTTACGCGATTTGATCCAGCCGGTTCATCAGCCACCACAACCGATTGAACCCGACACAGTTTCTGCCACGCCCCGCCCTCAGGATAAAACCCCTGAGATTCAGGAAAAGAGTACAACCAGTCATCCCGCAGGCGATAACACCGCTTCTACCGCACCTTCGCTATTGGTTGCATCGCATGAAGTCACGGCCAAACTGGTCCCAGCCTCGATCCCGGCTCCGGAGTCTGAACCTCAGGAAGCTGCCAGCGAGTCTGTGCCGCTTGAGATAGAATCGGAAGACTCGCTGGCAGTCCGGAAAGAAACCGAGGATTCCCAACAGGAAGAGCAGGAAAAAGCGCGCAGTGGATCACGGTCGCACGAACCCGATGAGCATCCACTGCGGGGGGAGTCACTTCCTGAAATCCCGATGCCAATGGTGAATCCTCACGATTCAGAGCCTCCCGTAGACGCTCATACGGAAGCACCATCACGTTCGAATAGCTCCTACTATCTCAGTGCAGCAATGCTTGTGCTTGTAGCATTGATTTCAGCAGGGATGCTATACGAATCATCCACTGAAACCAGTGACCGTCCGCATGAGGCAGCAAACACCGTCCCGCCCCCAACGACACTCGCCGCTGCCCCCGTAACGACTGAAAGTCAGTTGACGGACATTGCTACATCCGTTGCCGTGGTTCGCCCGGCTTCTGGCAGCGACGATACGCAGGGTCAACAGAACCACGCTAGCCTAATGGTTGCTGCGAAAGATCAAGCGACTGCGGTGGCTGCTGTGACTCCAGAGAGTCACACTGAGAGCCTCTCGGAAACGGAATTTGGGTCGCCAGTGCATGTAGGGGCAGCGGATTATTTCTTCACCGAACAGGCACATGAAATTATCGACGGTGAAAGCCTGTGGCGACTGGCCAGACATCATTACCGGGATCCGTTGCTCTGGCCGCATATCTATCAGGCTAACACCGCATTTATCGACAACCCCGATCACCTACTCGTTGGCAGCACGATCACCATCCCGGGTTTACAGGGGCCGCCAGACCGGCTCACCCCACACGATCGGCATCAGATTGCCGAAGGGTATTATCTGGCCTATCTACACTACAAACGGATCGGACGTGAGGACGCCCTATTTGCCCTACTGGAGGCGAAACGCTACGACAATAGCGTGGTAGAGAAGTATCGCAGTCGGATGCAACTGAGTCAGGCAGAGGAACTGCAACTGGCGGTACAGCAGACGATGCCGTTCTGAGGTAACGCGCTCGCCTCCCCTCTTCGGGGCTTTATTCCTCGTTCTTGCGTTTGTGTTGCCTGTCCAGCTCACGGAGATGGGCCAGCTTCTCGGCGATTTTCAGCTCCAGGCCCCGTGGCACCGGCTGATAATAGCGGCGTGGCGTCATCTCTTCAGGGAAGTAGTTTTCACCGGCGGCATAGGCCTCTGGCTCATCGTGAGCATAACGGTATGCCCTGCCATACCCCAGCTCCTTCATCAATTTGGTCGGTGCATTGCGAAGGTGTACCGGCACCTCCAGTGAGCTGCCGGAACGGGCATCAGCCAGCGCACTGTTGTAGGCCACATACACGGCATTGCTTTTCGGTGCACAGGCGAGATAAACAAGCGCCTGGGCAATGGCCAGCTCCCCTTCGGGGCTACCGAGGCGTTCCTGTACATCCCAGGCATTGAGCGCCAATTGCAAACCTCTCGGGTCGGCATTGCCGATATCCTCCGACGCCATGCGCACTACCCGACGGGCGACGTACAGCGGATCGACCCCTCCATCAATCATGCGGGTAAACCAGTAAAGAGCAGCATCGGGATCTGAACCGCGCACCGATTTGTGCAGCGCCGAGATCTGATCGTAAAAGGCCTCGCCCCCTTTATCGAAACGACGTACTCCACCCGCCAACACTTCGTTCAGGATCGCTTCGGTGATCACCTCGCGCTGCCCCCGCTTCTCAGCGAGATCAGCGGAGATCTCCAGCAGGTTGAGGGCGCGGCGGGCATCGCCGTCGGCCATCTCGGCAATTCGATGGCGAAGGGGTTCGGGCAGATCGATAGGGCGTCCACCCAGACCACGTTCGGTATCGGCCAGGGCGCGCTGGAGAATAATGTCGATATCCTCAGCACTCAGGCTTTTCAGCACATAGACCCTGGCACGGGAAAGCAGTGCGTTATTGAGTTCGAAGGAAGGATTTTCCGTGGTCGCCCCAATGAAGGTAAAGGTGCCATCCTCGATGTGCGGCAAAAAGGCGTCCTGCTGTGACTTGTTAAAGCGGTGCACCTCGTCGACGAACAGGACGGTTCCTCGT
>JBFEWO010000021.1:0-27474 GCA_041546305.1 Thiohalomonadaceae bacterium | reverse complement strand
TATGGAAAGGCGGCCGCAGCGGGCCCTGCATGTATTCATCAATGAGACCGTTGTAGGTTGCCATCGGTTCCAGCCCGCGCTGCTCGCACAGTGCAAGAAACCAGCGGTTGCCGATGGCCACATGGCCGATCTCGTCGCGCAAAATGATATCCAGTTTGGCTGCCCCGCACTCGTCGCCGTTTTCCAGCAACTTGGCCTTGATACCGGGATTCACATCCAGCCCGCGCGCTTCAAGGCAGCGCGGCACCAGCGCCATGCGCACCATGACATCGTGGGCGGTCTTTTGCGCCATCTCCCACAGGCCGTTATGGCCCGGAAAATCGCCGTAATCGTAGCCGAGCGACCGCAGATGCTCGCGCAGCATGACAAAGTGGCTGGCTTCCTCGTCGGCGACGCGCAGCCAGTCACCGTAGTATTCGGCAGGCATATCGCGGAAACGGTAAACCGCATCGAGCCCGAGGTTGATCGCATTGAACTCGATATGGGTCAGGGCATGAAACAGCACCGCCCGTCCCTCCACCGTGACCGGTTTGCGTTTGGGCAGATCGCGCGGTTGGACCAGCTCAGGACGCTCCGGCCGACCAGGTACCGGTACGGCCTCGACAGGAATGGTTTCTTCCAGCGACAGTCCCCCTTGAGCCCAGGCCTGGAGCAGGGCATGGGTCAGGCGCACCTTCTCGTCAGGGTCGGTGGCCATCAAGGCCTGGTAGGCGGCGGAAAAGAGGCTGTGATTACTCATAGGGGCGCCATTGTACCATTTCACCTGCGCGCTGGATGCGGCCAGTCATCGGCCACCACAAACCCTCGTCCCCACTCTCGCCACAGCCCTGTGTCATCGCACCACAGCCCGGCCAGCAGCAGGGGCTTGGCCGAGCCGGCAAAATGCTGCTGCAGAAAGGCGAGCATCTCCTCGCGAGACATGCCCGGTGATGCCTCCCGGCTACGCGCTGGCGACAACCACTGGTGGCGAGAGAGGTCAAACCAGCGGTCATCCGCATTACGACAAGGCATGTTTTCGGCGTTGGCGGCATGGCACCACCATCCCCGGAGATGACGCGGTGAACTCTGATCCGGCACATGATCCGGCTGACACCAATCGCTGGCTGACGGGTAGAAGAGATAGCCCTTGATAAACGCCTTCGAGGACAACGGCCCCACCCCCAGTCGGGCCAGCAGCGGTTTGGCCGCCGGATCGCGGGCAAGTGGGAGCTGACGTGTAAACACCTTGGTCAGCTTGTTCTGCAAAGTATCCCGGGGATTGGGTCCAAGCCATTCATCGCGACCGTCGGCATGCCGGTAACGGAGAAAGAATTTCACCGCACTTTCCCAGTGGTAGTCGATATCGCGAAACCGGTCCTGAAAAATAAAATCGAACTCACCGATGGCCTGCTCCCCTTCCCTCAGTTGCAGACGTACGGCATAGACCTCTATACGTCGCCAGTGACGCAGCCAGTATTCGATGAGTGCTTCAAAATAGTGACCCAGCAGGCGATTGTGTCGTTCGCTGAGCCAGGCGGTCAGCGCGTCGGGGGCACTATCCAGTTCACGCAGCCAGGGAATGCGATCGTAGAAGGCAATACGGCACCAGTCGTCGCTCACCGTCTCATCGCCCTCGCTCACGATGAGGGAGGCACTGGATATGACCCAGGCCAGATCACGCACTGCATGATGACGAAACTCGACCCGCATCACCAGCGCCAGCCGATCACCAGATCCATCACATTGGTGCCGGTCGGCCCGGTCTCGATCAGATCCCCGCTCTGTTCGAGAAAACTCCCGGCATCACAGCGGGCAAGCGCCCGGGAGGCGGAAAGCCCCTCCTGCTCGCCGCGGCTGACCGAGCCTCCGTCAACCAGTGCGCCGGCATCCTCGGTGGGGCCGTCACTGCCATCGGTGCCGGCCGCCAGCATCAGCAAATTTCCCTTCCCGGCAACCCGGATTGCCGCTGCCAGTGCCATCTGCTGGTTTCGCCCGCCCCTGCCGGGATCGTTCGGTAGACGCACCGTGCTCTCGCCGCCCCAGAGGTAGATTCCCCGCTCACCTTGAAGCAATTCTTCGGTAAAACGTGTGGCCAGTTCTACCGCTTCTCCCTCAAAAGGGTCGGGATGGTCAAAGACACAAACGCCCAACTCGGCTGCTTTCGCTGCCGCGGCACAACGCGCCTGCGCGTTACTGGCAACGATATGGGTTTCGATCCGGCGATAGGCCGCATCCTCGGCAGGCAGCGAAGGGGGTGCCTTTAACAACAGCGTTTGCAGATAGTGAGGAAGGATCCCATCCATCGCCAGCGGCGACACTGCTACAGGTACCAGCATCCCCGAACCGATAACGGCCGGATCATCACCCGGGACATCGGAGATCAGCAGCTGCACACAGCGGCGGCCTTTCAGAAAGGCGGCCAGCTTGCCACCTTTGATGCAGGAAAGGCGCTTGCGGAGGGCGTTCATTGCCTCGATAGGCAGGCCAGAACCGAGCAACCAGCGGTTGAAGTCTGCCAGTTCTCCGGTATCCATACCCTCGGGTAACACCTCGACTAATACCGAAGTCCCTCCCGAGAGAAGAAACAGCAGGGGCAACCCATCTGGCAGCTCATCAAGAAATCGCAACAGCACTTCACCGGCGGCCAGGCTGGTGTCATCTGGCACTGGATGGGCGCTTTCCAGCTGAGTGAAACGGGCGGGATCGAGTCGTGGGTCACCATGCCCGTGCTTGGTGATCACCAGTCCGGTGTGGAGCCGTGACCCGAGGACTTGTTGCGCGCCATGCGCCATTGCCGCAGCGGCCTTGCCCACAGCCACCACCGCCCACTCCCCCTCAAGCGGGTTGCCCTGCAGCCAGCCGGCTACGGCCCGGTCGCCAGCCACCGACTGCAGCGCAGCCTGGTAGATCTGAAGAAGCTGTGTCCGCCTGTCGGGGCTGATCACGATTGGGAGATCCGCTACAGGCCCAATCCCCTTGCCAGGTCGCGCTTGAGATCCTCTACCTCCTCCAGTCCCACCGAAATGCGTAACAGGCCGTCGGCGATACCGGCGTCCTGGCGCTGCTCCGGCGTCAGGCGGCCGTGGGTCGTGGTGGCCGGATGGGTAATGGTGCTCTTGGTGTCCCCGAGATTGGCGGTAATGGAGATCACGCGGGTGGCATCAACCACCTTCCAGGCCTGTTCCTTGCCCCCCTCCAACTCAAAGGAGAGGATACCGCCGTAGCCGCTCTGCTGCGCGGTGGCCAGGGCATGCTGCGGATGGGAGGCCAGTCCCGGATGATGCACCCGCCTGACCCCGGGCTGCTGCTCCAGCCACTCCGCCAGTTCGAGCGCATTGTCGCTGTGCGCACGCATCCGCAACTTCAGGGTCTCCAGCCCCTTGAGGAAGATCCAGGCATTGAAGGTACTCATGGTCGGCCCGGCACTGCGCAGGAAGCTATACACCTGATTACCGACCAGATCGGCATTGCCGACCACCGCACCACCCATCGCACGCCCCTGACCGTCGATGTACTTGGTGGCCGAGTGGATCACGATATCCGCCCCGAGCTTTAACGGCTGTTGCAGTGCCGGGGTGCAGAAGCAGTTATCCACCACCAACAGGCAACCCTTGCTGTGGGCCAGATCCGCAAGCCGCTGGATGTCTGCCACCTCGGTGAGTGGATTGGACGGGGTCTCGAGGAACAGTAATCGGGTGTTAGGGCGGATGGCTTGCTCCCAGGCCTCGTAGTCGGTGAGCGGTACATAGCTGGTCTCGACACCGAACTTCGCCATGAAACTGTTGAACAACACAACGGTGGTGCCGAACACGGAGCGGGAAGAGACGATGTGGTCGCCCATCTTCAACAGCCCCATGCAGGTGGAGAGGATCGCTGCCATGCCGGAGCTGGTGGCGACACAGCTCTCCCCGCCCTCCAGCGCGGCAAGGCGTTGCTCGAAGGTGCGCACCGTAGGGTTGGTGAAACGGGAGTAGATATTACCCGGCTCCTCGCCACCGAAACGGGCGGCGGCCTGGGCGGCACTGTTGAAGGTAAAGCTGGAAGTGGGAAAGATCGGCTCGCTCTGCTCGCCCTCGCTGGTGCGCACCTGACCGGCGCGCACTGCTAGGGTATTGAAACCCAGTTCATCCCAGTCGTCCCGTGAAATTGTCATCGTCTCATCCTTTGCTATCAATGCTGCGGGCACAAAAAAACCCGCTAAAGCCAAACGCTAAAGCAGGTTTTCCGGGCCTCGCTTTAGCAGTATTTGTAATGCGCCCGCAAGCTGAAACTCAAATCGGCGCTATCAACAGGTTATGTAATGGCCCGGCCGGTGTCAAGCGCTACAACCGGGCAGAGGAACTCACCGCCCGCCAAGCAACGTGCGGGGTCATACGGTCCGGTGCCTCTTTGTGATCCCTTCGCGACGATGGCGCTTGGTCAGGGATTGTTGTGCATCTCGATGACCGCGTTGGCCTGTTGCTCGCGCCCTTCCTTTACGTTATCGCTGCGGCAATTCTCCAGGTGCTGCAAATACTCCGGGGTGACATCGCCGGTGATGTACTCACCATTGAATACCGAGGTATCGAAGCGAGCAACATGGGTCTTGTTCTTCTTGTAGAGCACGGCCGAGATCAAATCGTCGAGATCCTGATAGAACAGGCGATCGGCACCAATAGCCTCCGCGATCTGTTTTTCATCGCGACCAAATCCAATCAGTTCCGACGAGGTCGGCATATCAATGCCATAGACATTGGGGAAGCGTACCGGCGGCGCAGCGGATGCAAAGTACACTTTGTTGGCGCCGGCATCGCGGGCCATCTGGATGATCTGCTGTGAGGTGGTACCGCGCACAATGGAATCGTCGACCAGCAACACATTTTTGCCCTTGAACTCCAGTTCAATGGGATTGAGCTTCTGGCGTACCGATTTCTTGCGTTGCTGCTGTCCCGGCATGATAAAGGTACGGCCGATATAGCGATTCTTGATGAAGCCTTCACGGTAGTTCACACCGAGATGGTTAGCCAGCTGCAGCGCAGAGGTGCGGCTGGTGTCCGGGATGGGGATCACCACATCGATATCGTGATCTGGCCATTCCTCCAGCATACGCTTTGCCAGGTTCTCACCCATACGCAGGCGCGCCTTGTAGACAGAGATGCCGTCGATGATGGAATCAGGGCGAGCAAAATAGACATATTCGAAAATGCACGGTGAATGGACCGGATTTTCCGCACATAGGCGCGAATAGAAATTACCGGCCATATCGATAAACACCGCCTCGCCCGGCTCCACATCACGAACCCGCTCAAAGCCGAGGGCGTCGATGGCAACACTCTCGGAGGCGACGACATACTCATCGCCCTGCTCAGTGCTGCGCTTGCCAATCATCAACGGACGAATACCATGAGGGTCACGGAAGGCGACGATGCCGTAACCGATAATCAGCGAAACGACCGCGTAACCGCCCTTGATACGTTTGTGTACGCGCGCGATAGCTTCGAACACGTCACTCTCATCGATACGGTATTTCCCCTGGCGCTGCAGCTCGTGGGCGAAAACGTTGAGCAGGATTTCCGAATCGGAACTGGTGTTGATATGGCGCAGGTCCTCGCGAAACAGGTCTTCCATCAGCACATCGGCATTGGTCAGATTGCCGTTGTGCGCTAGCGCGATACCATAGGGCGAATTGACGTAAAACGGTTGGGCCTCGGCTGATGAGGAAGAGCCGGCAGTGGGGTAACGCACGTGACCGATGCCCATGTTCCCCTGCAGGCGCAGCATGTGGCGGGTGTGGAAAACATCGCGCACCAGGCCGTTGTCCTTGCGTAGAAACAGACGATGCTCGTCACAGGTCATAATGCCGGCGGCATCCTGGCCACGATGCTGCAATACGGTCAGTCCGTCGTAAATCATCTGATTGACGGGCCCTTTACCTACGATGCCGATAATGCCGCACATGTTTTCAACTACCTCATAAACCGTTAATCAGAATCGATTCAATATCGAATATTGGCTGCAATATCGGCAGGCAGGAACTGCCGAAGCCAAATTGCGATGTCCTGGAAATAGTGCAGCATCTGCGACTCTTTCCACCAGGGGTCCTGCGGCATCGGCGTCATTCCGCCAATGAGCACCAGCACGGCGGCGATCAAGGCGCCGCGGGCAACACCGAAAAAAATACCGACCATGCGATCGGTGCCACTCAGTCCGGTTTTTTTAATGACCTGTACCGCCAGATAATTGACCAGGCCGGCCAAAAACAGGGTTGTAATGAACAGTATAAGAAAGGCAATAATGAGACGCAGAGAGGGTACCGTAATGTGCGGCTCAAGCAAATTTTGCAGGTTATCTGCAAAGCTCAAGCCCACCCAGACTGCGATCACCCATCCCGCCAGCGACAGGGCCTCTTTGGTAAAACCGCGCACCAGACTGATGACGACCGAAACGCCAATAATGGCGAGGATGGCATAATCGACCCAGTTCATGGTTCAGGGGTGTGATCCTGTCCTGGCGCGGTCTGCGCGTAAGAAACAACAGGCGGCGGATTCTACCAGAGCGGGGCCTGCTGAAAAAGCCGGCGTCACGAATTATGCCCCATCACGATCCCCTTCATTCCCATCTCACGTCGCAGGCGCTGCAGCTGTTTCTCTGCATTCTCCTTCTTGAGTTCAGGTCCGATACGCACGCGATAGATCGTCTCGCCATCGGTCTTGAGTTTCTCGACGAAGGCAGTAAAACCGTTAGA
The DNA here is from genome assembly GCA_041546305.1 of Thiohalomonadaceae bacterium. Classification (GTDB taxonomy): domain Bacteria; phylum Pseudomonadota; class Gammaproteobacteria; order Thiohalomonadales; family Thiohalomonadaceae; genus JBFEYJ01. Next base: position 20,771 of record JBFEWO010000021.1, on the reverse strand, counting down.
ACGCAGCTTGTCGCGCAGGCTCAGCGCATTGCTCGATTGGGAAAAACTCCCGACCTGTACGACCCATGACTCCTGCTCGTGGCTGGTTGTCGGTGTGGAGGTTTCAGGTTTGGGGGCCGTGGTTTCACTGCTGGGCTGGGCTGCAGCAGGACTTTTCGCTTCAGCGGCCTTCGGCTGGTCCTTGGGCTTGGTCTCTTTGCTGGGGGCCGGCTCCGGCTTATCGACCAATTGCGGACGACTCTCTGCCACAGTCGTCACCGGCTGCAGAGGGATTTCGAGGGGCTCGAAATGATAATCAGGTTTGTCCGGAATATTGCTGCCGAACATAGGCATACTGGAGCGCTCTCCCCCATCGAGCAGCATGGGGATGAAGATAACGGCAAGGGAAACCAGTACCACAGCCCCTACCAGACGCTGCTTCAGCTTTTCATTCAAAGCGACACCTCAATGGATTGCGAAAGTCCCTGTCTTGGGCGGACATTATACGGTTTTAACCGATGCACAAGGAAGGGCAAGCATCGCCTCCGCGACGGTGTAAAAGGAACCGAAGATTACAATTCTGTCGCCAGAAAGTGCTTCGCTGTTCGCAGCAAGCAGCGCCTCGTTCACCGAGGGATAGCCCTTGCCAACAGCCAGGCCCTGCGCTGCCAATGACTCGATCAATTGTGAAGCCTGGGCGCCGCGGGGCACATCCAGGGTGGCGGGATACCAGTGATCAATCCTCTCCAGCAACGCTTTGAACACCGCAGGGATGTCCTTGTCCGCGAGCATTCCCACCACAGCCAAGGTACGTCCGGCCACCGGCATATCCTTGAGGTTGGCAGCCAGTGCCTCAGCCGACTGGGGATTGTGCGCCACATCGACAATGGTGGTGACCGCACCAGGCAGTCGCTGAAAGCGCCCCGGCAGAGAGACCGTTTTAAGCCCCTCGCAGAGTTGTTCCCGAGATACGGGCAGGCGCTCGTGCAAGCACGCCAGTGCCATTAAGACGCCGGCGGCATTCTGCAGCTGGAAGCAGCCGTGCAGGGCCGGCAGAGACAGCTCCTCATAGCCCCCGGTTGGCCCCTCCCAATGCCAACCGTTGGCTTGTGCCCGGAAGCGAAACTCCTTATCGAGGCGATAAAGGCCTGTACCCAGCTCCTCCGCCTGTTGCAGCAAGGTGAACGGAGGCAGGGGATCACTGCACACCGCAGGGCGATGTGGACGAAAGATCCCTGCCTTTTCACGGCCGATGGCCTCGCGGTCCTCTCCCAGCCAGGCGGCATGGTCCACATCGATAGCGGTGACCAGGGCTACATCGGGATCCTGCAGGTTCACCGCATCGAGCCTTCCGCCCATGCCCACCTCCAGCACGGCGACATCCAGCTCGGTACGGGAAAAGATGTCCATGGCAGCCAAGGTACCGAATTCGAAATAGGTCAGTGAGGTCTCGCCTCTAGCCTGATCGATACGCTCGAAGGCATCACACAGCGCCTGATCGCTGACCGGCACTCCATTGATGCGAACCCGCTCGTTGTAATGGAGCAGGTGTGGCGAGGTATAACAGCCGACCCGATAGCCGGCCGCCAGAAGGATGCTCTCGAGCATCGCCACCGAGGAGCCCTTGCCGTTGGTGCCGGCGACGGTGATGACAATGTGGTCGGGATAGCGCAGCTGCAGGCTATCCAGCACCGTGCCCGGACGTTCCAGGCCTAACTCGATGGTGGAGGGATGGAGGGTTTCCTGCCAGGCCAGCCAGGCATCAAGGGTGGGGAATCGCATCAAGGTTCAGAGTCAGGGTTCAAGGTTCAAGGATGAAGCAGCAGAGCCGCTTTGCCCCCTTGGACCCTGAACCTTGCAGTCGGTTCAGGCTGCCGGCTGACGGGTCAAAATCGTCAGCACGCTAGCCAGGCGGTCGCGCATCTCGCGGCGATCGACGATCATGTCGATGGCCCCTTTTTCCAGCAGGAACTCACTGCGCTGGAAGCCCTCAGGCAGGGTTTCGCGCACCGTCTGCTCGATAACACGCGGACCGGCAAAACCGATCAACGCGCCGGGCTCACCGATATTGATGTCACCCAGCATGGCCAGAGAGGCGGAGACACCGCCCATGGTCGGGTCGGTCATCACAGAAATGAACGGAATACCGCGCTCGCGCAGCTTGGCCAGCACCGCGGAGGTCTTGGCCATCTGCATCAGCGAGAACAGAGCTTCCTGCATGCGCGCACCGCCACTGGCGGAAAAGCAGACCAACGGAATGCCGTGCTCCAGGCTGGCATTGGCTGCACGCACGAAACGCTCGCCGACCACCGAACCCATGGAGCCACCCATGAAACGGAATTCGAACGCTGCCGCTACCAAGGGCACGCCCTTGACCTGCCCCATCATGGCGATCAGGGCATCGGTCTCTTCGGTGGCCTTCTGCGCCTGGCTCAGGCGGTCCTTGTACTTCTTGCTGTCCTTGAACTTCAGCGCATCGACCGGCTGCACCTCGGCGCCGATCTCCACCCGCGGTTCCGGATCGAGAAAGGCCTCCAGGCGGCGGCGTGCACCGATACGCATATGCTGGCCACACTTGGGGCAGACATCGAGGTTGCGTTCCAGTTCGGCGCGGTAGAGCACGCCATTGCAGCCGGGACACTTGGCCCACAGCCCTTCAGGAACAGTCTTCTTGGTACCGCCCTCGGTACGAATCTGGGACGGCAAAAACTTTTGTAACCAGCTCATTCTCTTCTCCCCCTGAGGGATCCTGCATTGATTCAGACGGTTCAGGCGTTATCCAACGCCGTGCGCAACTCCGCAATGAAGGCGCCCGCCTGTTGTGGAATTTTATCACTTTCTTCTTGTAGTGCCTCAATTCGGCTCACCAGAGCGCTCCCGACCACCACGGCGTCAGCCACTTTGGCTACACGGGCAGCGGACTCCCCGTCCTTGATGCCGAAACCGACACCGACCGGCAAATCGGTCTTGCTGCGGATCGTGCCCACCTTCTCGGCAACCTCGTCAGTGTTGAGGTGACCAGCACCGGTGATACCTTTTACCGATACATAATAAACGAAACCACTGGCCAGCTCACAGATCCGGGAAATTCGCTGCACGGATGTGGTTGGTGCCAACAGGAAGATCGGATCCAGTCCATTGGCACGCAGTGCCGCGGTCAACTCGGACGCCTCCTCCGGTGGCATGTCGACAGTCAGTATACCGTCGACCCCCGCCTCCGCAGCGGCCTTGGCAAAAGCCTCGTAGCCCATCACCTCAATGGGGTTGAGATAACCCATCAGCACCACCGGGGTGCTGCCATCGCGTTGACGAAACTCCCTGACCATCGCCAGCACATCGCGCATACCGATATGGTTCAGTAGCGCCCGCTCGCTGGCGTGCTGGATCACCGGGCCATCGGCCATCGGATCGGAAAACGGCACCCCTAGTTCGATGATATCGGCACCCGCCTCAACCATCGCATGCATGGTCGGTACGGTGACGCCAGGTTGCGGGTCGCCGGCAGTAATGAACGGAATCAGTGCCTTGCGACCCTTGGCGCGCAGGGCCTCGAAATGTTGTGCAATACGGCTCATACGTCAAAGCCCTCCAGGCGCGCTACGGTATGGATATCCTTGTCGCCGCGACCGGAGAGGCTGACCACGATAGTCTGGTCCTTGTCCATGGTCGGTGCCAGTTTGGCCGCATAGGCCAGGGCATGGCTGGATTCCAGTGCCGGGATGATACCCTCGGTACGGGAAAGCTCATGGAACGCTGCCAGCGCCTCGTCATCGGTCGCCAGGGTATAGGTGGCCCGTCCTGTGTCCTTTAACCAGGCATGCTCGGGGCCGACGCCGGGATAATCCAGACCGGCGGAGATGGAATGGGTGCCGATGATCTGGCCGTTCTCATCCTCCATCAGGTAGGTACGGTTGCCGTGCAATACCCCGGGCTTGCCGGCGCACAGCGGGGCGGCATGCTGGCCGGATTCGATACCGTGGCCACCGCCCTCGACACCATAGATTGCCACACTATCGTCTGCGAGGAAGGGGTGGAACAGGCCTATGGCGTTGGAGCCGCCGCCAACACAGGCGACCAGCGCATCGGGCAGCTTACCGGTCTCCTCCAGCATCTGTGCGCGGGCCTCGCGGCCGATCACCGCCTGGAAATCACGCACCATCGCCGGATAAGGGTGAGGCCCAGCTACGGTGCCGATGATGTAGAAGGTGTTATCCACATTGGTAACCCAGTCACGCATCGCCTCGTTCAGCGCATCCTTCAGGGTTTTGGTGCCTGAAGTGACCGCCTCGACCCGCGCGCCGAGCACTTGCATGCGATAGACATTGATCTTCTGCCGCTCAATATCCTCAGCACCCATGTAGACCACGCATTCCATGCCGTAGCGAGCGCAGACCGTGGCACTGGCTACCCCGTGCTGACCGGCGCCGGTCTCGGCAATAATGCGCTTCTTGCCCATACGCTTGGCCAGCAATGCCTGGCCGACGGTGTTGTTGATTTTGTGCGCGCCGGTGTGGTTGAGATCCTCACGCTTGAGCCAGATCTGCGCACCACCGAGCTTCTCGCTCCAGCGCTTGGCGTGGTAGACCGGTGAGGGCCGACCGACAAAGTGCTTCAGCTCATAGTCGAGCTCGGCCAGAAATTCCGGATCATTCTTGTAGCGCTCATAGGCCTCACGTAGCTCATCGAGCGCCTCCATCAGGGTCTCGGAGGCAAAGATCCCCCCGTACGGACCGAAGTGCCCGCGCTCATCAGGCAGGTTCAGCAACTCCTGAAAACGGCTTGTTTCACTCGCCATCGGCTTTGTTTACTCCTCGCATAAATGCGGCAATCTTGTCGGCATCCTTGATGCCCTTGGCAGACTCGACGCCGCTGCTGACATCGACGGCATAGGGGCGCACCTGGTGCACCGCCTGCTCGATATTCTCCGGGCCCAGCCCACCGGCCAGGATGATCGGCTTGTCCATCCCCGCCGGAATCCGCGCCCAGTCGAAAGTGTGGCCGGTACCACCGGGCACGCCTTGCTGGTAACTGTCCACCAGTAATCCCCGGGCATCGGCATACTGTTGTGCCACGAATTCCAGATCCACGCCGTCGGCCATTCGTACCGCCTTGATGTAGGGACGCGCAAACTGCCGGCAATACTCAGGGGGTTCCTCACCATGGAACTGCAACAGATCCAGCGGCACACCTGAAAGTATTCGCTCGACCTCAGCCACCTCAGCATTGACGAATAGGCCAACACTGCTCACGAAAGGTGGTAGTGCGGCGAGCACTGCGCACGCCTGCTCGACATCAACAACACGGGGGCTCTTGGCGTAAAACACCAGGCCAATGGCATCGGCCCCGTTCATGGCCGCGGCAATACCATCCTGCGGCCGGGTAATACCGCAAATCTTGGCTCGTGTGCGTATTGGACTATTCGTCTTCATGGAACACGCCAGATTACCAGACCGGTGAAAGCGGGGAAAGTTGCGGGATAGCATATTCCTCTGGGTAAACCACCTTCGTGAGATAGAGCCCATAGGGGGGAGCCGTTACCCCCCCCAAGGTACGGTCCCTGGCTTCCAGGACTTCACGACTCCAATCCACCGGTCTTTCGCCTTCGCCGATCGCCATCAAGACACCGGCAATATTTCGCACCATATGATGCAGAAAGGCATTGGCCTCCACATCGATAAAAATGAAGGGTCCTTGACCGGTGACTTGCAGCTTGTGCAGGGTGCGTACCGGACTCTTTGCCTGACATGCTATGGCACGATAGGAGGAAAAATCATGCTCACCCAGCAGCAGATTGCCAGCGGTCTGCATGCGCTCGATATCGAGTGTCCGGTAGTGCCAGGTTACGCGATAAGCGAGGAAAGTCGGTCGAACTTCACGGGTGAAGATCACATAGCGATAGGCACGACGTTGGGCGGAAAAACGCGCATGAAAATCTTCCGGTACCGGCCTGGCCCACAACACAGCCACATCCTTGGGTAGATTGGCATTGGTACCATACACCCAGGCACGCTCATCGCGTACGGCTTCGGTCTCAAAGTGGATCACCTGCTCGGTGGCATGCACGCCGGTGTCCGTGCGACCGGCACAGGTCACACGCACCTCATGAGCGGCCACCCTGCTGAGCGCCTGTTCAACGGCGCCCTGCACAGTGCGCACGGCTTCCTTCTGCAGCTGCCAGCCGCAGAATTCACTGCCGTCGTACTCAATGCCCAGCGCAATACGCATAGTCGATCCCGTATGAAAACAGACGCCCCGCATCGGATGCACCGATGCGGGGCGTGAGGTTACCCCATCTTTTTGCCGCCTGGCTAGTCGAAGTAAATCGATACCCTAGAGGACAGGCTAAATTCTGGCGAGTAGTTCCTGAGCCTGTTGCTTCTGCTCTGAGTTGCCGCCTTCGGCAACCTCCTCCAGCATACTGCGAGCGCCATCGCTATCGCCCATTTCGATATAAGCCTGGGCAAGATCCAGTTTGGTCGCAATCTCGTCACTGTCGCCAAACATGCCATCATCGTCCAGGTCGCCGAGATCATCCAGGCCGCCAAGCCCACCCAGATCATCTCCACCGCTCTCGAGTGCAGACATATCCAGATCGAACGAATCTTCCTCAGAGCTTGCAGTTTCTGCAGTGCCCTCATCCAGGCCGAGATCGCCAAAATCAAGATCATCCAGATCACCCAGGTCGAGCCCGGCATCCGAGGCCGTCTCCGGCTCGGCGGAATCAGAAACAGCCCCGAAATCCAGTGACAAGCCGTCATCTTCACCACCGATTTCTTCCGACCCGAAATCAAGATCGAACTCGTTGCTGGATTCAGCAGGCGCCTCTTCTATTTCAGCCATCCCACCCAGGTCGAAATCCAGACCGGCTTCCTCTGCGGAAGCAGTTTCCTGGGTGGTCTCTCCCCCCAGGTCCAGATCAAAATCAAAATCCGATTCAGCCGTCTCGGGTGCACTCTCCTCGGCGACCTCTCCTCCCAGGTCCAGATCAAAATCAAAATCTGCGCCGGTTTCTTCAGGAACCGCTGCATCTAGTGCAGCAGCAGAGCTAGCAGAATTCTCGGGCTCATCCAGATCACCGAGATCAAGACCCAGATCGAAATCAAGTTCTGCCTCACCAGCCGTATTCCCAGCCGGTGTCTCCGACGTCAACTCATCCAGATCCAGACCGATGTCCAGCACATCTCCGGCGAAGGCCTCCTCACTGGCCACATCAGCGGTGGCCATGGTCGCTGCCGCAGCCGCCGCGGCAGCAAACAGGGCGGTTCCCGGTGACATCTCGGCACCCATTTTGGCGATGCGAGCCCACTCACCTTCATTAGCCTGCAGGCGGTCTGATGAGCTCTCCGCCAGTGCAACGAACTTGTCCTTTTCCTTGAGCTGGTAGTAAACCTCGAGCAGCTTGGCTGTCAGTTCAACACGCTCCGGATGCTTTTCAATGGCCTTCTTCAGCACCTCTTCCGCTTGCTGGTAACGACCATAAGCCATGAAAACATCGGCCTCCGTCAGCGGATCAACCTCCCCTTCATCGGTATGGATCGTACTTTTGCCCATTCCACTGATCGCCAGATCGCTGAGGAAGGAGGTTTCACTGTTCCCCTCATCGTCCTGTGATCCCATCATTGAGGAGGTTCCTCCGGTGAGGATGCTCTCCTGGAAGCCACTGCCACGCCGGCGACGGATCATCACCAGCAGCAGTAAGAGGATCAGAAGGATTGCCCCCCCACCGGCAGCCATCATCATGGGATCCCCAAGACTGGCACCCATGTTATCGATCATGCCGAAGACCATGTCGACAAAACTGGGTTCCTCAGGTGGGGGCACCACGACCGGTGGCTTCTTCACGGCAGGTTTGTTCTCACTTGCCGGCTTCTCTGCTGCCGGTTTCGGTGCGGTGGCTTCTGGAGTCTTGGCTGCGGGTTTCGGTGCGGCGGCTTCCGGAGTCTTGGTTGCCGGTTTCACCACGGCTTCTGGCGCCTTTTCCGCCGGAGCAGCCGTTGCATCAGATTCAACTGCTGCAGGCTTTGCCGCCGGAGCGGTCTCAGCCTGTTGCGAGGGTAAAGTCAACGCCTGTCCCTGTTCGCGCAGCTGCTTCTGGAGGGTGGCAAGATCGGCATCCTTGAGTGTCAGCAGGCGCTGCATGTCCTGCAGTTGCTCTTCCAGGCCCTCGACGCGCTTTTGCAGCTCTTCATTTTCCTTGCGTTGTGCCGCAGAACTCTCGAGGGCGAGCATCAGCTCCTGCTGTACGGAATCGGCACCTTCGGTTGCCATGCCTGGCTGCTCAGCCTTGCCTTCCGGCGTCACCAACTCCAGCTTCGGCTCCTTCTTCGCACTCGCGACGGCCGCACTTGGCTGTTCCTTCGTGGCACTGACAGGTTCTCGCGCTGCAGCCTTGGCTGCTATCGCCGCACGGTGATCCTCCCAGGCACGGGTCTGGCTAGCGACCTCTCGGGAAGCCTCAGCCTTGCTCATAGCAGTCAGCACCGAAAGGTCATCGATACGCAACACATACCCTTTTTTCAGGCGATTGATATTGTTATCGATAAAGGCGTAGGGATTGGCGATCAGCAAAGCCATCATCATCTGTTGATCGGTGACACCTTCCGGACGTAGTTTCTGGGCAATGCGCCAGAGCGTCTCATTGGCCTTGACCGGGCCATAGACGATGCTCTTCGTGGGTGCTGGAGCAGGCGCCGCTGGCGCTCTCTCTACAGGAGCGGCAGGCACAACAGGTGCCGGCTTGGCAACTGCAGGGGACTCATAACCCGGCGCAACGGGGATGGAGCTTGGCGGAGGGACAAACTCCTCCTCCCTAGCCTGCTCCTGTATGGCTGGAGTGGAAACAGTTGCAGGCGCTGTCAGCGGAGCGGCCACAGCCGGCGCGGCTTCCTGATGGCTCACGGGGGGATCCAGCAACAGGGTATATTCACGCAACACCCGACCCGAGCGCCACTTCACCTCAACCAGAAAATCGAGGAAGGGATCACGGATCGCTTCACTGGAGCTTATCTTGATAGAGTATTGACCGGAGGGAGACTGCTCGACATTGAACCGTAAAAACATCAGAGAGGAAGGCCGCTCGAGACCTACCCGGGCAAAATCTTCGTAGGAGGCGAGTGAGACTTCTATACTATCGGCTTCTGCCGGGTCGACAGAAAGGAGCTCGATTTCCGCGTTAAGACGCTGGTTCAGGGCTGAGTACAACTGCACCTCACCAACCCCCAACGCGAGTGCGGCAGCAGGTGCCACCAATAATAGAGACAGCAGGATGTTAACCAGCTTCCGCACGTCCTTCACTCCCTTACTCTTCAAAATATACTTATAATCTTTAGGCGAATTTGCATTTTACACGCGCAGTTGACGCCTAAACTTACCAATGAACTTTAGTTTATGCAACTAACTGCTGCTTACATATAGCATTTTTCCCAAAGCTCAGCAATCTGAACGGCATTCAGCGCAGCCCCTGTCCGGACATTGTCGGCTGTGATCCAGAGGTTCAGCCCATGGGAATTGGTGATGTCCTCCCTAAGCCGGCCGACATATACCGACTCCCCCTTGGTGGCATTACCGACCGGTGTGGGCTCACCATCATCACTGATACTCACGCCCGGCGCATTCGTTAACAGGGTCCGAGCCTCTGCCGCTGAGAGATGGCTTTGACACTCCAGATGAACCACCATGCCATGTCCATAAAACACCGGCACCAGAACGGAGGTGGGATTAAGGTCGAATGCTTCCTCCCCCAGAATTTTTCGGGTTTCCCAGACCACCGCCATCTCCCCGCCGGTATAGCCGTTATCCATGACGGGGCTCACTTGTGGCAGCAGGTTGAAAGCGATCTGCTCAGAAAAGACCTGGCTACGCGTCTCTTTCATGTTGAGCAACGCGACGGTCTGGGCAGCCAGCTCATCCACGCCCTTCTTACCGGCAATCGAGACTGGCTCAAGTACGGTGAGGTTGACCCGTTCGATTCCCACCGCGGCATGAAGTGGTGCAAGCACCAGCAACAGCGCAATAGTCACTGGTGAAGGACTGGCGATGATGCCTCCCCGCTGACATTCTTCCAGGGCCTGGGGATTAATCGAAGGGATTAGCAGTGGAATGTCATGCTCGGTAGCGAAAGCCCCACTACAATCGATGACCATACAACCGGCGTCAGATGCAATATGCCCATAGCGTTGGGATAGTTCGGGATCACCGCAGAAGAAAGCCAGCCGGACTTGGGCAAAATCAAAATCGTCGATCGGCCCAACCGACACGCTTCTTCCGAAATAACGCAGCTTCTCGCCGACGGCGTTGCCACTATCCAGGCAATAGAGGGTTTCAACAGGAAATTTGTGCGCTTCCAGGGTGGTGAGCAGGGGCTCACCCACCACCCCGGTCGCGCCGATAACGGCAACACTGATGCGGTTGGTCATCGTGCTTGTCAGTCCTCCAGCAGAATACGCAGCATGCGGCGCAGCGGCTCGGCTGCGCCCCACAACAATTGGTCGCCCACCGTGAAGGCCGAAAGATAGTCGTTGCCCATGGTCAGTTTGCGCATCCGCCCGACCGGCACGGTCAGGGTACCGGTCACTGCCGCCGGGGTCAGCTCGTCCATGGTCTGCTGGCGATCATTGGGGACAACCTTCACCCAGTCATTGTGCTCGGCGATGATGCCGTGGATCTCATCCAGCGGCACATCCTTGGTCATCTTGATGGTCAGTGCCTGGCTGTGGCAGCGCATTGCGCCGACGCGCACGCACAGGCCATCGATCGGCACCGGCGAACTGGAGCGACCCAGGATCTTGTTGGTCTCCACCTGCGCCTTCCACTCCTCCTTGGACTGGCCGGACTCCAGCTGCACATCGATCCACGGGATCAGTGAAGCGGCCAGCGGTACTGGCCAGGCATCGATCGGATAGCGGTCGGAACGCAGGAAGTCGGTGACCTTTTTGTCGATCTCGAGGATGGCGGAGGCCGGGTCATCGAGCAGCTCCTTGACCTCAGTGTTGACCGCGCCCATCTGCTGGATCAGCTCGCGCATGTTGCGAGCGCCAGCGCCGGAGGCGGCCTGGTAGGTCATCGGGGTGATCCACTCCACCAGCCCCTTGTCGAACAAGCCACCTATGGCCATCAGCATCAGCGAAACGGTGCAGTTACCACCCACATAGGTCTTGATACCATTGGCAAGCCCGTTCTCAATAACACCCTTGTTAACCGGATCGAGCACGATGATCGACTCGTCAACCATGCGCAGGGTGGATGCTGCATCGATCCAGTAACCATTCCAGCCGGCCTTGCGCAACTCGGGATAGACCGCCTTGGTGTAGTCTCCGCCCTGGCAGGTGATGATCACATCCATCGCCTTGAGTTCGTCGATGCTGTTGGCATCTTTAAGCGGTGGGACATCCTTACCGATATCCGGCCCAGGCTGACCGGCCTGGGAAGTGGTGAAAAAGATCGGCTCGATATCGGCAAAATCGTTTTCTTCACGCATGCGCTGCATCAGCACCGAACCGACCATGCCGCGCCAACCTACCAGACCTACTCGTTTCATAATCCTTACCTCAATTCGTTGTTCGCTATTTAGGCGCCCATCGCGGCAACAACCGCATCGCCCATGCCACTGCAACTGACCTGCTCACACCCTTCGGTCATGATGTCGACGGTGCGAATGCCTTTGGCCAACACCGCCTTGACCGCATCCTCGATGCGTTTGGCATTCGCTTCATCACCAAAGGTGTAGCGCAACATCATTGCGACAGAGAGGATGGTGGCCAATGGATTGGCCTTGTCCTGGCCGGCAATGTCCGGCGCAGAGCCGTGGATCGGCTCGTACATCCCCTTGTTGTTTTCGTCCAGCGAGGCCGAGGGCAGCATACCGATGGAACCGGAGAGCATGGAGGCCTGATCGGAGAGGATATCGCCGAAGATATTGCCAGTGACGATGACATCGAACTGTTTTGGCCACTTCACCAGCTGCATCGCGGCGTTATCGACATACATGTGGCTGAGTTCGACCTCGGGGTAATCCTTCGACACCTCGATGACGACTTCCTTCCACAGTTCGGAACACTCCAGCACGTTGGCCTTTTCCACCGAGCAGAGGCGCTTGCCGCGCTTCATCGCAATATCAAAAGCGACGCGTGCAACACGACGCACTTCCGATTCGGAATAGATCATGGTGTTAAAGCCGACCCGCTCACCATCGCGGATTTCGATGCCGCGCGGCTGACCGAAATAGACGTCACCGGTCAGTTCACGCACGATCATGATATCGAGACCGGAAACCACATCGGGCTTCAGTGAAGAAGAGTCAGCCAGCTCCTCGTAGAGCAACGCCGGGCGCAGGTTGGCGAAGAGGTTGAGTTCCTTGCGGATACGCAGCAGACCGCGCTCGGGGCGCAGCGGGCGGTCCAGCTTGTCGTACTGCGGTCCGCCAACCGCGCCAAGCAGTACAGCGTCGGCCTCGCGCGCCAGCTTCAGAGTGGCCTCCGGCAGCGGATCGCCGGCCGCATCGTAACCGGCACCGCCGATGGCGCCCTCTTCCATCTCGATGTCCAGACCGTCGGCCTTTAAAACCTCCAGCACCTTGACCGCCTGGGCCACGATCTCCGGACCGATACCGTCACCCGGCAACACTGCAATCTTCTTAGTCATCGTTCTCTTCCGTATTTCCAATTCGTTATTCGGCAAACAGCCAAGGCGCCTCGGCCTTGCGCTTCTCTTCGTAGGCCTTTATCTCATCCACGTGCTGCAGGGTCAGGCCGATATCGTCGAGACCGTTGAGCAGGCAGTGCCTGCGAAACGGATCGACCTCAAAATGGAACGCCTGGCCGGATGGAGTGGTCACGGTCTGCGCCTCCAGGTCGACGCTCAGCTGATAGCCTTCGTTCGCCTCCACTTCCTTGAACAGCTGATCCACCTCAGCCTCGCTCAGCACGATCGGAAGAATGCCGTTCTTGAAGCAGTTATTAAAGAAAATATCGGCAAAGCTCGGCGCGATGATCACGCGAAAGCCATAGTCGAGCAGCGCCCAGGGGGCATGCTCGCGCGAGGAGCCGCAGCCGAAGTTCTTGCGCGCCAGCAGGATCTGCGCGCCCTGGAAACGAGGCTGGTTCAACACGAAATCGGGATTGAGCGGCCGCTTGGAATTGTCCATCCCCGGCTCACCATGATCCAGATAACGCCATTCATCAAAGGCATTGGGACCGAAACCGCTGCGCTGGATCGACTTTAGGAACTGCTTGGGGATAATGGCATCGGTGTCCACATTGGAGCGGTCCAGCGGCGCCACAATCGCCGTCAACTTTTCGAATTTGTCCATGACTTAACCCTCCATCATCTCGCGCACATCGGTGAAGTGGCCCTTGATAGCCGCCGCAGCCGCCATCGCCGGACTGACCAGGTGGGTGCGACCCGCATTGCCCTGCCGACCCTCGAAGTTGCGGTTCGAGGTCGAGGCACTGCGCTCGCCTGGCTCCAGACGGTCGGCGTTCATCGCCAGACACATGGAGCAACCCGGCTCGCGCCACTCAAAGCCGGCCTCGAGAAAGATCTTGTCCAGCCCTTCTTCTTCCGCCTGCTTTTTCACCAGACCGGAACCAGGTACGACCAGCGCCTGCTTCACCGATGAGGCAACCTTGCGCCCCTTGGCCACGGCAGCGGCCTCACGCAGGTCCTCGATACGCGAATTGGTACAGGAGCCGATGAACACCACATCTACCGGGATATCGGTAATTGCCATGCCGGCCTCCAGCCCCATGTACTCCAGCGCGCGGCGCATGCCCTCGGCCTTCACCGGATCGCTCTCGGCGGCCGGATCGGGAACGGTGGCATCCACGGGAACCACCATCTCCGGTGAAGTGCCCCAGGTGACCTGCGGCTTGATCTCCGCCGCATCCAGATGTACCTCAGCGTCGAACTGCGCATCATCGTCACTCTTCAGGTCGCGCCAGGCCTCGACCGCCCGCTCCCACATCTCGCCCTTGGGAGCGAAGGGGCGGCCCTTGAAGTACTCAATGGTCTTCTCGTCCACCGCCACCATGCCGGCGCGGGCACCGGCCTCAATGGCCATGTTGCACACGGTCATGCGCCCTTCGATGGAGAGGTCTTGAATCGCCTCGCCGCCAAACTCGATAGCATAGCCGGTCCCACCGGCGGAGCCGATCTTGCTGATGATCGCCAGTACGATATCTTTGCCGGTGACACCGGGGCCAACCTTGCCGTCGACCGACACCAGCATGTTCTTCATCTTCTTCTGCACCAGGCACTGGGTGGCCAGTACGTGCTCCACCTCGGAGGTGCCGATGCCGTGGGCCAAAGCACCAAAGGCGCCATGGGTGGAGGTATGGGAGTCGCCGCACACCACGGTCATGCCAGGCAGGGTGGCGCCCTCCTCAGGACCGACCACGTGGACGATACCCTGGCGCACATCATTCATCGGAAAGTAGGTCAGGCCGAACTCCCTAACGTTGGCGTCTAGGGTCTCGACCTGAGTACGCGCGATGGGATCGGCGATACCCGCAATCCCGCCGCTCTGGCCGGTGGTCGGCACATTGTGGTCCGGGGTGGCAATGACCGAATCGGTACGCCAGGGCTTACGGCCGGCCAGACGAAGCCCTTCGAACGCCTGGGGTGAGGTCACCTCGTGCACCAAGTGTCGATCGATATAGATAAGCGCAGTCCCATCCTCTTCGGTGCGCACTACGTGGGCATCCCACAATTTGTCGTACAGGGTCTTACCGGCCATGCCTCTATCTCCGTTTACCGGGTTACTACAGTGCTACAGGATAATGCCCCATATACTATTACACAAATTCATATTTTTCATATAATATATTCCATTCCGGAATACATAGTACCTTCATGGATATTACCGCTCTCCAGGCCTTTCTCGCCGTCGCCGACAACGCTTCCTTCTCATTGGCGGCGGAACAGCTGTTCATTACCCAGCCAGCGGTCAGCAAACGCATCGCGGCACTGGAATCCGAACTCGGTACCCCGCTATTTGACCGCGTCGGCAGGCAAATTGTTCTAACCGAGGCCGGACGCGCCCTGGAGCCCCACGCCCGCCTCATCCTAGAAGAGGTGGAAGACACCCGTCGCGCACTGGCCAACCTCTCCGGCCAAATTGCCGGGCGCCTCAGCCTCGGTACCAGCCACCACATCGGCCTGCACCGCCTGCCACCCCTGCTGCGTGAGTTGCGCCGCCGTTATCAGGAATTGCAGCTGGACATTCGTTTTCTCGACTCCGAGACAGCATGTAGTTCAGTGGAGCAGGGAGAGCTGGAACTGGCCATCGTCACCCTCCCCCTTCGGCCCTCCGCACAACTACAAACCACTCCCCTGTGGGATGATCCGCTGACCGTCGTTTGCGGGATTGAGCATCCCCTGGCCGGATACAAGCAGGCGGGACTTGCCACGCTGGCTCAACACCCGGCCATCCTACCCGGTGCGGAAACCTTCACTCGCCAGATCGTCGAATCGGCGTTCAAGCCCCTCGGCATTCGCCTCAAGGTCGAGCTTAGCACCAACTATCTGGAAACCATCAAAATGCTGACCTCCGTGGGACTGGGATGGAGCGTCTTACCCGAAACCATGCTCGATGACGAACTCCACTCCATCAACACGCCGCTACGCCTGACCCGACAACTCGGGCTGGTCCAGCATGTGGCCCGCACCCCCTCCAATGCCGCCCAGGCACTGATTCGGATGCTTCTTGCGTAAAAGGGTTCAAGGTTCAAGGATTGGAGTCTTTGGCCTTCAACATGCAACATGCAACTTGCAACTTGCCGCTTGCTTCTTGAAACTTGTGATCATGTCTGAGCCAAGCATCCTGGGTCGCTGGTATGCCGAGCCGCTTGAAGCGGAGGCAGCCCAACGGCTATTTGCTCAGGTGACAAGACAGATGGAGAAACGTCTGCGCCACAGTGGCGGAACCCTCTGCTGCCGTCTGCAGCTGATGCTGGCAAAGTTCTGGCAAGGGGCGGAGATCCACGACGACTATGAAGCCCTTCAATACCTTGCTGCACGCACGCCTCACGGCCGTGCCCTGCTGGAGCTGGCTTACGGGCAACTCCTACTCAGTCGGCAGCTCACCGGTGCACTGGAACATCTGGACAAGGGCTTTGATCTGGCTCGAAACCTGTTCAGCGCCAGTGACTATTTCACGGTGATGAACCGCCACCGCCACTTCAGGCACCTGCCACTCGCCAAACATCCCTCAGCACCCTCCTCACTAGAGCAACTACTGGTGATGGCGCAGGTGATTGAACGTCTGGAGAAGCCTGAGAAAAAACGCGGGCAGTATCAGTTCGACAAACACGATACTTACGGCTGAGGCTTCTTCGTCCAGGCCTGAAGCATCTCGATTTCAGTGCTGACGTACAGTCAGTCCTTGATCCAACGCCAGGTGATAATGCCTGCCATCGCCGCCAGGAGGGCAGCAAGCCCGTAGGTCGGGGCCGCACCGACACTGTCCCAGGCCATACCGCTATAGAGGGCGCCGAACGCTCCGCCCGCACCGAAACTGAGACTGCTGTAGAGCGCCTGGCCGCGCCCCTGATGACGGCCGACGAAGAACTTGTGGAATAGCGCGATGGCGGTGGCGTGAAACACTCCGAAGCTGGCCGCGTGCAGCAGTTGCGCAAACAGCATGCTCCCCAGCGACTCTGGCAACAGACCGATCATCAGCCAGCGCAGGGCTGTCAGCCCAGCAGTCCACAACATCAGGTTTCTCAGCCCGAAACGGGATACCAGGCGCGACATCATGAGGAAAATCACCACCTCGGCGATCACACCCAACGCCCAGAACTGACCGATGATACTGCGCGTATAGCCGAACGCCTCCATGTAGATGGTGTAGAAGGTGTAGTAGGGTCCGTGACTGGCCTGGATCAGGAAACAAACCGCGAGCAGCGCCAGCACCTCGGGACGGCGCAGGATGCGACCGATGGGCTGGACCTCGTGGGCCGGGATCTCCACCGCCCGTTCCGGCACGAACAGTGAACTGGCCCAGATCCCCAGAAAGAGTACCAGCAAGACCGTCGGCAACACCCCGGCACCGGCCCAGTCGAGCAGCGGACCCAGTCCGGCCACGGTGAGGATAAAGCCGATGGATCCCCACAGACGGATCATGCTGTAGCGATGGCTGTGCTCACCCAGGTGACTCAGAGTGGTCGCCTCGAACTGTGGCAGGGCCGCATTCCAGAAAAAGCTGAACAGCAGCATCACCATCGCCAGGCCCCAGTAACCCTCGGCGATAAAGACCACGCCAAAGGTCAGCACCGCCAACAGGGAGCCCAGGCGCACAACCGCCATGCGCCGGCCGGTATGGTCGGCGATCCAGCCCCAGATGTTGGGCGAGATGATCTTGGTTGCCATCAGGATCGCCATCAGCTGGCCGATCTGCAGACTGCTGAAACCGAGCGATTTCAGGTAGAGCGACCAGTAGGGCACCAAGGCGCCCAGGCTGGCAAAGTAGAACAAGTAGAAGCCGGAAAGGCGCCAGTAGGGCATGGGAGCAGTTAAAGGTTCAAAGTAAAAGGTTCAAAGAAAAACCGGGAGCATATAGAACGTTCCGTGGTGCCCGACATTAGTAAAACCTAATCAAGAAGCGCATGTTTAAGTACGAGATTAGGTCCGCACATCAGCGTCCCTCTTTGAACTTTAAACTTTGAACTTGAAACCCAGATTCTCTCAGCCGGGAATTACCGGTGTGTCGGTCTTCACATCCGCATTCTGTGCGCGTTGGCGCAACAGGTGGTCCATCAACACCAGCGCCATCATCGCCTCAGCGATAGGTGTGGCACGAATGCCCACGCAGGGGTCGTGCCGTCCGGTGGTGACCACCTCCACCGGCTCGCCATGAATATTGACGCTGCGACCGGGGATACGCAGGCTCGAGGTGGGCTTCATCGCGATAGAGGCGACGATATCCTGACCCGAAGAGATGCCGCCGAGGATGCCTCCGGCATGGTTGGAGAGGAAACCCTCAGGGGTGATCTCATCGCGATGCTCGGTGCCTTTCTGGGTGACACAGGCGAAACCGGCCCCAATCTCCACCCCTTTTACCGCGTTGATGCTCATCAGCGCATGGGCCAACTCAGCATCGAGCCGGTCGAAGATCGGCTCGCCGAGCCCCGGCGGCACCCCTTCAGCCACCACGGTCACCTTGGCGCCAATGGAGTCCCCCTCCTTGCGCAGGGCATCCATGTAGGCCTCGAGTTCGGCCACTTTGCCGGCATCGGGGAAGAAAAAGGGATTCTGCACCACCTGCTCCCAATCAAAGGTCTCGGGAACAATGGGACCGAGCTGAGAAAGATAGCCGCGAATGGTGATGCCCTTGCTCGCCAGGTATTTTTTGGCGATGGCACCCGCGGCGACCCGCATCGCCGTCTCACGCGCCGAGGAGCGACCGCCACCACGATAGTCGCGCACACCGTACTTCTGGTGATAGGTGTAGTCCGCATGACCTGGGCGGAAGCGATCCATGATGTCCGAGTAATCCTTGGAGCGCTGGTCGGTATTCTCGATCAGCAGGCCGATGGGCGTGCCGGTGGTCTTGCCCTCAAATACCCCGGAAAGGATACGCACCTTATCGGCCTCGCGGCGTTGGGTGGTGTGGCGCGAGGTGCCCGGCTTACGACGATCCAGGTCCGCCTGCAGATCCGCCTCGCTCAATTCCAAACCAGGCGGGCAACCGTCGACGATGGCGCCCAGAGCCAGGCCATGGCTCTCGCCGAAGGTGGTGACGGTAAAGAGTTTTCCGAAGCTGTTTCCTGACATGGCGGTTATTCTTTCAGCTTATGTAATGAATGTCTCGATGGCGTTCAGATCACTTTAGAGAAGCGCTGGTTCTGCTTCTCGCGCAGATAGCGGTCGAACACCATGCAGATGTTGCGGATCAGCAGCTTGCCGGCGTCGGCTACCTGGATACGCTCTGCCGAAAGGGTCAGCAGGCCGTCCTGCTCCATTGCCGCCAACTCGCCCAATTCAGTAGCGAAGTAGTCGTCAAAGCGAATGTTGTAGGCCTGCTCCACCTTTGCCTTCTCCAGCACGAAGTGGCAGATAAGGTCGGTGATCACGGCGCGCCGCAGCTTGTCGTCGGCGTTGAGCTCATAGCCTCGAAAGATCGGCAGTGAACCGGCATCGATGCGCTCGTAATAGGCTTCCAATTCCTTGAGGTTCTGGCTGTAACTGTCACCCACCTGTCCGATGGAGGTGGAACCGAGACCAATGAGATCGCAGTCGGCGTGGGTGGAGTAACCCTGGAAGTTGCGGTAGAGGGTACCGCTGCGCTGTGCCACCGCCAGCTCGTCATCAGGCTTGGCGAAGTGGTCCATGCCAATATAGACATAACCTGCCTTGGTCAGGGTCTCGATGGTGTTCTGCAGGATATCGAGTTTCTCCTGTGGCGCCGGCAGATCGGCTTCATTAATACGCCGCTGCGGTTTGAACAGCTCCGGCAGGTGGGCGTAGTTGAATACCGACAGTCGGTCAGGCGAAATTTCCAGAATCTTGTCCAGGGTACGGGCGAAACTTGCCACGCTCTGGTGCGGCAGGCCGTAGATGAGGTCGATACTGATCGACTTGAAGCCCTCGGCACGCGCCGCCGAGAGCGCCGCCATGGTCGACTCTTCGCTCTGGATGCGGTTGACCGCCTTCTGCACTTCCGGCTCAAAGTCCTGCACGCCGAGACTCATGCGGTTAAAACCGAGTTCGCGCAGCAGGGCGATGGTATCGGTCTTGACCTCGCGCGGATCGATTTCGATGGAGTACTCGCCCGTATCGTCGGTGCGCAAATTAAAGTGCTCACCGGTCACCCGCATCAGTTCGCGCATCTCCTCGTGTGAGATGAAGGTCGGGGTGCCACCGCCCCAGTGCAACTGGTCGACGGTGCGGCTCTTGTCGAACAGCGCTCCCTGCAGGGCGATCTCCTGGTGCAGGCGTTCCAGGTAAGGTGCTGCGCGTGAGCGGTCCTTGGTCACTACCTTGTTGCAACCGCAGTAGTAGCAGACCGTGTCACAGAAGGGGATGTGGAAATAGAGCGACAGCGGATTGCCGCTTTCATTGCTCTTGGTAGCCCAGGCACGGTACTCGGCCTCGCCAAAACCGTCGTGGAACTGCACCGCGGTCGGGTAGGAGGTATAACGGGGCCCGGACTTGTCATAACGCTTGATCAGTTCCAGGTCGAAAATGATGTTCTGTGTGGTCATAGCTTCTCTCGCTTAGCTGTCGTTCTCGAGGCAGGCAGTGAACTCATCCACCTCGATAATGGCCTGATCAACCATGTCGACAGACTGCTTCGCCATTTTCGGTTTCATGCTCACCATGGATTAAGACTCTCTCCTCATTTTTGTTGTTCTGGTATTGCTCAGGAGCCCGCCTGCGCGAACCGTTCATGATGTTCGCGCACCTGATCTGCGGTCAGCAGGAAGACCCCCTCCCCGCCTCGCTCAAACTCGAGCCACAGGAAAGGCACCTCGGGCAGCAGCTCTTCCAGCGCTTCGCGGCTGTTGCCGACCTCCACCACCAGGATGCCGTGCGGCTCAAGATGATACATCGCCTCGTGGAGGATATTCAGCACCAGATCGAGGCCGGAGGGCCCTGCCTCCAGCGCCAGCGACGGCTCATGACGATACTCCTCGGGCAGGGAAGCCATGTCCTCGGCATCCACATAGGGCGGATTGCTGACGATAATGTCGTAACGCTGCCCCTCAAGTGCACCGAACAGGTCGGACTCCACGGTACGCACCTGGTCGGCCAGGTCATAACGCTCGACATTGATATCGGCCACCGCCAGCGCATCG
>JBFEWO010000136.1:0-7529 GCA_041546305.1 Thiohalomonadaceae bacterium | reverse complement strand
GTGATTAGTTCAAATTGCATCAATCATCACTCGCATGAGTCTTGGGCACCGCCACATGGGCAGCAGGGTGCTGCGGCAGCACGAACATGGCATCGCCATAACTGAAGAACCGGTATTGTTCGTTCACCGCATGGCGGTAGGCGTTCATCACCTGCTCATACCCGGCAAAGGCACTGACCAGCATCAGCAGGGTCGATTCGGGAAGGTGGAAATTGGTGATCAACGCATCAACGACACGGAAGCTGTAGCCGGGATAGATGAAGATATCGGTCTCACCGGAAAACGGGGCCAAATCGCCATCAGGGTTGGCTTTTGCCGCCGATTCGAGGGAGCGGACCACGGTGGTGCCAACCGCCACCACCCGCCCGCCACGCTCGCGGGTGCGCCTCACTGCCTCGACCACCTCGCCGGACACCTCGATGGTTTCCGAGTGCATGACATGCTCACGGATATCATCGGCGCGCACCGGTTGGAAGGTACCCGCCCCCACATGCAGGGTGACATAGGCCGACTCGATCCCCATTGCCGCAAGGTGTTCCAGCATCGCCTCGTCGAAATGCAGCCCGGCGGTGGGTGCGGCCACCGCCCCCTCCTTGCGGGCATAGACGGTCTGGTAACGCTCGGCATCGCGCTCGACCGCTTCGCGTTCAATATAGGGGGGCAGCGGCATGCGCCCGACCCGCTTGAGGATCTCCAATACCGGTTCGGGGAAGCGCAGCGCGAACAGCGCCCCGTCGCGCCCGGTCACCTCCACCTCAACCTGCTCCTCAAGGGTCAGCCAGCTCCCGGCCTTCGGCGACTTGCTGGCGCGCACATGCGCCAATGCCTCGCACTCAGCAGTGATCCGCTCTACCAACACCTCCACCTGGCCGCCGCTCTCCTTGCGGCCATACATCCGCGCCGGGATCACCCGGGTATCGTTGAACACCAGCAGGTCGCCGGGACGGAGCAGCCCGGGAAGATCGGTAAAGCGTTTATCCTGAAGCGTGCCATCGGTGCCATCGAGCATCAGCAGACGACTACCACGGCGCTCGGTGGCCGGGCTCTGGGCGATCAGTTCTTCGGGAAGCTCAAAATGAAAATCGCTACGTTGCATAGGGCGCGCATTATAAAGAGGTAGCGGGACAAAGGCTAAAGGTAAAAAGGTTGTTTACTTAACCGCTTTACCCTTTTACCTTTCAGCATTTCCCTTATATAATGCGCTTCCCTTGCCGGGGTGGCGAAATTGGTAGACGCAGGGGATTCAAAATCCCCCGGTGGCAACACCTTGTCGGTTCGAGTCCGACCCTCGGTACCATTTTATTTCTTCTCACATCATCGCTTCGCATCAATCCAGCGTTTTGTCGCTCACATCCTCAGCGGTTGTGCTGCTTGACCAATCCTGCCAGTCGCTCCTCCAGTCCCGGTGGAAAATCCTCCCAGTTAAAGCGCCAGCGCCAGTTACCCTCCGTGGTTCCCGGCACGTTGAGGCGGTGCTCACTGCCCAGTCCCAGGGCATCCTGCAGGGGAATAATGGCCTGCCGCGCGACAGAAGCGTAGGCCGCCTCGATTAACGGCCAGGGCATCGACTCCTTTGGTTTACCGAGACAGCCAAGCACACGGTGACGCTGCTCCGCACTAAGGCTCTCATACCAACCGACGGTGGTGTCATTATCGTGGGTACCGGTGTAAACCACGCTGTCTTCGGTGTGATTATGCGGCAGATAGGGATTGTCGGGACCACTGTCGAAGGCGAACTGCAGGATCAACATGCCAGGGAAACTGTATTTTTTCCGCAACGCCCGCACCTCTTCCGTGATGATCCCCAGGTCCTCGGCAATGATCGGCAGTTCACCAAAGCGGGTGGCCAGACTGGCAAACATCTCATCCCCCGGCACCTTGACCCAGCGGCCATTGACCGCTGTCTCCTCATGGGCCGGAACCTCCCAGCAGGCCTCGAAGCCGCGAAAATGATCGATGCGTAACAGATCAAACAATCGGAACTTGTGAACGATGCGCCGGTGCCACCAGTCAAAGCCGTCTGCCTCCATCCAATCCCAATCGTAAAGCGGATTGCCCCAGCGCTGTCCAGTGGCGGAGAAATAATCGGGTGGCACACCCGCTACCACCGTGGCATGGCCGCACTCATCCAGTTCAAAAGCATCGCGGCAGGCCCAGACATCGGCACTGTCGTGGGAGACAAAGATCGGCATATCGCCGAGAATGCGGATACCCCGGGCATTAGCGTACTCCTTCACCCGCCGCCACTGGCCGAAAAAGACAAACTGTTCGAAGCGATAACTGCCAAGCTCCCGCGTTGCCGCCAGACGCAACTGCTCCATGGCCGACTCGTGCCGATCGCGATAGGGTGGTGGCCACTCCACCCAAGCACGTTGCGCAAACCGCTGTTTCAGCACCTGAAACAGGGCGTAATCCTCCAACCAGTGGCCATGCTCGCGGCAAAACAACCTGAATTCCTGATGTTGCGCATCATCCCCCTGCTGAGAGAAGCGCTCCCAGGTTCGCAGCAGGAGCTCGCGTTTGGAGAGAGTGGCAACAGTGTTCCTTTCACTCTCCGGCCACCACTGCTGTAACAGCCATTCACGCCCAATCAAATCTGCGCTACCGGCGAAAGCGGAAAGCGATTGATAAGGAGAACGGTCCTCGTGCACTGGCCCGAGCGGAAGCACCTGCCAGATATGCTGGTTGGAGCGGGAGAGGAAATCGATGAACCTCAGGGCTTCCTCACCGAGTTCACCATAGAGAGCCTCACCGGGGAGCGAGGTTGGATGGAGCAGGATACCGGCCTCTCGCCCGGCAAGGCTTGGCTGCACAGGGCTAGCCATGGTGGGCGAAATGTCCGCTACCACGGCGCATGACACCGCCGGCCTCCGCCTCACCGCCACCATGGGAGATCTCTTGCTCCAGTGACAACGGTGGTGACAACCCAAGCGTGCCGTATAGCGCCTTTAACTGATGTCGGTAAAGCTGGTCGAAATCCTTCACCGAGTCAGCGGGATTGTAATCACCGAACCACCAGAACCAATCAGACCCTTCACACAGGGCCAGCTGATGTTCGGCCAGCTTTTGCTGTTCCACACTGAGACTGCCGCTGGCCATTATCCGGTCAAAGGCGTGCTTGGCTTCAGTCAGCAATTCCCACGCCCGATTTTTGGCCTTATCACCGATCCAGGTGGAAAAGGTGCCGTACACCCAACTCCCTGCCACCAGGTGTTTCAAGGTCAGCGCCTTGTTTTGCAGCTCCAGGCACTGGCTAAAAGTCGTCAACTCGATGTGAGGGTGTGCAGCAAGACGCCGATATAGGGTATCGAGAAAGTGATAGCCATTCTCCGGGTAATATTCCCAGGCATTTTCCCCATCCATGATGATGCTCACCACCCTGCCCGGCTCATGCCTGCAGGCGGCGGCGATATTCTCCAAATGGTGAATAAAATTATTTACGGCATCTTCGGCATGCCAGTCGGCGTAACTGAAACCGATGTGATCGGAAAGCCCATCATCACGGAAAAAACAGGTGAGCGGCAGCTTGTCGAGGTGATAGGGTCGATGGATACAGCCATGGAAACTGGCCTCCGAGCGGTGCAGGCTGTTGCGCAAGACATTCTCGCCACTAGCGGTCCAACGAAAGCCGGCCTCAGTCAGCAAAGTAAGTGTTTCCTCACTGAGCGAACCTTCCGAAGGCCAACATCCCACGGGACGAAAACCGAAATACTTTTCGAACACGCGCAGGCCCTCCTCGATATGCCATGACACTCTTTCGCGACCGCCGGGATACCTCCCTGTTGCCGGCAGGGGGGCCTCCGGCATCGCCTCATGGGTAACGCTTGTGTCGAGCAAAAGAGGGATGATGGGGTGTGCGTAGGGGGTGACGGATAGTTCTATCTGTCCGGCTTCTGCCAGTTTGCGATAGCGCGTTACCACGCCGGTCAGCAGATCGCCGATCAGGGCCAGCAGTTCACGGCGATCCTCCAGGGTATAACCGTGCAACTTTGCCATCAGGCGCTTGGCCCGCGAGTCGGTCAGGCGTACCGTCTCGCCGAGCCAGGCCAGGTGGTACCACACCAGCAGATCGGCCAGGTATTGATCACTCAGATAGGCCAGCATCGCCGGGGTACGCAGCACACCTTTGGCCAGATCGACCAAATGACGATAGCTGGGAAACCGGTTGATCAGACGTTTCTCGTTGGCACGCAGGGCTGCCCGAATCAATGCCTCCCGTGCCTCGTCTTCCATAGGCAACTGCTCGGCGATGAGGGCGGCAAGCAGCGGGTCACCGGGCTCAACGCCTCGCTTTAAAGCGGCTGAGATTTGTGCCGCATAATCGCTAAGCTGCTCGAGCAATGTGGGGGTAAAATTCACCACGGCACGCGCTTCGGGCACTTTCTCGAGCAACGCGACCATGTCCACGTAATCCTTGATCCCGTGCAGATAGGTCCAGGGAAGCCGGTAGCGGCCACTCCCCGCATCCCGATAGGAAGGCTGGTGCATATGCCAGCAAAGCACCAGCTTCAAGGGCATCTCAGCGGACATGGTGCAGTTCCTGCCCCAGCATATCCGGTGTGACCAGCACGACCCCCTTTTCACTCACATCGAAACGTTCGGCATCGGCGACGGGATCCTCGCCGATCACGGTTCCTTCCGGAATGATGCACCCCTTATCGATCACCGCCTTGCGGATCCGGCAGTTGGGCTGGATGGTGACATTAGGCAGGATTACCGAGTCGTACACCTCACTGTAGGGTTCGACACAGACGTTGGAGAAGAGCAACGAGTGGTGCACCATCGCGCCGGAGATAATGCATCCACCAGAGACCATCGAGTCCACCGCCATGCCCCGGCGATCCTCATCGTCGAAGACAAACTTGGCCGGCGGCAGCTGCTCCTGATAGGTCCAGATCGGCCAGTCGTTGTTATAAAGGTTAAGATCGGGGGTGACACCGATGAGCTCCATATTCGCTGCCCAATAGGCATCCACCGTACCGACATCGCGCCAATAGGTTTTCTTGTCGCTTCGGGGATCGCGAAACGGATAGGCAAAAACCCGGTGCTCACTGATTGCCCGGGGAATGACGTTCTTGCCGAAATCATGGGCAGAGCTGTCATCATCCGCATCGCGGATTAGCTGTTCATAGAGATAATCGGTATTGAAGATATAGATCCCCATGGAGGCAAGGGATTGGCTGGGGTCGTCCGGCAAGGTCATCGGGCTAGGCGACTTTTCGGCAAATGCGGTGACACGCCACTGGGTATCCACCTGCATCACGCCGAACGAAACCGCTTCCTCCACCGGTACCTCGAAACAACCGATGGTCATGTCCGCATTGTTCTCCACATGGGCGGCGAGCATCGCGCCATAGTCCATCTGATAGATGTGATCCCCGGCGAGGACCAACACGTATTTCGGCTTGTGCAGGCGAATGATATCGAGGTTCTGATACAGGGCGTCAGCGGTCCCGGAATACCACTGTGCACCGAGGCGCTGCTGGGCAGGCAGCAGTTCGATGAACTCACCCAGCTCACCGCGCAGGAAGCTCCAGCCAAGCTGGATATGACGAATCAACGAGTGAGCCTTGTACTGCGTCAGAATACCGACACGGCGGATGCCGGAGTTGATGCAGTTGGAGAGCGGAAAATCGATGATACGAAATTTGCCGCCAAAGGGAACGGCGGGCTTGGAACGCCATTGTGTCAGTCCTTTTAATCTTGTTCCTGCACCACCGGCCAGAATCAGGGCCAGGGTCTCGCGCGTCAGTCGGCTGACGAAACGCGGTGTGTCCATACTCGACATAGTTCCCCCCCAATAAATGTCACAATTACAACGTAATGTACACCGTGTTAGGCTGGCAGCCAGAACACCAATGTCACGGTACTCAAAAACAAGTTAAGCATAGACTACCTTTATCACAACGACAGGATGATGATCGTTTTATGATGCAAACCGCTGACGCCATTCAGCGCCTGCTGGAGGCCCGTCATCATGACCCTTTCGAACTCCTGGGTCGTCATCCCTGGGGCGATGGTGTGGTCATCCGCGCCTTCCTGCCTGGTGCAACTGAGGTAAATATCCGCTGCGGTGAAACCCTTCTACCGATGAAGCGCTTCGCCCGTACCTCACTGTTCGAATGGTATGGGCCAGAGTGTTCCTTCGATCAGAGCTATACCCTGGAATGGCTAGATGCCGCTGGGACGCGACACCACCACCATGATCCCTATGCCTTCCCCCCCATGCTCAACGAATCCGGCCTGTCCCAGTTCCACCACGGCAGACACTACCGGGCCTATCAGATGCTGGGTGCCCATTGTTGCCGGCACCAGGGAGTGGAAGGGGTACGCTTTGCGGTCTGGGCTCCCAACGCCGAGCGTGTCAGCGTGGTGGGGGATTTCAATCGTTGGGATGGGCGCTGCCATCCGATGCGCAGCCGCGGCAGCAGTGGAATCTGGGAGCTGTTCATTCCGGAGTTAGCTCCTGGGATGCTCTACAAATTTGAACTCCGCGACCGCCATGGGGACATTCACCTCAAAAGCGATCCCTACGGACGTCGTTTCGAGATGCGCCCGGCCACCGCATCCATCGTGGAACATTCGAGCTACATCTGGCAGGACGAAGCCTGGATGAACCAGCGTGCCGACGAGGATTGGCTCCACCGTCCGATGTCTATCTATGAGGTGCATCTTGGCTCCTGGCAGCGACACTCGGACGGGAGGTTTCTCAGTTATCGGGAACTGGTGGAGGGGCTTATCCCTCATCTTAAAGGGCTGGGTTTCACCCATATTGAACTGCTGCCAGTCACCGAACATCCACTCGATGCCTCCTGGGGTTATCAAACCACCGGCTATTTCGCCCCCACCAGCCGCTTCGGCTCCCCGGATGATCTTCGCTGGTTTATCGATCAATGCCACCACCATGAGATCGGAGTGATACTCGACTGGGTCCCGGCCCATTTTCCCAAGGATGGATATGCCCTGGCCCGTTTTGATGGTACGCCACTCTACGAACACGAGGACCCACGCCGCGGCGAGCACCGCGATTGGGGCACACTGATCTTCAACTACGGCCGCAATGAGGTAAAAAACTTTTTGCTCTCCAGTGCCCTCTACTGGCTGGAAGAGTTTCACATCGATGGCTTAAGGGTCGATGCGGTCGCCTCCATGCTCTACCTGGATTATTCGCGACAGCCCGGCGATTGGCTACCCAATATCCACGGCGGCAACGAGAACCTGGAGGCGATCGGCTTGCTGCAGGAGTTGAATACTCTGGTCCATAGCGAGCATCCTGGTGCCCTGACCATCGCTGAGGAATCGACCTCCTGGCCGATGGTCTCAAGGCCAATCGAGATGGGTGGACTCGGTTTTTCCATGAAGTGGAACATGGGCTGGATGCACGACACACTGACCTACTTTCACCGGCAACCCGTGCACCGCAAATTCCATCATGACAATCTGACTTTTGGCCTGCTCTATGCCTTTTCGGAGAATTTTGTTCTGCCTTTCTCTCATGATGAGGTGGTGCATTTGAAAAGGTCCCTGCT
>JBFEWO010000076.1:0-12922 GCA_041546305.1 Thiohalomonadaceae bacterium | reverse complement strand
GGGTGTGGCCGAAGAGGCTGCTGCTGTGGCAGAGGAAGCGGCAGCTGCTGCTGAACAGGCTGCAGATGAGACGATGGCCGCTGCCGAACAGGCTACCGAGGCAGCGCCAGCGGCACCGCCAGCGGATCCGGGCAAGCAGGTTTATGACTCGGTCTGTTTTGCCTGCCACGCCCAAGGCATTGCTGGTGCACCCAAGCTGGGTGACAAGGCGCTGTGGGAGCCTCGCATCGCCCAAGGGATGGACACCCTCGTCAGTCATGCGATCAACGGCTTTCAGGGTAGTGCCGGTGTGATGCCTCCCAAGGGTGGACGCATGGATTTGAGCGATGACGATGTCAAAGCAGCGGTGCAATATATGGTCGATCAGGTGAAATAGCACCTGATCATCGTTATCTGCTGACAGTGCCCGCTCCGCACGGCCCAGCTGCTTGCGGGGTGGGCTCTTGTGCGGTCAAAGCTCCAATGGCTTGATCGGAGCCTCCAGCCAGTCGTTTCGTTCTTTCCAGTGATATGCCGGAATATCGACGTAGAGCTCGATTTCATTACCATCCGGGTCGCGAACATACATACTCTGGCTGACGGTATGGTCGGCCAGCCCGTCGATCTCCGCGCCGAAGGCCTCAACCCGTTGTTTTGCCTGTCGCAGTGCTTCAAGATTTTCCCCGACTTTCCAGCCGATGTGATAGAGACCGAGGCGCTTTCCCTGTAACGGTCCCGGCGCCTCGCCCACCTGGAGCAGCAATAACTCATGATGAGTGCGCCCTCCGGTAAACACCGCGCCGCGATTATCAAAAATGCGGCCGATCTCCTGCAGTCCGATCACCTCACGGTAGAAGGCGCTGCTTTTCTCCAGGTCGCTGACGTAGAGGACCACATGTCCAAGTTCTGCCATGACAGGCTCCTTTGTTTCGTCGGATGGTTGTCCCGAACCGCGGCGTTCTCCTGCGAATCTATAACGATATTAAGAGGTTTTGTGTGCATTTGTCGGATACTGGGTGTATCAGTAAACACTTCCACACTCTGCTGATCACCGAGCAAGGGAGCGCAACATGGAGTCCGGTCCACGCGAGATTGTCACCCCTTTTCGACCCATCCCACTGGAGGTGCCAGATGGGATGAAGCCCAACGAGTTTTTCAACAGCACCGAGAATCTCAATGACCTGGTGCACAACAATGGGTTGATGCTGAACCAGGAGGACCTGTTGCTGTATCGAAAGGCACTGGGCCATTCCAATACCTTTGACACCTCAATCATCTACAACACCTCCAAGACAATCTTAAATCCGCTGGGTCGTCCGGTGCGTCGTACCCAGGTGCCGGAGAACGTGCGTCACGTTTGGAACCGGATGAATCAAGTCATTATTGACTACATGCTGGAGCAGTTTCCCGACCCTGCCGAACATCTGGTGCTGGCCGGCGAGGCAAGCCTCGATGCCACCTGGCCCCTCACCTCGCCCGGGGTGCCGAGTATCCGCATGCTGCATAACCACTTCATCGTCTTCCCGATGGAACAGCTGCGCAGCGCTAAACTGGCCGAACCGAAAAATCCCAATCTCACCGACGGCGGCCAGCACTCCCTGTTTGAGAAGTATATGCACGATGTCTACCGCGAGTTCATCTGCCAGGCGCTGCATCTGGAGGTGCTGCGACCGATCAGCGACGATTCGGCGCGATTAGCGCTGACCGGTTATCCCCATGGCCTGCCGAGTTGGGAGATCCCCGGCGGCGGCGCAGCACTCGAGGACATCCGTTTCTGGTACGAGTACGATCTGGTGCTTAAGGGCTTTCTCGATTTCTACCGTACCTTCTTCAGCCAGGTCTCCACCCGCAATGCACCGATGCTCCCGGATCTGCATTTCCCCGAGCAGGTGGAGAGTGTGCTGTTGTTCAACAATGATTTTCTCAAGACCGCCAAGATGGTGCGTGACCGCTGCATTACCGATCCCGCCTATGCCAATGCCATCCGCTGGCAACCGGCGTTCAAGCAGCTCATCTATCGGAACGACGAAGGTAAGCTCATCGTCACCATCAGCCAGAATTCCATCGGTAACGCCATTACCGAGTTGCTAGGTGTGGTGGTCAATCGCACGCCGGACGCAGAGGCGTACGAAAAGAGCGAGCCGAAGCTCATCGAGCACCTGCTCGGGGTTCGCCGGCGGTTGATCGAGGCCGATTTGGGCGAGGGGATCGCGACCGAGCACTGGGGGGCTGCGTAACCAGGCGACCTGATGGCCCTCCCGAATGGGTGGTGATCCCGACAATCCGAACCAAACGTTTTATAATCACGCCTCGCCCAGACGCAGAGGTTTCCCCTATTGTTTTCCCTGTTCAAAACTAAGCCGTTGCTGGATGAGGTAACGGTGGCCTGGTTGTTTGACTGTTATGACTGGGCGCTAGCGCAGTTCGATGCGCAGGTGTTCCGCGATGAGTCGGTGCTGGTGCTGCCCAACGATCGATTTTTCCCCGGGCGGGTAAACAGCGTCGAAGGGATGGCGAATCTGATCCTCGACAAGGTTAAGGAGTATGCCCGGGTCGCGCACTGGCCGACCCGTCTGGTTGATGGCCGGCAGTGTTCGGTGGATACCACGGCGCCGTTGGTTATCGCCGGGGCGCTGCGTGGCAGCAACGGCGTGGTACCGGCAAGGGTGGAGGAGAGCCAGCGTTTGCCACTGGCCTACGATCCCGCGATGGCCAACAATCCCGAGGCGATGATCGCCATCCTATCCCATCAGCTGGCTCATTACCTGGCTACGATGGCGAAGGCGCCGCCACCGGGCGGTGAGCAGAACTGGGCGCAGGCGACCGAGGTGCTGGCGGTGTTTCTGGGTTTTGGTCTGATGTTCGCCAATAGTGCCTTCAATGTGCGACTACCCCGATGCGGCAGCTGCGCGCCGCAGCCGGTGGATCGGCAGAGTTTTCTGTCGCAATACGACGTCACCTATGCTTTGGCGATCTTCTGTGTCCTCAAGAGCATTCCGGCCCGGGAGGTGCTTCCGCACCTTAAGGCGTCACTGCGTGGTTCTTACAAAAAGGCGGTCAGGGAGGTGATGGGCAATGCGGAGGCACTGGAGCAACTGCGCCGGCGGCTAGGTGCTCCGATAGAGTCTTAGTGACGCTCAAAGCGTTCGACCAGGTTTTCCAGTTGCTGGGCTATCACATCCCACAGCCCCATCGGGCCGCTTTTCAGGATCTCCTCCTTGCGCCAGTTCTCGGTCGAGGAGAGCTTGAGCTCCTCATAGAGGCTGGCGAGTTGTTCACGCCCGCGGCTGGCTTCTTCCAGCACGGCGCGGGTCTCTTCGGGGGCTCCGCCCTCGCTGACCTCCTGTTGCGCTCGTTCCAGTAATTCGTCGATATGCTGCATACGAGACTGGTATTCACGGATGTGCTGTTCGATCAGTTGGTTTTCAGTGGCCATCGGCTGCCTCCGATATTGGGAGAGTGGCTTGTACAAACAAAGGTAGCTGTCCCGGTGCGTTAATCAATTCAGCTGCCGGTGTCTGCCTGGGCGATGACCTCCTTTTTGGCACGGCGGCAGTTGCGACAGGAAGTGGCGTGGTACCGTTTGCTGACCGGCTTCATGCGCTCGCTGAGGCGTTTGACGGGTTTGTCGAGGCGTTGATCGTAAAACACCGAATAGGCCATGACCCGGCGCACATACTCTCTTGTCTCGTCAAAGGGGATGGTATCGACCCAGATATCGGCGTCCAGTTCACCCTGTCGCGGTGTCCACTTTCGGATGCGGTGAGGGCCGGCATTGTAAGCGGCGGTGGCGAGGACTGGATTGTCGTCAAATTCCTTCAGTGCCTGGCCCAGGTAATAACTGCCGAAGTGGATATTGGTCTCCGGTTTGAGCAGCTGGCGGGCGTCAAAGTGTTTAAGGTTTAACTCCTCGGCGATCTTCTTGCCGGTCTGGGGCATCACCTGCATCAAGCCCATGGCGCCGACGTGGGATTTCACAAAGGGCATCATGGCGCTCTCCTGGCGAACCACGGCATAGACCCAGGCCGGGTCGAGGGAGCTGCGCTTGGCCTCTTTGACGACAGCGTCATTGAAGGTCAGCGGGAAGCGGATGTTGAGATCGTCAAAGTGATCGGCCCGCGCCAGGGTGAGCAGGGCTCGATCCTGCCAGCCCCAGGCGTCGGCCAGCTTGCCCGCGGCCAGCAGCTCCTCCCGGTTGAGCTTGGTGATCGCCTCACTCCACTCCTGCCGCGCCGTATTGGTCAGGCCCAGATGATAGAGCTCCTGGGCGCGCATGATGTCCGGGCGGAAGGCCACCCGCTGAAGCACCTTGAAGTCCACATCCAGCGGTGCATGATTGAGGTTGTAGGGGAGGTTCAGCCGGTCGGCGGCCAGAAAGCCGTAGTAGCTGCGCTCCTTGCTGACGGTTTTGAATAGGTAGCGCGCGGTTTCGGGAAACCCCATGTTTTCATAAATACGCGCGCGCCAGTAGTGCGCCATGGTGGAGCGGTTCTCGCCGTTGGGCATGACTTCCAGCCAGGCCAGTGCACTGCCCCAGTTCTCCGTGCGCAAGGCAACGCGCAGGGCGTAGTGACACACCTCCTGATCGCGATCCTCGGAGGGCAATTGTGCAAACCACTCAAGGGCACGCGCATCATTGGCATAGGTATGGCCCATGCCGATGGCGCGGGCGATGCCGTTGCGATGCTCGGGGCTGAAGCTGTATTTTGGTTCAAGATCTTTCCACAGGGCGGTGGTATTGATCGGAGCCCGTAGTGCACGGTATTGGAGGATGCGGAAAATGACGGTGCGACTGAGCTCGTTGTCTTCCTGCAACGACTTGCTGCGAAGCAGGGAGGGGCTTTTATAGGCACGTTGCCATAGATGCAACAGGTTTTGATCCGCTTTGCTCAGTGATCGGGCAATGTGGCTTGCGATCTCGGTTTCTTCATTGAGCATTGCCAGCTCAATGCGCTGCCAGCGCAGTTCGCGCGTCAGCCCACCGGCTTTTTGCCATACGCTAAAGAGGGGGGCACAGGCCTCGTCCTGGGAGTGACCGACCAGCCACATCGCCTTTGCCCCTTCCCAGGCCGCCGTTTCATTGCCGGTTTTGTATTGAGCATAGTAATAATGGCACTGCAGGGCGGCTTCCTCGCTTCCCTTATAGAAGGCAAGAAAATCCTCCCAGCGGTGCTGCCCGGCCAAATACTCTAACCAGCTTTCTCTGAGCAGGTTGGCAGGCGGTGTGCCGTCATAGCGCTGCAGGAAGGCCTCGATGGTCAGCG
The DNA here is from genome assembly GCA_041546305.1 of Thiohalomonadaceae bacterium. GTDB lineage: Bacteria > Pseudomonadota > Gammaproteobacteria > Thiohalomonadales > Thiohalomonadaceae > JBFEYJ01. Next base: position 7,679 of record JBFEWO010000076.1, on the reverse strand, counting down.
GAAGTTGGCGGTAAAGCCGACTTTCCAGGTGCCAGTAGAGTAGGTAGGGGTAGAGCGGGGTGTCATGCAGTTTGGCCGAATGGCGGCCAAAGGTGGCGTAGTCGCCTCGCGCCAGTGCATTTTTCGCCTCCCAGAAGCTCGCCTTGTAGGCATCGTACTCAGGTGTAGCCGCTGTTAACGCACCCGGGTTGACGAAGGCACACAACAGCAGGGCCGCCGACAGTAGTCTGCCGACCGTAGGGCTCTGGGGCCGCCGCCGCGAGCCCCAAAACAGTACCGGCGGTATTCCGAGCATTTCCTGCACCCTTATTCTTCTTGGTTCCGTGAATGGGGGGAAGTGTAGGAAGCGGATCGGCACTATTCAAAAATCTGTACCGGTTATGTAGCACTGCGCGCTGGAAAGTTCTTGCCGCGGAGCGGTAGGAGGAGGAGTTAAAGTTGTTAAACAGCTGGCTTATTGTGTTAATTATGCGGTGATTTAACTGGATTTATCGTTTGCCAACGTGCAGCCGTCACAGTGACTGAAGGTGCGTGGTTTTCCGACGGGCGGCATACGTTGGCTCAGGCGGCGAATCGGACGTTTGAGTCGCTGATCGTAAAACACCGCATAGGCCATTACCCGGCGCACGTACTGTCGGGTCTCATAAAATGGCATGGTGTCCACCCAGATATCCGCATCCAGGCTGGCTTGCTCCGGGAACCATTGCTGGACCCGGTGGGGCCCGGCGTTGTAGGCCGCGGTGGCCAATACTGGGTTGTCACTGAACTGGGCCAGTACCTCGCGCAGGTAGTAGCTGCCAAAGCAGAGGTTGGTTTCAGGCTCCAGCAGGTCCTGGTGGTCGGTGATGTCGGTGTCCAGCTGTTTTGCAATGGTTTGGCCGGTGGCAGGCATCAGCTGCATCAGCCCAAGGGCGCCGACCCTGGACTGGGCATTGGGATTCATGGCGCTTTCCTGGCGAGCAACCGCATAGACCCAGGCAGGATCCAGGGAGTGCTTCTCCGCCTCCTTGAAGACCGTTTCACTGTAGGCAAGTGGGAAGCGAATGGTGAGATCGTCAAAGAAGTTGGCCCTGGCGAGGGTCAGCAGAGCTCGATCGTGCCATTGCCAGCGGGCGGCGAGTTTGCCGGCGGCCATGCGATCCTCGCGATCCATCTGTACTACCGCGTAGTCCCATTCACGGCGGGCTTCTTCAGTAAGGGTGAGGTGATAGAGTTCGTGCGCGCGCACCAGGGCCGGATGGCGTTCGAGTCGGTCGAGTGCCGCTTCACTGATACTCAGCGGCTCATGGGTAAGGTTGTATTCGGCGCTGATGCGGTCGGCAGCGAGAAAGCCGTAATAGCTGCGTGAGGTACTGACCGTGTGGTAAAGGTTCTCTGCCTGATCCTGCTTACCGAGCGCTTCATAGGCACGTCCCAGCCAGTAGGTCCACATCTCCGAATGGCGTTCTTCGGCCGGCATGCTCTCGATCCAGGCAATAGCGGCCAGCCAGCGTTTCTGGCGGAGGGCGGTGCGGACGGCCCAAGCGCGGCTGCTTTCGTTGAAAGTTTCCGACGGCAGCGCCGCGTACCACTCCAGGGCATGGACATTGCCATCGAGCGCCAGCTGCAAGGCGATGCTGTGAGCAGCGCTGTGGCGCTGGTGCTGGTCGAAGTGATGATACAGCGACAGTGCCGGCCAGGCCTTGGCCGCTGCTTCGGGGTCGAGCGAGGCAAGTCGTTTCAGGCCATGCAGGGCAATGGTGCGGGCGTGGAGGTTGTCGGGATCGAGGAGTTCAACGTCGTCAATGAGGTGCGGATTGGCGTGTACCTTGCGCCACAGCTCGATAAGGCGGCGCTCCTTTTCCGGTAACTCCTGCGAGATGTAACCGGCCAGTTCAGGGTTGCCGCGCGCCATGGCCAGCTCGATGCGCCTCCAGCGTAGCGCGGGAGTGAGCTGGCCCGCCTCTTCCCAGGCGGCAAAGAGCCCGTCACAGGCCTGAGGTTGGGAGTGGCCAACCAGCCACAGCCGCTCTGCACCGATCCAGGCGGAGGCTTCATCGCCGGTAGCGAGCTGGGCCGCATGCAAGTGGCAGCGTAACTCGGCGCTTTGGTTCCCCTCATAAAAGTCGAGGTATTCGGACCAGCGCTGATGTTTGGCCAGATAATGGAGCCAGGCAGTGCGCAGTTGGTCGGCGAGCGGGGTGTCGGCATGGTTGCGAAGAAAGGCCCGGATGGTGAAGGGCGGCTGGCTGTCTAGTTTTTCCAGAATGTGCCAGTAGACGAGATAGGGGTAGAGCGGATAGTCCTTGAGTTCGGAAGCGAGTTTGATAAAGCGCAGGCTCTCACCCTGCTCCAGGGCTTTTTTGGCAGCGAGGAAGCGGGTGCGCTCCTGTAACGGGCCGTCCGGATCGTCTGCCTGCAGCGGCAGGGTGGTAAGTAGTAGCAGGCCGCCGGCAAGAAGTGCTTGGATTCGCCGTATCAAGACCTTGCTGTGCCCCCGGGTGACTGCCATCGCTTTTCTTTTTCCCTCCACCGGAAAGTTGTTGAGTCTAAAGAGAATGATTGGGGTTTACAAAACAAATGGCGCAAATCCGTGACAGGTGCTGTATTTAAGCGGGTGGCGATTCCTGGATTTCCCTTATACTTTTGGTGCTTTTCCATGGGGTTTTAACGGCTGTAACACGCCTTCCAGACCATTGATTCGGATCTCCAGCGCGAGCTGTAACAAGCGCCCCAACTGGCCCTCGGGAAAGCCTTTTTTAGCAAACCACAGCAGGTATTCCTCGGGCAGGTCGATAAGCACACGTCCCTTGTACTTGCCGAATGGCATGCGCATGGTGGCCAGCTTGAGGAGATCTTCCTTATCGAACATGAGACGGTGCCTTATTAATGCCACGCCATCGTTGATGGCGAGAACACCCGTCGGGTGCCGCTGAAGCGATAACGCTGATCCGGCCAGATCATCGCTGCTAGCACTCTTTCTCGGGTGCTTACCTCTGCACGGGTTTGTGTTTTTTGCATTGCGGTCATGGTAGCCGATGGGCAGAGGGTGGGAAACCATACCGCAACGGTCGGCGGAGCCGGTCGCATATACTTGCATTTATCCGTGGTTCGGATCTTGGGAGGAGGCGGAATGGCGGATCGACGACGTTTTTTGCAGTGTCTGGCGGGCGCTTCACTGGCCAGCCTGGTGAGTCCGGTGTGGGCGGTCGGGCCAGCCTCCGGCCGCATCCTGCGTCCTATCCCTTCCACCGGGGAGCGATTACCGGTGATCGGCCTGGGGACCTGGATGACCTTCGATGTGGGTAGCAGTTTCTGGGAACAGGAACGCCGTTGCGAAGTACTACAGGCCTTTTTCGAGCGCGGCGGCGCGGTGGTCGACTCCTCGCCGATGTACGGTCGTTCCGAAGCGGTGATCGGCACCTGCCTGCCGAAGATGAAACAGCGCGAGCAGCTGTTTGCCGCTACCAAGGTATGGACCCCTGGCGAGCGACTTGGCATCGATCAGATGGAACACTCTCGCCGTCTTTGGGGGGTGACGCGTTTTGATTTGATGCAGATCCACAACATGCTCGACTGGCGTACCCATTTGCCGACCCTGCGTCGGATGAAGGCGCAAGGGCAGCTCCGCTATATCGGTATCACTACCTCCCACGGCCGGCGACATGCGGAGTTGGAACGGGTGATGCGCGAAGAGGAGGCGTTCGATTTTGTCCAGTTCACCTATAACCTGGTTGACCGCGAAGCGGAACAGCGTTTGCTGCCATTGGCTGCGGAGCGGGGATTGGCGGTGATCATCAATCGACCTTTTCAAGGGGGCGCGCTGTTTTCGCGTGTTCGCGGCAAGAGGTTGCCTGCCTGGGTGTCCGAGTTCGATTGTGAGAACTGGGCGCAGTTCATGCTCAAGTTCATCGTCTCGCACCCGGCGGTCACCTGTGCCATTCCGGCCACCTCGCAGGTTGCCCACCTGCATGAAAATATGGGGGCCGGTTTCGGTCGTCTGCCGGATGAGAAAACCCGGCAGCGGATGGCCCAAGTGTTTGCCGCACTGTAATTCGGAGGATTGCGAAGGATATAAACTCCATTTATGCAACATCCCCCTTTTTTGTCTGGCGCGTGGGGTGAGGGACTGGCACTCTGGGCGTTCGCCAATCCTCAAGTAAGGGAGCAAAGATGGAGTTTTTTGCTTATGCGAATGTGCGAATGTCCACCTCGGATATTCAGCGTTATATCAATATCTCCAATCTTACCGAGTGGTGTGCTTCGATCGACAAGGTATTGTCGGTGCAGGATGAACGGGGTGACATCTACTGCGTGTGGGGCGAATTTCGGGTACACCGTGAGCTGATATATGACGGTGTGCGCTTTACCCTCCCCAACTGCAAGAATGCGGTGCAGTGGACTCTTAGTCCCAACCCGGAAAACTTCAACGAGGTGATGGTGCATTGCACGATCAACCGGCCAACGCAGGATGCGGATTTTGTGGAGTCGCTGGAGATCTTCGTCAATGACTGGCGCGCCGGCCTCGAGGAGTGGCCGATACGCCGCGCAGCCAAACTCAATAAGCCCTGTGTCAATTGTGGGGATACATTTGGTGGCTTTGGCTGAACGAACAGGGAAAAGTGTTGAGGGTATCTCTATCGCTACGGATGATTCAATGCGCCGGCGAGATCCCGCAATGGATTTCTCCGTTGCGGCACTCAATTACATATCATTTCACACCATCCATAAACGCCAAACCACGCCACACAACCTCTCTCTCACGAACTAAACTTTCAGATCCCCGGTAACCCACTCCTTCTCACAATAGGAGGTAACCGATGGAGCCTGAGAGCAAACGCTTTATTCTTGAGATGCTCGCAAAACACTCCGTGCTTACTCTGGCCACCAACCGCGAGGATGGCTGGCCGCAGGCGACCACGGTCGGTTATGTCAACGACGGCCTACTCATTTATGTGATGACCTTTCCACAGGCTCAGAAGGTGCGCAACATCGAGCGCGATCCCCGCGTGTCCCTGACGATTGATCATGTGGAAGAGGATTGGAACAGAATCAAGGGGCTCTCGATGGCGGCCATGGCAGAAAAGGTGAGTGCGCCGGAAGAGACGCAGCATGTATCGCAACTGATGTTGGTAAAATTCCCGCAAATCGCTGCGTTTCCTGAACCGGAGCCCGAAGAGGTCACCATACTGCGGCTTACCCCCAAGGTGATCTCCATGCTGAATTACGAAAAGGGTTTTGGGAATACGGAACTGATCGAAGTATGAGCAGGGCTGACGCGGTTTAATCTTCCCTGACTCTGCCGCGCAGTGACTTTTGCCGTGCATGTTTGCTTTTGCTGTCGAGGCGGCGTTGCTGTGATGTTTTTGTGGGTTTTGTTGGCCGGCGCTTTTTTTGCACCCGGGCCACGCTCTGAATCAGTTCCTGCAGCCGTTGCAGCGCCGCTTCACGATTGTTTTCCTGGGTGCGAAAGCGCTGCGCCTTGATGACGATTACCCCCTCCTTGGTCAGGCGCTGGTCGTGCAGGGCCAGCAGTCGCTCTTTGTAAAAATCGGGCAAGGAGGAGGCGCGAATATCGAAACGCAAGTGGATGGCACTGGAGACCTTGTTGACGTTCTGGCCACCGGCGCCCTGGGCACGGATGGCGACGAGTTCGATCTCCTCTTCCGGAATCGAGACCTGGCCGGAGATTTTCAGCATGGGTGGTTGCCAGTGTTGCTCTGAGGGTGGTTCATGATTGTAGCACCGGATGAAGGGGAATTGAGGTGAGATATTTTCCAGACCTGCCAGGTTTTCGCGTATACTTACGCCCATTCTGACGCATCCGGTCTGCGTCCCCTGCTTCGCGGCAAGGCCTCTCGGTAAACCTCGAACCAACCTTTTCGATATCCGCCTGGACCGGTCTCATTTATGGGCTGCGGCAAATCGAACTCAGGAGTAATCCACACAATGTCATTTGATTCCCTCGGCCTGTCGGCCGATATCGTTCGTGCGATCCAGGAAAAGGGCTACAGCAACCCCACGCCGATCCAGCGCCAGGCAATCCCCGTGGTGCTGGAGGGTGGCGATATCATGGCCGGGGCGCAGACCGGCACCGGCAAGACCGCCGGTTTCACCCTGCCGCTGCTGGAGCGGTTGCATCGCCGGCCTGCAGGCAAGGGGCCGCGTGCGGTGCGGGCGCTTATCCTGACGCCCACCCGTGAACTGGCCGCCCAGGTGGAGGAGAGTGTCGAGACCTACGGCAAGTATCTGCCGCTGAAATCGACGGTGATTTTCGGCGGGGTGAAGATCAATCCACAGATCGAAAGACTGCGCCGCGGGGTCGATATTCTGGTGGCCACCCCTGGTCGACTGCTGGATCATTTGTCGCAGAAGACGGTCGATCTCTCCCGTGTCGAGGTGCTGGTGCTGGATGAAGCGGATCGCATGCTCGATATGGGTTTTATCCGCGATATCCGCAAGGTACTGGCAGCGTTGCCAAAACAGCGACAGAACCTGCTTTTCTCCGCCACCTTCTCGGATGAGATCAAGCAGCTGGCCGACAGCCTGTTGCACAAGCCGGCACTCATCGAGGTGGCCCGCCGCAACACCTCTTCCGAGCTGGTCAAGCAGGTAATCCATCCGGTGGATCGGGTACGCAAGAGTGAGCTGCTCTCTTACCTGATCGGTTTGGGCAACTGGCGCCAGGTGCTGGTCTTCACCCGAACCAAGCACGGGGCGAATCGCCTGGCACAGCACCTTGAGCGCGATGGCATCACTGCGGCGGCGATCCATGGCAACAAGAGCCAGGGGGCACGCACCCGGGCGTTGGCCGATTTCAAATCCGGCGCGGTTCGCGTACTGGTGGCCACCGATATTGCTGCGCGCGGTCTGGATATCAGTCAGTTACCGCACGTGGTCAACTTCGAGCTGCCGAATGTGCCCGAGGATTATGTGCATCGTATCGGCCGCACTGGGCGTGCCGGCAACGAGGGTGAAGCGATGTCGCTGGTTTGCATCGATGAGCACAAGCTGCTGCGCGACATCGAGCGTTTGATCAAGCGTGAGTTGCCTCGGGTGGTGATCCCTGGCTATGAACCGGATCCGAGCATCAAGCCCGAGCCGATCCAGAAGCCTCGGGGTGCCCGTGGTGGTGCCAAGCCCTCCGCTGACGGGCGGGGGGGCAATGCCAATGGCAAGCCGCGTGCGAAAAGTGGCCAGCCTGGAAACAAGGGCCGTGGCAACGGGAACCGAGCCCGCAGCGAAGGCGGCCAGGGTCAGCGCCGAAGCGGCGGAGGCCAGTCCCGTAACCGCACGCGTCAGCCGGCATAAACCGGGAGTGCACCGCAGAGTGCCGGGCTTACTGATAATCCAATGAACCTCGAAGGGCGTTTCCAGCAACTCGATGCCCTCCTGGTCGAGTACGCCTGGCTATGGCGGCCGCAGCCTTTCAAAGAGGCACGTCCGGCATGGTGTGCCCGTCTGCCCGAGTTAAGCGAGCGATTGTTGACCCTTTCCGACGATGAACTGGCTCGGTTGGGCGAAGACCCGGCAGAGATGTACCCGTTTCTCGCCGAGTACCTGCCGGCGTTGAAACCACTGGAAGATCTTTCCCGGCTTGCTGAACGGGATACCTCACCATTGGCCGACCTTGGTCCGCACTTCGCCAGTGGGATTCCAGGGCGCAAGTGGCAGCAGATAACGGCGTTCGCCGCCGCGCT
>JBFEWO010000179.1:0-4731 GCA_041546305.1 Thiohalomonadaceae bacterium | reverse complement strand
GTCATTCAAGTCTAAATTGCTACACCCAAGCAGATATGAACACCACAGAACTGGCCTGATGGTTAAAACCTGTGGTTGGGCCGTTCAGCCTCCTTCCTGGCCTTCTTGGTCTATATTCTGTCTATCACCTCTCACCCTATGACAGGGGGAAGTGCTATGGACGCAATCAGAATCGTTACAGGGATTTTGCTCACTCTGTTTTCTGCGACGCTGATGGCACAGGAGTTCGGTGAAAGGGTTACGTTGAGCAAGAACTATCAAGATGACCTCTACGCGGCCGGCGAAACGGTCATGTCGACTTCCCTTATCGAGGGTGACCTGATCGCTGCCGGAGGCACGATAATCATTAACGGCGCTATCACTGGCGATGCGATTCTCGCCGGAGGAGAGCAGACCATCACGGCTATGATCAATGATGACCTGCGCGCAGTGGGGGGCTCCCTGGTCGTTGAATCAAAGATTGGTGATGATGCGATTCTCGCCGGTGGTGCGATCCTGCTTTCACAAAACAGTACGATAGGGGGTAACGCATGGATTGCCGGTGGTGATGTGACTGTCGCGGCGCGTGTAGGCCAGGAACTACGGGTCGCTGGCGGTAATGTCACTATCACTGGGCACGTATCGGGTGATGTCTCTATCGTGGCGGACTCATTGCAGATTGGCGACGGCGCAGTCATTGAAGGAGACTTGAACTATCAAAGCCCTCGTGAGGCGACCATCCATCCCAATGCGCGAATCGTCGGGAATGTGAATTACACCCCCACGGAGTTCGAGAAAGACTGGGGTATGCCCTCACTCTTTGCCCTGGTGACGATGGCCTTAACCGCCATCCTCTTCTACCTGTTGTTCCCTGCATTCAGTGACACGAGCTCTCGTCTCATCGATGAGGAATTCTGGAAGAGTCTCGGTGTCGGCGGGGCGGTACTCCTGCTCGTCCCGTTTGTCGCCATACTCCTGATGAGTATCGTGATCGGCGTGTGGGTCGCGCTGAGTTTAATCGCCCTCTACCTGGTGGCGCTGCTCACCGGTTCCTTTGTGGGGATGTTATATCTTTCCAGTAAGGTGGCGCAGCTACTGAAATGGGACGCGGCGATAAGGTCGAAGCGCATCGTAGCGCTGTTGCTTTCCTATGGTGTCGTTGGGGTGGTGCAGTTTATCCCGGTGGTGGGTGGATTAGTGACCTTAATCATCATGTTGATAGGCATGGGCTCCGGAGTGCTCGTGCTATCCCGTCGTTATGCCACAAGTGGTTAAGTTTTCACGATTCACATACCAGGAGCCCTTTGTTACCAGTAGTAAAGCACAGCTAAACTCCCGGTCGTTTCTTCAGCATCATAGAGGTACCAATCACTCTGGCCTTGGCTGCCATTTTCGTATTGAACGTTTACGTATTTGGCCCTCAGCGCAGCTGACCAATTCTTGTGGAATCGCCATGTGACTCCGGTTGTCGCCAAATAGGTTCCGTCCGACGCACCGAACCCGGCATTGAGTCGGTTATTCCAGCTCCATTGTTGTGAAAGTGGAACGTTGATGGTGAGACCGACAATCGCGTCCGTCCAGTTATTCGAAAAAACACTTTTCCCCTCGGTATTCACGGTGGGCCCGCTAATGGTAACCAGGTTGTCTAATTCGTGTTTTGTATAACGCAGGCCAGCATCAAGGTAGGTCGCCACTGCGGAGGACATGCGTATCGGATATCCTACCGTTACCTCGCCGCCACTCGTAGTAAAGTTGATCTTGGTATTTACGGTGTGAGCTGCAACGACGGCAGTATCTGTATCCTCTAGTTCGATGCTCGATAGAGAATACTGTACCAGCCATTTGCCATCTGTCGCATAACCGCCGAGGCCGTATCCCGATGACGCCATATCACTCAGATCATCGGGGCTGAAGCTAACGTCGTATTTCACCGGTCCAACGAGTGTATTGAATCCTTGATTTCCCTCAATGTTCGTCCAGCCACCTCCTGGACCGAAACCATAGTTCCAGTCAGCATTTGCCGCTGAACTAAAGGTAATCGCTGCCACCAACACAACACCTAGAGTACTTGAACGTTTCAGGAAAGTTTCCATAAGCGATAGCTCCCAAGTGAGGGATGGCGCGGGACAATTCAAAAAAAATAGCAAAGATACCTTGGCGCGCAAGGGTGTATAAATGGGGCGGCGGTAACCATCCGGCACAGCTGGCAAGCCCATCAAGAAGGTGATTCAGCACAGAAGGGTTGGCGATGTGGTTGTGGTGGTGATGAGGTATTTTGGCAGGATTGAATTAGGCGCGGGGAATGCCGAGGACAGTTGAGTTTCCCCCAATACTTTCATAACGGATGATCCTTGTGTGGCTCAGTTATCCCCTCCCAGCAGCAACAACACGGCTTCCGTCATCGCCCTGACGCCGGTGCGGATCGTGATGTCCGGCGGGGGGGCGAGGCGTGGTGAATGCAGGGGGGGCGAGGTGTCCAGCGCGGCAGTCGGTTCTCCAGCACCCAGCCAGAAAATCAGCGAAGGGATCGGCGGCTTGACCCTGCCATAGAGCGCGAAATCCTCGCCGATCATCACCGGCGGTTGCTGCCTGAGGCTGGCCGCGCCCAGGCGCTGTGCCAACCGGTCTCGAATTTGTTCTGCCAGCGCCGGGTCGTTGTAGAGCGCCGGGGTATAGTCTTTCTTGATCCGCACCACCGGCAATTTATCCTCAGGCATGCCGGCGGAGAGCGCCTGATCGCGTGCGATGCGCTGGATGGCATCGAGGAGGGTCTTCCTCGTTTCATCGCTGTAGGAGCGAACGGTGAGCTGGAGTTTTACCAGCTCGGGAATGATGTTGCGCTGCTCGCCACCGTGGATCGTCCCTACCGTCACCACCGCCGGCTCCAGCGGTGAGACCTCGCGCGAGACGATCGTCTGCAACGCCAGCATGATCTGCGCGGCCAGCACCACCGGATCCCTGGCGGCCTCGGGGTAGGCCCCGTGCCCGCCGATCCCGCGGACATCGATGTCCACAGAATCCACGGTGGCGAAGCTGTAGCCGGCGGGGACCGCCAGGGTTCCGGCGGGAAGCAGCGGCTGGAGATGCAGCGCAAGGTTGAAATCGGGGCGCGCAAAGCGCTGATACAGACCGTCTTGCAGCATCTGCCTGGCCCCGTTACCGATCTCTTCGGCGGGTTGCGCGACCATCATCAGGGTGCCCGACCAGCGATCCTTTATAGCGGCCAGCCGCCGTGCGGTGCCGATGAAAACCGTCATGTGGATATCGTGCCCGCAGGCGTGCATCACCGGAACGCGTGTGCCGTCCTCATTTTCGTAAAACAGGGTACTGGCATAGGGCAGTCCTGTGGTTTCCTTGATTGGCAGGGCATCCATATCGGTGCGCAGCATCACGGTCGGCCCCTTGCCGTTGCGCAGCAGGGCAACCACGCCGTAACCGCCCACTCCCTCCGTGACGACAAAGCCTTCCTGCTGCAGCTCTTCGGCCAGGCGTTTGGCGGTTTCGCGCTCCTGGGAGGAAAGCTCCGGGTGACTGTGAAGGAAGGTATAGAGGTTGTGGAGATAGGGGAGGTCTTTGCCAATTGCGCTCTCGAGGGTGTCATCGGCCTGAACCCCCGCCGCTGCCAGCACGAGTGTCACTGCGCACATCCGTCTCAAAAATGCTGTCGTCGCTCGCCGATGCATTCAGAAATAATAGGTGACGGACCATGGTTTTAGCCATGCCACACCATATTTATAGAAGGGATTGAACAAGAGGGTACAGACCACGGTTCTAGCCCGCCCCTATCTTTAGTACGCTATGGCTTTGGAGTGATCAAGGAAGATCATGATGCCTCGTAGAACACGAATAACCCTTCCTGGAGTCCCCCCTGCACATCATTCAGCGTGGGAACAACCGTTAGGCCTGTTTCTCGGCAGAACAGGACTACCAGTTCTACCTGGGGAATTCCGGAATTAAAGGGGGCTGAGCCTTATTCGCATGACAACAACCTATCCAACCCCTACCGACACCGTAGAAGTCGAAACCGAAGTCAAAAAGAGTCGCTTTATTGCACGTGCAACAAAAGTGATCAGCCGTGAAGAGGCATTGGCATTCGTCGAACAAGCTAGACGCGACTTCCCGGATGCACGCCACCACTGTTGGGCCTATTTGCTGGGCAATCCTTCTTCGGCTGCCAATGCCTCGCAGAATGACGATGGCGAACCCTCCGGAACGGCGGGCAAGCCCATCCTCAATGTGATTCAGCACAAAGGGGTTGGTGATGTGATGGTGGTGGTGATCCGGTATTTTGGCGGGATTAAATTAGGTGCGGGTGGGCTGGTGCGTGCCTATAGCGGGGCCGCCGAGGCCTCCATGTCACTCCTTCCGGTAGCGCAGGCCATTGCCATGCAGCAGGTAACGCTGACGATGGATTTTGCGAAAGAGCAGCTACTGCGCCATTGGCTGACCCAGAATCAAGGCGACGTCGAGACGGTCGATTATGCTGAGGAAGTCGTGATGGTCGTCAGCATTCCGCAAACGCAGGTTGAAGAATTAACGACCTTCTGTGCCGCCCAGGGTGTCAGCATCAACGCATACATTGGCTAGAACTATCGCAAATCAAAGGGCTACTACCCTTTCCAATCACTCAATCTGATCTAACCAGTACAGGCTGACTAGGATGTCATTAAAGATCCAGGCTCATTGACTTGGGTGTCAGGGTTATCTATTAGAGTAGAAAGAGGGATTCCAGCGGTGCCAGGGACGTGGGCG
>JBFEWO010000088.1:0-11334 GCA_041546305.1 Thiohalomonadaceae bacterium | reverse complement strand
GAACATCGTGATCAGAGGGGAGATTTATTCCTGGGACCTTGCTGAATTCATCAAGCTATCCACTACCGCGGTAACATCTTCTACCTGGATACGCTCCATGGTACCGGGATCGCGCACGCGGGTGCCCCACGGGAGTTCGTCCGGTATTTTACCGTACTTGGACTGTATCGCTTCCGGGTAACGGTTCACAGTATAGGCCGCGCTGAGGTAGGGGCGGGCTCGGTCTGGGTTGGTGCAGGCATAGAGGCCAATCACGGCTGTGCCAACGGCAGTGGCCAGGTGGGCGGGGCCAGCATCGGGGCTGATCAGAAATTCTGCCCGCTCCAGAATGGCTAATAACTGTTTCAGGCTGGTGCGGCCGATGAGGTTGGTTAGCGCACCGTTGCAGCCTTGCGTATCCAGGCGCGAGTGAATCTCGGCGCCGTAGAGCCGCTCCAGGCGGCTGTTGCCGCCACATAGCACCACCTTGAGACCGTAGCGTTTGATGGCATACTCGGCCACCGCGGCGTATCCCGAGGAAGTCCAATTACGGTAGGCCATGCTGGAGCAGGGACTGATCACCAGGAACGGCTCCGATGGCAAGGCTTCGTCGGCGAACTGCCGCGCGCTGTCGGGGATGGGGATGTCCCAGCGCAGTGCCCTTTCGCTGATCCCGAGAGCCTCGGTAAAGCCGAAAAAGCTGTCGATGACGTGTTGGTTTTTCTGCGCGGCGATCTTATGGTTGGTGAACAGCCACTGCATGTCCTTGGCACGTGCCTGGTCAAAACCGAGGCGCACCTTTGCCCGCACCAGCAAGCTGGCTAGACTGGCGCGGATCGACATCTGCATGTGCAGCAGCAAATCGAAGCGCCGCCCCTTGAGCGCCCGGCGCAGATCGGCATAGGCGCGCCATCGCCGGGACTTGTCAAAGATGATAAAGTCCACGCCCGGAATATCGCCGATCAGGGAGTGTTCCGTCTTGCCGATGATCCAGGTGATCTGTGTCGCTGGCCATGCCTGTTGCAGGGTGCGCAGAATGGGCAGCGTATGACTGATGTCGCCGATCGCCGAGAGACGCAGCAGGCAGAGACTTTTCGGCGGTGTGTTTAACGGTAGAGCCATGAGATGAATTCGACCCAGATTACAACGGAAAAGAGCCACATCCTATATGATGCTGAATGCGTCGGCCAAGTGGATGATAGCTTTTTTGAGCCACAGGCGTGGGCCGAGAAAAAGTGTCTGCTCGATGCGGCGCCAGGCCGCGGCACTACCGTGTTCGTGCAAAATGGGGCGTCGGTGTATGCCTTGCGTCACTATCAGCGGGGCGGTCTTCCGGCTCGCATTTCCCGGGATCAATATCTTTGGCTGGGGCTGGAGCGGACCCGGGCCTGGCAGGAGTGGCATCTATTGGCCGAGTTATACCAGCAAGGCTTGCCGGTGCCGCGGCCGATTGCCGCACGGGTGATTCGCCGAGGGGTAAGCTACCGGGCCGATATCGTCACGGAGCGTCTCGCTGCCCGCACGCTGGCCGATTGGCTGGGCAAAAAGCGGCTCTCGGTGGCCTGGCTGCAGGCGATTGGATCGGGCATTCGCCGCTTTCATAACGAAGGGGTCTATCACGCCGACCTTAATGCGCGCAATGTGTTGCTGGATGAGAAGGGAGCCCTTTATCTCATTGACTTCGACCGGGGCGAGCGACGCAAGCCGGCTTCTGGCTGGCAGCGTGCTAATCTGGCGCGGCTCAAGCGATCCCTGGAGAAGTTCCGTCGACATGAGTGTCACTTTTCCTTCGACGATGAGGACTGGAAGGCGATCCTGCGCGGTTATGAAGCGGGGTACTGATCAGTCCTGCGGGCAAAATCGGTCTATCGCCTTGCGGTAACGCTCTGTTATGTCGCGCCGTTCCTCTATCACGGCACGAGCCTTCTCACCCATCTCCCGAAGCAGGGTCGTATCGCTCAGCAGGCGGCGGAACTCCTGTGTCAGCTGGCGGGGATCGGCAACCTGTATGGCCCCTCCAGCACTGAGCAGTACTTCGCTCTCGCAAAGAAAATTCTGCATGTGTGGTCCGAACAGCGGGGCCTTGCCCAGTGCGGCAGCCTCTAGCAGATTCTGGCCCCCCTTGGGTACCAGTGACCCTCCCATAAAGACCAGCTCGGCACCGGCGATAAGGCCGGGCAGCTCGCCGAAGGTGTCGGCAAGGTAGATCTCGGTGGTATCGGTCACCGCCTCACCACGGCTGCGGACACTGATGCTTTCACCGGCCAGATCGTTGAGGATCTGGGGCAGGCGCTTCGGGTGACGCGGTGCGATCACCAGTAACCGGCCTGTCTCACCACTCTCTTTCCAGGCAGCAACGATGAGTTTCTCTTCCTCTTCCCGAGTGGAAGCGGCGAGGATGTAGGGACGTTTGAGGTCGATGGGTTCGATCCCCTCTGCCTCAGGTGCGGCGGAGAACTTGATATTACCAATGAATTCGCAACGCTCCCTGGGGGCACCCAGCGCAATAAAGCCAAGGCGATCCTGCTCCGAACGGGTGAGCACGGCAGCGGCCTGCTGCAGGCACAGCGCATATAGCCGGCGAAGCCAGGGGTGGGCATTACGCGTGCGTGCAGAAAGCCTGCCATTGATGATGACCAGAGGAACGCCGTGCCTGCTGCATTGCGTGTAGAGGTTAGGCCACAGTTCGGTTTCCATGATCAACGCGCAGCGCGGGCGCTGGCGTGCGAAAAATCGCTGGGCAGAACTTCGCCAGTCAATAGGAAAATAGACATGCCGAACGCCGCTTGGGAGTTTGGCCGTCGCTATCCTTGCCCCGCTGGGAGTGGTGGTAGTGACCAGCAGCGGTGTCTCAGAATAATGTAGGACGAGGCTTTCGATGAGCGGCAATGCCGCATTGACCTCACCGACCGAGGCGGCGTGCAGCCAGATCGGACGCAGGTCTGTTGTCGGCCGGGAGAATCCCAGGCGCTCACGCAGGTAGCGAGCGTCCTTCTCGCGAAACGCTTGCCACAGGGTGTACAGGGTGATCGGTAGGGCCAGCAGACGCAGAAGTAGGTTATAACGCCTAAGCTGCCGCTTATGCTCAGCGCCGGTAGACATCCGCCTCGCCCTCCGGTCGGGTCTTGAAGCGCTTGTGTAGCCATAGGTATTGGGCTGGTGCACGGCGCACGAATGTCTCGACCAGGGCATTGATGCGTGTGGCGTCGGCCAGGTCGTCGCCGCTGGGGAAGCTCTCCAGTGGCTCCAGAATGTGGATGTCGTAACCGCTGCCGTCCTCGCGACGCAGTGGGAAGTAGGGGACGACCCGTGCGCCAGTCATACTCACCAGACGCGAGGTGGCGGTGACGGTGGCGGTCGGCACGCCCATGAATGGGGCGAACACGCTGTTTTTTCGCCCGAAATCCTGATCCGGGAGGTACCAGCAAGTGAGCTGGTCTTTAAGGCCCCGGGCCATGCCGCGCAGGTCACGGTGGGCCACCGCTCGAAGGTAGTGGCGCAGGCGCAGACGGGTGGTGTAGGCCTCGAACAGCGGGTTCTTGCGTTGTGGTTTGTAGAGGAACTGGAAGGGGTGGTGCCTGGCGAGCAGCCGTGCGCCCATCTCGAAACAGGTGAAGTGGGCGCTGAGCAGGATCACCCCTTTGCCCTCGGCGGCGGCCGCCTTCAGATGCTCGAGACCGTGGATATGGGCCAGGTGTGCCAACCGCTCATCGCTGCCCCACCAACTCAAGGCACTCTCCAGAACGGCCCGTCCTGCGTTGTCAAAGTGTTCGCGCAAAAGCGCCATGCGGCTGGCGGGGGTGAGATCAGGGAAGGCCAGCTGCAGGTTGACCTCAACCACGTGCCGGCGACTGGCCATGATGCGGCGCATCACTCGGCCGATACCGGCACCGATGGCCATCTGCGTACGGTAGGGCAACAGGGTAAGCAGGCGTAGCAGGGCGATGCCGAACCAGGTCGGCCAGTGGCGCGGGGCCAGATAGTGGGAGGGTCTGAAGGGCCCGCGCTGTGTCATGCAGCTCTAGTACTGCCCCGGCAGTTTTATCCCACGGCGCTGACCCAGACTGGCGCCGATCACCTTGAGCTCGTTGTTTTGCGGCTGGCAGGCCATGGGCAGGCCGAGCGGATCGCTGAAATCGGGTGTGGGGCTGGGAAACAGGTCGTGGTCATACATGGGCGGTTAGTTTATCAAAGCCGTGATAGCCATGAAACTCTCATGTCAGCTCTCGCGCAGCCATTCGAGGGGGGGATTCGCTGTCGGTGACGATGAACCCGGTCTGGCGAAGATGCGCATAGCGTTGTTATGGTTGTTGGCATTTCCGCTATACACCGCATCCTTGATGACGAATACCGAATAGCCAGGACGCTGCGATTCAAGCGCTGTCTGCAGCACACACGGGGCAGAGCCGGAGAGAGCCAGAGGAACCAGGAAACAGCGTTGACGTGTCAGGCTATTCGATGAATACCCGAAAATTTTTGTGTACGAGTTGACTCGGGACTAGAACGGCTATTTGACACCACGACGCTCGGCCATGGTCCGGCCGATTTGCATGAGTTCATCGCTACTGAGGATATCGGATGCAATTTCCAGCAGCTCACGGTTCTCTTTGTGCACATGGTTGCGATAGGCAGCGGCGAATTGCTGGGTGAGGGAGCAAAACCGGGTCTTGTACTGAATGCGGGTAGGATTGGCCAGCAACGGTGCGATTTCTGTCCACAGGGCTTCGAGTTCCACATGTTCCTGTTTAAGGGCATGGACAAAATCGGCCAGCTTCAATGATTGGCGCGCCAGACGAGGGAACACATCCTGCTCTTCATCCTCATGGTGATGTTTCGCGGCACTGGAAAAATAGCGGTAGCACTTGGCTGCAGCCTCGGTGGCTTCTAGGTCGAGGCCGTTTTCCGCCAGATGGTCTGCCAGTTTCTCAACTATCTCGCAGTGCTTCAGGATGCGCCCGTGACAGGCACGCAGTAATCCCAGTGGATCGCTGAAGTCAGGCGCCGCGGCAGGGAAAAGGTTGTCTTTGATCATGTGCCCGGTTCTCTATGAGGGCAGGCGGTCGAATGGGCGGCGCCAGAGTCGCACAGGCGGTACGAGGAAATAGAGTCGATGAAGGCACGCTCCTTCTCTCGACTCTGTTTCCTCGTAACTTGTCTCTGGTTTTTACTTCAGCCAGGTATTGAGCTGCTCGATATCCGTCATGCTCAGTGAACCTGCAGCCTGCTTGAGGCGCAGCGTTGCCAGCAGGTAGTCATAGCGAGCGCGCAGATAGTCGCTCTGGGCAGTAAAGCGTACGCGTTGTGCATCGAGCACGTCGACGATGGTACGCGTGCCGACCTCGAAACCGGCCTGGGTAGCTTCCAGGGCCGTTTGCGCGGAGGCCAGCGCCTGCTTGCGAGCCTGCACCTGGCTGATGCCGGTTGTTACTCCCAGGTAGGCATTGCGGGTTTCACGCACGGTGGCACGACGCTGCTGCTCCAGGGCCTCCTGGGCCTGGGTGTAGAGGGCACGGGCCTCACGGGTTTGTGCCGTGGTCAGGCCTCCAGAGTAGATCGGGACGTTCAATTGGATGCCGATGGTGGTATCTGAGCCTTTACTGCCGAAGGTCGGCGAATCCATGTTGTCTGAGTAATTATGGTTTCCGATCAAATCCAGGGTCGGATAGTGGCCGGCCTTCCTGCGGCTGATCTCCTCACGGGCCGCACGGGCCGCAGCCTCCCGGGCCTGCAGAGGAAGATTCTGCTTTTGCGCCGTTTCCACCCACTGGTTGATTTCCGCCGGTTCGGGTGGGAGTAGCGGCACCTCTTCTTTTAGTGCCGCCAGGGCTACTGGATCGCGTCCGATTATTTCGCGCAGGTTCTCCCGGGCGTTGTCCACCTGACTTTGTGCGGCAAGCTCTGCAGCGACGGCGAGATCGTAGGCGGCCTGGGCCTCGTGAACATCGGTAATGGCCGAAAGACCCACCTCGAAACGCTGCTGGGTCTGGTTGAGCTGTTGGCTGATAGCACGCTTGGTCGCTTCAGCAGTAGCAAGACTGTCCTGGGCGCCCAGGAGGTTGAAGTAGGCCTCGGCAGCGCGGAGGATGAGGCCCTGCTTGGCCGCCTCGTACTCGGCATTGGCCTGGGCGATGCGCGCATCCGCCTGCTTCAGCTGCACATAGTATTCATGGTGATAAATGCTTTGCTTCAGGCTGATACCATAGCCATTGGAATCGTATTCCGAGGTTCCCAAGTTGGCCTGGGGATTGGTCGAGTCTTGAAGGTCCGATTCGTGACGGGTGTAGTCTGCGCCCGCATTGATTTGCGGCAAAAGGGCGGCACGACTTTGTGCCCGCACCTCTTGCGCTGCTAGGTTGCCGGCTTCAGCGGCGCGTAACTGGGGATCGCTTTCCACGGCTAAACGATAGATCTCAAGCAAGTCTTCGGCGTGGCTGTTGGTGGCGCCCAAGAGCAGGGCGGCGCTGGCGAACAGTGTTGCGGCAACTCGTTGCATTGTAAGTCCCTTAATCAAGTATTGTTTCGGTCCAACCAAATGACAGTATACTAACAATAGTTGGAGATTGCGTGTCGAATATTAGCAAACACTGATACAGTGAGGTCAAGTGGTATCAGGATCAAGCCCCAACTGATTTTCGGGGAAGTACAAAAAAGGGGCCAGTCGGCCCCTTTTTATTTGCCGGCGATCTAGAACGTAAAATGATGCAACTTTTGCTCCGTCATCAAGGACGGTACCACCGTTTCAAACAGGATCTCCTCCCGCCACTCGTTGGCGTTGATGCGGGTGACAAGCATGGCCTGCATCGCAGGCTCGCTGCCAACGATGACAAACAGGCGCCCCCCGATTTCCAGGTTCTGGCATAGCTCCTTCGGCAGGCTTGGTAAGGAGCCTGTGACGGCGATCGCGTCATAGGGCTGACGCGCATTCCAGCCCTTGGAGGCATCGCCCTGGTCCAGAATGACATTGTCGATGCCGTGGCGCGCAAGGCGGGTTTTCGCTTCAGCCAACAGTTCAGGCTCGATTTCCACGGAGACCACTTCCTTGGCCATCCCTGCCAACAGCGCGGTCAGATAGCCACTGCCGGTGCCGATTTCGAGAACCTTTTCATGTTGCTGTATTGCCAGCGTCTGGAGGAGGCGGGCCTCCAGCTTGGGCTCCATCATTACCTGATCGTGCCCGATGGGGATCATCATGTCGGTAAAGGCAATATTGCGATAGGCGGCGGGAACAAAGTCCTCGCGGGGTACGCGTTGTATCAGTTCCAACACACGCTGATCCAGCACATCCCATGGCCGGATCTGTTGTTCAATCATATTGTGGCGCGCTTGTTCGATATTCATATCGGCCATCTTCAGTAACTCCCCCCATACAATAAAAAGCAGCGCAAAGAGTAAGTATTTTCCCGGAAAGAGGCAAGGCTAGAACCAACAGGTGAAGGCAGCCAAAGGTTAACAGATACCATAATAACGTTAGCGCTCACTCACTCTTTGTGCTTTGTTTTTATAAGGTTTTTGACGGTTATTCAAGTGGTTCAACTTGAAAAATAGGCCATTTTCCGATACATTTATCGGCTACTGCTAGGGGCGTTGGGCCATGCCCGACTGAGACGTTGACCCTTTGAACCTGATCCGGTTAATCCCGGCGTAGGGAAGCGGTTCCGCCTGTGGCGCTTCCGTCTTCCTGCATCACAACCACCGAGGACACGCCATGAGCGCCATCCCAGAAGAATTCTTGAAGAAGACCTCGCAGCTCTCTGCAGAGGTCACCAAGCCGTTTCCCAAGTCGAACAAGATTTATGTGGAAGGCTCTCGCCCGGATATTCGCGTGCCAGTGCGCCAAATCGAGCAGGATGATACCCACACCTCCGGCGCGCCGGAGAAAAATCCCCCGATCTTTGTCTACGACACCTCTGGCCCCTATACCGACCCGCAGGCAAAGATCGATCTCATGGCCGGTCTGCCTGCGCTGCGCGCACAGTGGATCGCCGAGCGCGGCGACACCGAGGAGCTTGACGGCCCTACCTCAGAATACGGTGCGCGCAGACAGGGTGACCCGGAGTTGGCCCACCTGCGCTTTGAGCATATCCGCAAGCCGAGCCGCGCCAGGGCCGGGCAAAACGTCACCCAGATGCACTATGCGCGTCAGGGGATCATCACTCCGGAGATGGAGTTTGTCGCCATCCGCGAGAACAATATGCTGCAGGCGATGAAGGCCGATCCGGCCTACGCCAAGCTGCTGCGTCAGCATGCCGGCCAGCCCTTCGGCGCCAACATCCCCGAGGAGATCACGCCTGAATTTGTGCGCAGCGAGATCGCCGCGGGCCGCGCCATCATCCCGGCCAACATCAACCACCCGGAGCAGGAGCCGATGATCATCGGCCGCAATTTCCGCGTGAAGATCAATACCAACATCGGTAACTCCGCCGTGACCTCTTCCATCGAAGAGGAGGTGGAGAAGCTGGTCTGGTCCTGCCGCTGGGGCGGCGACACCCTGATGGACCTCTCCACCGGCAAGAACATCCACGAAACCCGTGAGTGGATTCTGCGTAACGCACCGGTACCCATCGGTACCGTGCCGATCTACCAGGCGCTGGAGAAGGTCAACGGCGTTGCCGAGGACCTCACCTGGGAGGTATTCCGCGACACCCTGATCGAACAGGCCGAGCAGGGCGTGGACTACTTCACCATCCACGCCGGGGTGCTGCTGCGTTACGTGCCGCTTACTGCCGAGCGGGTCACCGGCATCGTCTCGCGCGGCGGCTCTATCATGGCCAAGTGGTGTCTGGCGCACCACGAGGAGAACTTCCTCTACACCCACTTCGATGAGATCTGCGAAATCATGAAGGCCTACGATGTGGCCTTTTCTCTCGGCGACGGCCTGCGTCCCGGCAGCTTGGCCGATGCCAACGACGCTGCCCAGTTCGGCGAGCTGGAAACCCTTGGCGAGCTGACCAAGCGTGCCTGG
Source organism: Thiohalomonadaceae bacterium (assembly GCA_041546305.1). Taxonomy (GTDB): domain Bacteria; phylum Pseudomonadota; class Gammaproteobacteria; order Thiohalomonadales; family Thiohalomonadaceae; genus JBFEYJ01. The sequence continues at coordinate 2,393 of JBFEWO010000088.1, read as the reverse complement.
GAGCACGATGTGCAAGTCATGATTGAGGGCCCCGGCCACGTGCCGATGCAGATGATCAAGGAGAATGTCGACAAGGAGCTAGAGGACTGCTTCGAGGCGCCATTCTACACCCTGGGACCGCTGATCACCGACATCTCTCCCGGCTACGACCACTTCTCCTCCGGCATCGGCGCCGCACAGATCGGCTGGTACGGCACCGCCATGCTCTGTTACGTCACCCCGAAAGAGCACCTCGGCCTTCCCAACAAGGAAGACGTGCGCGAGGGGATCATCACCTACAAGGTGGCCGCCCACGCGGCGGATCTGGCCAAGGGATTCCCCGGGGTGCAGGTGCAGGACAACGCCATGTCCAAGGCCCGGTTCGAGTTTCGCTGGATGGACCAGTTCGCCCTGGCGCTGGACCCGGAAAAGGCCATGGCCTTCCATGACGAGACCATGCCCGCCGAGGCGCACAAGGTCGCCCACTTCTGCTCCATGTGCGGACCGAAATTCTGCTCCATGAAGATTTCGCAAGAGGTCAGAGATTTTGCGGAGAAGGGGATGCAGGAGATGGCGGTGAAGTTTGCTGAGGAAGGTGCCGAGCTTTACAAAAAATTGTAACGCTGAAGGTTTGTGGCAATGCGAACCGGGGCATGGCCCCGGTTTTTTGTGCTTTTTCCTGCTCATTTGTGGAGCCTGTGAGAGCGGCCGTTTTCGCCGCGATAGGAGGAGCTCCCAGTACGAATCATTGGCAGGGACGATCGCTCTCCAGTTTCTAGGGGATCTGCAGAAGCTCTTTGGCTGTCTCCCTGCAGTTGGCCAGTAGCCGATCGGCAGTTTTCTCATCGTCCAGTGCACGGGCAACGGCCACGGCACCGATCATCATGGCACTGACCGCCATGACCGTTTCCCTGCGGACGTCGTTTTCGCGCAGGCGTTTCTTGATCGTATTACTTAGGTTCTTAAATACCCGCGTATAGGTATTTCGTATTGCACCCTGGCGCTGACCGATGTCGGTCACCAGAAAGGCGAGAGGACAGGGAGAGGGTGCTTCATCCACATGTTCTCGGCTCATGTAACGCCCAAGGGTTTTATCGAACCATGCCTTGAGTGAAGAGGCTTGATCCTTTTCGAGACTTATCGGGCTGCGCAAAGAAGCAAAAATAATCGCCTCGGCATAGACTTCGTCTTTATTGCGAAAGTGATTATAGAAAGCACCTCGTGTGAGTCCCGCATCATCCATCAACATATCAATCGACACCGCCTCATAGCCCTGGCGAGGAAACAGTTTGCTGGCGCTGGCCAGAATCTTCTCTCGGCTTTTTTGTTTATGTTCCTTTGAATAGGGCATATCGATTTCCTGTTTTTCAAAATATGTTCTTGAACATATATAGCAATTTTATAGGATGAGCAAGGTCTTCCAAGCCAGCTAAGGGATGAGCAACAGAAGTGTGTCAGACCAGAAGCATAATTTCTGACGCGGGCACTGACATGTTGTCGCTATACCCTTCGGGTGATGGCTGTATCGATAAGGAAAAGCGATGAAAACACCACAAATAATTCGTATCCCAATTCTTCCGTTCGGCATGGTCAATGCCTACCTGATTCGTGGCGCCGACGGGTGTGCGCTCGTCGATGCAGGAATACCGGGATCGGAATCGAAGATTGAAAAGGTGTTAACCAGGCACGGCCTCTCATTCAAAGATATAAAACTCATCGTGATTACGCATGCGCATGTCGATCATGCTGGAAGTGCCTATGATCTGCGTGAATTGTCACAGGCGCCTATCGCTGCTCATGCCGATGATGTTAAGCACTTTAGCCGGGAGGTGCCGATAAGCTACTGCCCAACTGGGTGGGTCGGGCGCCTGTTTCTGAAATCACCGGTGCCACACGAACCGTACAAGGCGTTTATGCCGGATATTCTGCTCTCGGAAAGTACCCGCCTGGATTTGAATGGTTACGGCATTGCAGGAGCCATCGCTCACACCCCCGGGCATACGGCAGGTTCAATTTCGGTCGAGCTGGAAAGTAAAGAAGTCCTGGTCGGCGATCTCATCGCTTCAGGAATTTTATTGGGAGGGATGATGAGAACCGGCCATGCCATACGTCCCCCATTTGAGGATGATCCCCATACCGTAGGCCTGGCGCTGAGGCGCCTGCTCGATTCTGGAATGGAACGGTTTTATATGGGACACGGCGGGCCTTTGCCGGCGGAGGAAGTGCATCGCCATGTTCAGATTCTTATGGCAATGAAACAAAATTCGCTATGTTGTGAGAGTTACGACTAACTGTCTATGTGAGACAGAAATACAATCAAATAAAAACGATTAGCCAAGGAAAGAATCAATGGACTCAAGCGAGACAAAACCATTTTTTATAGAAATCCCTTTAGAAGTGAAAACCTACGATAT
>JBFEWO010000182.1:0-4631 GCA_041546305.1 Thiohalomonadaceae bacterium | reverse complement strand
CTTTATCTTGTCAGGCAAAGAATACGATCAATGCATTATGATAACGGGCTGCTGAAGCCGTTTTTGGGTTACTCCTTGAGCCAGCGCCTGGTGTTGTTGCTGGCCGCGCTCTTCCCTCTGGTATCGGTCTCCGTGCCCAGTGGCGGCAGTACGTTATACACGTTCCTGGTCCTGCCAGCGCTGATTTATGCCTGGCCTGAACGCAAGATGCTCAACACGGAGGAGCGTTGGTGGCTGCTCGCCTATGTGACGCTGTTTGCCCTAGCCGCCCTGAGTCTTTTCTATGTCTCTGATCTCAAACTTGGGCTGGAAAAACTGGAGCGATATTTCCGTCTGGCGACGCTGGGGTTGGTCTACCTCTTTCTTCGGCGCATGCATGTGGAAGTCGGGCGATTTTTCCTGGCGGGCGTCGTCGCTGCTGCATTTTCCCTGGCGATTCAGGCGCTGTACCAAACGCAGTTCCAGCATGAGGCTGTTGCTATCGGCCTTTATCACAAGATCATTTTTGGCGACATGGCGGTACTGGTTTTCACCGTCATGGTTGCAGCCATGCTGACGGTTGCCTGCCGCCCCTGGCATTTCCTGCTGCTTGGGTTGGCGATGATGCTGGCGCTTTATGCCAGTTTGATGTCGGCGACCCGGGGAGCCTGGCTGTTGTTACCCGTAATTGGCGTGGTCTTGGTCTGGCTCTATCGTCACAAGCTCGGTCGTCGTGGCTGGGTAACCATTGCGACAAGCTTCTTTTTGCTGGTTGCGGTGCTGGCGCTCTGGCAGCCGAAGGCGATCGTAAAACCCATGGCTATCGGTATTCATGAGGTCGAACGTTACCTTAACGATCCGAACAAGCCCGGCTCCTGGGGGGCGCGTCTTGAAATGTGGGGCAACAGTTTGAAGATCTGGCGCGAACACCCCTGGCTGGGCACCGGTCTGGGGGACTTCAGGCACGATTCCCTTGTGCTTGTAACGAAGGGCGAATCCCAGAACCGTTCTGTTGCAGAGCAATATGGGCATGCGCATAGTATCTATTTCGATGCTTTGGCCTCATTTGGCGCCGTGGGTTTGCTGTTGTTGATCGTGTCCCTGTTTGTTCTACCCTGGCGACACTTTTATCGTTATTGGCGAGAGGTATCGGCGCCGTGGCCGCGGTTTTATGCCCTTTCCGGGCTGTTGACGGTGACAGCCTTCGCCGAGTTCGGACTAACCGAGGGATGGACATCACGCAATCCCTTCGTCAATCCGTATATCATCTATCTCGCTGTTTTTGCTTCCAGCCTTGCGGTGAGCTCCGGCAAGGGAAGGAATCATCGCCCGCTTTCGCCATAACCGTGTCATTCGCGGTAGAATAGGTCCCGTTTTCACTGAAGTTCTCTTTGATATGAAAATCGTACAGATACCCGAATTCGGTGCGGCCAGCGTCCTGGTCGTCGGCGACCTGATGCTGGATCGTTACTGGCATGGTGATACCTCGCGTATCTCCCCCGAGGCCCCGGTACCTGTGGTCCGTGTGGGCGAGATCGAGGAGCGCGCGGGCGGTGCCGGTAATGTGGCGCTCAACGTCGCTGCCCTTGGCGGCAATGCGGCGGTCATTGGTTTAACCGGTCAGGATGAGGCCGCCGATGCGCTGGCCCGCACGCTGGAACAGGTCGGGGTACAGTGCCATTTTGAGCGTCTGGCCGGTTTCCCCACCGTGACCAAGCTGCGGGTACTGAGCCGCCATCAGCAGTTGATCCGGCTCGATTTCGAGGACGGTTTTCCCGGTTATGATGTCACCGGCCTGATCCGGCGTTTTCAGGAGCAGGTGGCCAGTGTTGATGTGGTGGTGATGTCCGATTACTGCAAAGGGGCGCTGCGCGCGGCCGACCAGCTGATCGCTATTGCCCGTGCTGCCGGCAAGCCGGTGGTGGTCGACCCCAAGGGTAACGATTTTTCCCATTACCACGGCGCCACCGTGATCACTCCCAACATGAGCGAGTTCGAGGCGGTGGTCGGCCACTGTGCCTCTGAGGAGGAGATCGTCAGCAAGGGGGAGGCGCTGCGCGAGCAATTAGCACTCGAGGCCCTGCTCATTACCCGCAGTGAAAAGGGTATGACCCTGTTGGAGCAGGGCCAGGAGCCGCTGCATATCCCGACCAAGGCGCGCGAGGTGTTTGATGTCACCGGCGCCGGCGATACGGTGGTCTCCGCCTTGGCTGCAGGGCTGGCGGCTGGCCAGTCGCTGCGCCAGGCCACGGTGCTGGCCAATCTTGCTGCCGGTGTGGTGGTGGGCAAGCTGGGTACCGCCAGTGTCACCGTGCCCGAACTGCGCCGCGCGATGCGCGATCAGCAGGAGATGGAGCAGGGCATGGTCGACGAGGACAAGCTAGTGGCCCTGGTGCAGGAGGCCAAGGCTCATGGTGAGACCGTGGTGATGACCAACGGTTGCTTCGATATCCTGCACGCCGGCCATGTCACCTATCTGGAGGAGGCGGCGCGACTTGGTGATCGCCTCATCGTCGCGGTCAATGATGACGCCTCGGTCAAACGCCTCAAGGGCCCGGAGCGCCCGGTCAACACCCAGGAGCGGCGCATGCGTGTCCTGGCCGCGCTGGACTGCGTCGACTGGGTGGTCGGTTTTGACGAGGACACTCCAACCCGCCTCATCTGTCGTGTCTCTCCCGACATCCTGGTCAAGGGCGGTGACAACGACCCGGACAAGATCCCGGGCGGCGAATGCGTGCGTGCTGCTGGTGGCCGGGTGGAAATCATGTCCTATGTGGATAATGTCTCCACCACCGGCATTATCGGCGCGATCCGCGCCTCGGAAGGCAAGACGGATAGCGAATGAGCGATTCCGTTGAGGCGACCCCGGTCGATGTGGTGATCTTCGGCGGCGGTGTCGCTGGGTTATGGCTGTTGAACCGTCTTCGCCAGGCCGGTTATCAGGCGGTGCTGCTGGAGTCGGATCGCCTCGGTGCCGGCCAGACCCGCTATGCACAGGGGATCATTCACGGCGGCACCAAGTACGCGCTGACTGGCAAGCTCACCGGCTCCTCCGAGGCGATCGCCGCGATGCCAGCCCTGTGGCGTGCCTGTCTTGAAGGCAAGGGAGAACTGGACCTGCGCGCGGTCAAGCTGCTCTCTACCCACCAATTCATGTGGTCAACCGAAAGCCTGACCTCACGCATGGCGGGCTTCTTCGCCAGTAAGCTGATGCACAGCCGCACCAGGACGGTGGAAGGTGAGGCGCGGCCCGAGGTGTTGCGCGACCCCGCCTTCAGGGGGCAGGTCTATCGCCTGGAAGAGCCTGTGCTCGATACCGCTTCACTGGTGCAGGCCCTGGCAGAACCCCACCGCCATGCCATCTTTCGTCTTCCCCAAGGTGAAGGACTGGAACTCTCGCGCAGCGAGTCAGGCTGGCAGGTGACCCTGAGTGAGGGTGAACGTCGCGTATGCTTCGATGCCAAGCGCCTGATCTTCGCCGCCGGCAAGGGCAATGCAGCCCTGCTCAAGCGGGTCGGCCGCGATACGCCACCGATGCAGCTGCGCCCGCTAAATATGGTGATGCTCCGCGGTACCGGGGGAACCTCCCTTCCCGGTGAACTTTACGCCCACTGTCTCGGCGCCAGTGCCCTGCCGCGCATCACCATCACCACGCACTACGATAGTCACGGCAACCGGGTCTGGTATATGGGTGGGCAGATCGCCGAGGAGGGGGTGGGGCGTGACGATGCGGCCCAGATCGCCGCGGCCAAAAAAGAGTTGCACTCCCTGTTTCCCTGGCTGGCGTTCGCCGAAATCCAGTGGGGCATTCTGCCGATCGACCGCGCCGAACCGCGCATGGCCGACGGCAGCCGCCCTGATGATGTCTTCACCGAGGAGCACGATGGAGTCATCACCGCTTGGCCGACCAAGCTGGCGTTATCGCCACGTCTGGCTGATAAGATATTTGCGCGCCTGCAGCAGGGCGATTTGCAGCCGGGCGACCAGAGCGAACTGCCCGACTGGCCCCACCCGGACTATGCCCCGCTGCCCTGGCAGGAGGAGGAACGATGGAATTGAGAACCCTGGGCCAGACCGGTCTCAAGGTCAGTCCCCTGGGACTCGGTACGGTCAAGATTGGCCGCGACCAGCAGGTGAAATATCCCACCGGGTTTACCATTCCGGACGACAAGGCGGTGCGCGAACTATTTGCGCTGGCCTGGGATCTCGGCATCAACACCCTCGATACCGCTCCGGCCTACGGCAACTCCGAGGAGCGCCTCGGCCAGCTGCTGCCGCATAAAAATGACTGGGTGATCGTCGGCAAGGTCGGCGAGATTTTTGAAAACGGCGAATCGCGTTTTGACTTTTCCGCCGCTCACACCCGCAAGAGTGTCGAGCGTAGTCTGAAACGGCTGGGGCGTGATGTCATCGATGTGGTGCTGGTGCATTCAGACGGCAACGATATGAACATCATCCACAACGAAGAGGTCTGTGAAGCGCTGCAACAACTCAAGCGTGAGGGCCTCATCCGTGCCGTGGGCATGTCGACCAAGACCGTTGAAGGTGGCATTTGGTGCGTGGAGAACATGGACGTAGTGATGGCGACCTATAATCCGATGCACACCGAGGAGCTGCCGGTGCTGGAGCGGGCCGCCCAGCTCGGCAAGGGG
>JBFEWO010000192.1:0-3810 GCA_041546305.1 Thiohalomonadaceae bacterium | reverse complement strand
CGTACCCCAATATCGGCTTCATGGGGAAAATGGCTCCACTGTGCAGCCTGGTGTCGGGGCATGGAACACCATCCGGTTGTTGATCAGGTTTTCGCGGGACTATGCACCACCTGGTCGCGCAGGTAGATCGGCATCGCCTCCCGGGCCGGGACTGTCTCCCCCCGGGCGAAGGCCGATGCAGCCAGCACCGCCACATCCTGTGCATGGGGCAGATACTCTCCCTGGCAGTCTAGCACCCTTCCCTGCTGGCGCTCTTTTAGTGCCTCTGCAAAGGTCTGCCAGCCACTGCCAATGCCATGCCAGCCCTCGCCATCCAGCATTGGGACCTGCTCCGGTGGGCAGACCAGTTCATCAGAGTGCGCCACCATCAGGCCGACATCATTGGCCGTGTACGCGGCCCAGTAGACCTCGTTCATGCGCGCATCGATGGCAGCGGCAACCCGCGTCCAACCAAATTCGCGCAGCCCTCCCTGCGCCAGGGTGGCCAGGGTGGAGACCGGCACCACCGGCAGATCCGCGGCATAGGCGATCCCCTGGGCTACCCCGGTGGCGATACGCACCCCGGTAAACGCCCCAGGCCCCCGGCCGAAGGCCAGGGCATCGAGCTGGCCGGGCTTGAGTCCGGCGGCGGCCAGCAGCTTGTCGACCATGCCCAGCAGCAGCCGGGCATGTTCCCGCGGGGCAAACGCGTACTCCTCGTGCACCTCGCCATCGATATAGAGGGCGGCGGAACAGGCTTCGGTGGCGGTTTCTATGGCAAGCAGTTTCATGGGTTGTACTTTAGCAAAGAGAAGGCCCGCGCCCTTAACGGGCGGCGGGCCTTTCAGCGTTGATAGGGCGGATCAGAAACCGTAAGAAATACCCAGTGCGACGACGGGATAGAGTTCATACTCGTTGAGGTCGTTCTGCATGTTCTGCTCTTCCTGGTCAATATCCTGCTGACTGATCAGATTCATGCTGTCACCGCTCTTCGTCAGCGTAACTTCTGGCGCCCCCTGCTGGACCGCACCCACCTCGAAGGTAAAGCCGAAACCACTTGCAGGGAGGTTGCCCCAACCCAGGCCCACATAGGGACCGCTACCGAGGTCAATCGTGGTGTGAAGGGTGACAGGGTATGTAGAGCCATCGAGCGTTGTGTTGCCGACAGTAAACTGGCCCGTCGGGGTAGCGGAACCCACCAGTTGGCTGGCGCCATTCACATAGCCTAAAGTCACATGGAATGTCCCTTTAAAGGGATGCCAGTCAAGAAACGCGGCCGTAGACTTGAGTTCGAGGTCCGCGGTGTAATCTATGCCATCGATAGTCTGGCTGTCGTCCTGGGAATACTTGTTCATTGCCGCTCTTGCGACAAATCGATCGGAAATCGGCAGACCCAATTCAACGCCGGTACCCAAGGTACTGGCCTTGACACCAACCCCAATAGCACAGGCCATTGAACTGGCCCCCATCAGTGCCGCTCCGGCGGCAGCCAACATCAGTCTTTTCATGCGCAACATCTCCCCAATCTAGCTATTGTTTTTAAACAGAACGAATCGCGATACCTCTGCAGTGAGACCCATTATTAGGGAATCGGCTTCAAGAGTCACCCCGCCGCGAAAAAGCGCTGCACCACATCCAGCTTTCGGGTCTTGGTCATTGGCGGCAAGCTGTCGATGAACACCCGTCCGTAGGACTTGCTCCCCAGGCGAGGATCACACAGCACCAGCACCCCACGGTCATTCACATCCCGGATGAGTCGTCCCACCCCCTGCTTGAGGGTGATCACCGCATGGGGCAGCTGGTACTCCATAAAGGGATTACCGCCTGCCTCACGCATGGCGTCGATGCGCGCCTGCAGCACCGGGTCACCCGGCGAGGCGAAGGGCAGTTTGTCGATGATGACACAGGAGAGCGCCTCGCCGCGCACATCCACTCCCTCCCAGAAACTGCCGGTCCCCAGCAGCACCGCATTGCCCAGCTCACGGAACTGCTCCAGCAAACGGGTGCGCGGCACATCCCCCTGCACCAGGATCGGATAGGGGATGCGGTTGCTGATGAGCTCCGCCGCCTGCTTTAGCGCCCGATGACTGGTAAAGAGCATGAATGCCCTGCCCCCGCTCGCCTCTAGCACCGGCAGCGCCTGCTCGACCACCGCGGCGGTGTAACCGGGGCTGTTCGGGTCCGGCAGCCCGTCGGGGACATAGAGCACCGCCTGACGCGGATAATCAAAGGGGCTGTCCCAGCGATGAGTGATGGCATCTTCGATGCCCAGCTGCGAGGTGAAGTGCGTGAAACTCTCGCCGACCGCCAGGGTGGCGGAGGTGAAGACCCAGCTGCAAGGGCGCGACTTGAGCTGCGCCTGGAACAGCTTGGCCACATCCATCGGCGTCAGGTTGAGTGTGAAGGATCGGGTGTGGGTCTCGAACCAGTGAATAAAGCCCGGTGGTGTCGGGCCGGTCAGGAGGGCAAAGCGCTCGGCCAGGACCTCGGCCCGCTCGAGGCACCCCTCCAGCCCCTTGCCGCGCACCGCCAGCGGCTGGAGGATTTCGTGCAGATTATCCAGCGCCTCGCTGACATCGACGATGGCCTGCTGCATCGCTGCCCCACCGCTCATCTCCCGCCACGGCCCGCGCTGCGGTTCCTGGGCAAACGCCAGGCGCATGTCGCGCACCGTCTTCTCCAGCTTCTCGGCCAGCACTTGCAGCTGACGATTCTCCCCCGCCTCGCGGAGATCCTCGGCGATGGTGTCGCGGGCGAGCTCCAGTAACTGATTGGCGGTGACCGTGGTGCCGAAGAAGTTGGACGCGGTATCGGGCAGCTGGTGCGCCTCATCGAGGATGAAGGCGTTGGCCCCGGGCAGCAGCTCGCCAAACCCCTCGTCCTTCAGCGCCATGTCGGCAAACAGCAGGTGATGGTTGACCACCAGCACATCAGCCTCCTGTGCGCGGCGCCGGGCGAGGGCAAGATAGCACTCCTCGAGGTACTCGCACTCGGTACCGAGACAGTTGTCCGCGGTCGAGGTAACCTGTGACCAAACCGGCGAGTCCTCGGCCAAGTCGGAGAGTTCGGCGATATCCCCGCTACGGGTACGCGAGGCCCACTCACGCACGCTCTGCAGATCGGCCACGTGGCTGCGGCTGAGAAAGCGCCCCTCGCTCATCGCCAGCTCGAGGCGATGGGGGCAAAGGTAATTGGCTCGGCCCTTGAGCAAAGCGACGTCGACCGGCAGCGCCAATGCCTTGCGCACCAGCGGCAGGTCCTTGTGAAACAGCTGGTCCTGCAGGTTCTTCGTGCCGGTGGAAATGATCACCTTCTGACCGGACATCAGCGCCGGCACCAGATAGGCAAAGGTCTTGCCGGTGCCCGTGCCCGCCTCGGCCACCAGCACCTGCTTTTCAGCCAGCGCCTCGGCCACCGCCTGCGCCATCTCCTGCTGCTGGGGACGGGCGGCATATCCGGGCAACAGCCGGGCCAGGGGCCCGTCAGTGGCGAGGATGTCGGCAGCGGAGTGCATTGGAGTAAAGTGCGGGTATTTATATGGCTGAAAAATTGCCGACACTATACCGTTTTTGGCAGGGCTTTGCTTCTTTTTGCTTTCAAATCAACCAGTAAACAAACAACGTTGGTAAGCCCAAGCCATCCGGAGGCTTTGCATCATGAGGCTAAGCCTATATCTGCAACGGACAATCAAAATTACATCAGCTAAGCGACCAAAGCGGAAGTCAGGTGTGACTGCTGGAGTAGTCAGCTGATCACCCAGGAGCTGACATTCAACGTCGCCCATAAGTCGCGCGAACGAAGCACAGCGTAGAGAGCGTCGCTTGATGGGAT
>JBFEWO010000140.1:0-7378 GCA_041546305.1 Thiohalomonadaceae bacterium | reverse complement strand
GGAAAACACCAGGTCGAGATTTGTTTCTTAAACAGGTTTTTCTACAGGCTCGTTAGCTGTATAAAAGGGATTGTATGAAAGTAGTGGATATTTCAAGTTTCGAGGATTCTATAGTCCTTCATTTTGAAACTGAAAATAAAAAAATCAATGCTTATACGCTAGCGTCAACGTTAGTGGCTATTGCCGATGCAGCAAAAGCAGCAAATACAACAATAAATGCCGGATATGAAGTAGAAATAATAGTAGAGGCACTTGGCGCTGGTAGTTTTAGGGCAAAGATATCTGCCATTTATAAAGAAGGAAAAAACTTATTTACTTCTCAGTTAGTGGCTGGAGTCATAATTGGTGTGATCGCTAATTATATCTACGAGAGAACCTTGGCAGTAGATGATAATGTGAAAGTAGAAATACATACTGATGAGGTTATAATCGAGAAGGGTGAAGAAAGGATTATTGTTCCCCGGAATGTATATGATGCTACTCGTGAGGCAGAAAGAAACCCAAAATTCACTCAATCAATCGATAAGACATTTCAGGCCATAGAGAAAGACCCTAAAATTGAGGGGCTTGGTTTTGTGAAAAATATCGATGATCCTAAACCAGAAGTAATCATACCTCGCAGCGCAATCATATCAGCTTCTGGAGTAATTATAGAAGAAGACGGCGTCCGTATTGTTACAGAAATTGTGGAGCTGCAGATATTAAAAGCAATTTTAGAGCGTGGCAGGCGTAAATGGGAGTTTATGTGGAGAGGCTTCAAAATATCCGCCCCAATCACCGACAATAACTTCTATAAAGACTTTTTTGCTCACGACATAACAATAGCGCCAGGGGATAGTCTTGAAGTTAAATTACAAATAAAACAAGTAAAAGACGAAGATACTGGTATTTATAGTAACAGGAGTTACGAGGTAATTGAGATTTACGAACATCACCCTCGTTTAAAACAAACGTCAATGGACGCATTATGAAAGAACAGCTAACAAGGCGCTCCAGCCGACCAACCTCCGCGGCACTTTGCATGTGCTGTGTAGCACATGCAAAGCACCACTACGGTGGTCGGCTGAGCTGAAACGTTATGCGCAATAAGTACGGGCATACATGATGGATAAATGGCTTAACGAAGTAAAAGAATCTCTTTCTAAAGCACTTGATATCTCAAAAGGTGGCGAGGTTCCTTTGCAAAACCTCTACATGTTAGCGCCAATCATTTATTCGGAAAGGGAAAAAACCAATAATGAGTCACTAATTCAGGAAATGATTGTGGCCAATGATCGTCAAGTAAAGGAAGACTGGTCACATGATGAAAACTCAAAAAACCAATACAAGTTCCATTTTGTTTCCTCATACCTCTATTGCTATGTTGTTTCTGGAAAAATAGATGAGTTTAAATATGATGAAATAATGGAGTATGTTAATAGCAAAATGAACCTATTTACAGGCAGCTAAGGCACCTAAAAAGCGCATAACAAGGCGCTCAATCCGACCCGCCTCCGCGGCGCTTGTTTTGTGCAAATTCGCACAAAACAGGCACTGATCTAGCACCATTTTTGTGGACACGTATCCGATATGGTAGTAAATGTTCACTAATGTAGTAACAGCCGAAGTTCTCTAGTCAGGACCTGTGTGTGCGCCTCGCTTAGCAGTAATTGAACTTCACCCCCAGTTATTTTCCTATCGCACAAATATTTTTCCCGAGCTCCAGTTCCTGCATCTTGCGCTCGTCCGGACTGGCCAGTCCGGCATTGGCCCGTTTGATTTCGATGTAGGCCTCGGGAAACTCCGGCAGGCTCGACAGGATATAGTCGATGAAGGCCTGCTCGCCCTCGGCCAGCTTGCTCAGACCAGGGTTGTGCTTTTTGAGCTCTCCCAGTGTGGCGCGATAGACACCGTCTTCATCGCCGGTTTTGATGTTGCTGAAATGGGCCGGCAGCACCACGGTCTCGTCCGGTAGCTCGGCCATACGTTTCAGTGAAGAGTACAGCAACGGCGCCCAGTTATCGGCTTTGCCGCCAAGGTCCGGGCGGGCGATGGACTCGATGAACAGGCTATCCCCGTTCAACAGATAGCACTCGTCGATCAGGAAGGCGACCATACCCAGGGTGTGGCCCGGAAAATGGAGCACCTTGATCTCGGCCCGGCCGATACGCAGGGTTTGCCCGCCTTCCAGCGGGCGGTAGTCAAATCGGGCCGGCAGCATGTCCATCGGGTGGATGGCATCGTAGGGATGGAGGTGGTAGGGAATATGCTCCTGACTGCGCAGCGCCGGTCCGCCGCTCAGATGGTCCGCATGCAGGTGAGTATCGAGCACCAGTTCGATGCGGGCGCCGGCATCGGCTGCCAGTTCGTGGTAGATATCGAGATGCCGGGCCGGGTCGAACACCGCGGCGTGGCTGTCGCTGACCAGCACGTGACTCAGGCAACCGCGCGCCGGGCGCACCACCTGGAACAGCGCGAAGCGTTCGTTCTCCTCCAGTGTTCGCCAGTAGTAGAAGTTGCCCCAGGCCTCCATGCCGCCTGCCATATTCACCGCATCGAAACCGAGCCGACGCAGGCCATCGGCCACGTAGTTGGAGGTTTTGCCTTCGGCACAGACGGCGAGGATGGGGCGGTCATTGGGCAGCTGTTCCATCAGTTGTTGCTGCACCCCGCGCATCACCGCTTCGGTGACATCCTCCTCCTCGCTTTCCAGCTCGAGTAGTTCGAAATAGGGAATATTGAGTGTGGGGATGTCGCGGGTCCCTTCCACCCGCCAGCGCTCAAACTCATCACGGTCGCGCACATCGAGAATGAACATTGGCTCGTCGCTGGTGAGCCGTTCCCACACCTGGCTAGGACTTGATGCGGTGGTGACTTGCTTCAACATAAGACACCTCCCTGCGGAATCCGGCACGGCGAGAAACCGCCCGGGCAGACTCCGCGCTGTATATAAATGGATCGGTCAAAAAAGTGTAGACGCCCACGGGTAAATGGACACTGTGCGTCGAGGCAAAGGTGAGCTTGCTCCCGAATGGTACGGGGCAGAAGAATGTTTATCGACCGCTATAGCTAGTGCGGGCCTCCCAACTTTATTGGCTTAAGCTCCGTTTTGGTCGCAGTGAGACAATCAGAACCGTCATTAGCCAAAAAATTGTATTACAACTTCTCGTGTCCGCTAGCTATTCCAACAGTTCCATCACGGCGATGACGTTGCGTGCCACTTCCACCAGTTTTTGGTTGCGGTCCATGGCGATCTTCCGCAGTGCCTGGTAAGCGCCCTCTTCATCCATGCCCTGGCGCTTCATCAGCAGGCCCTTGGCGCGATCGATGATCTTGCGCTCCTCTAGCGTCAGTTTGGTTTTGGCCAGTTCATCACGTAATGCCTGGTACTCACGGAATCGGGCAATTGCCACCTCCATCACCGGCTTGACTCGCTTTGCGCTGAGTCCATCGACGATATAGGCACTCACGCCTGCCTTGATGGCCTTATGGATCGATTCACTATCCTGATCTTCCGCAAACATGACGATGGGGCGCGGTTGGTCCCGACTGATACTGTGCATGTGCTCCAGGGTGTCGCGGTCAGGGGATTCGAGGTCGACGATGATCACATCGGGCTGGTGTCGTCGTACCTGATGGGCGAGATTATCGCTGGTGATTACCCTGGCGATGACCTGATAGCCGGCGTCACTGAGGGCTTGCTCCAGCAGGGCGGATCTTCCCCGATTCTCGTCGACGAGAAGAACCCGCAGTCCCTGTAGAACAATCTGCTCCGCCATCTGATGTCCGATTTTTCACAAAGGAAAGCCGATGCTGTACTTCCCCGCATCGGCCTTTTGCCTTCCTGGCCTGCATTGGGATACTTACCAGCATCACCGCAGAGGCAGTCATTGCCTATACGTTAGTCGAGCAACGGGCGTGCCAGCCGGACTAAGACTGGTGTCAGGCAGTCCGTCCAGCCCAATGGGGGGCGACTCACGGCTTTGGTTGCACCATCGGGGGGCGGTGAAAGGCAGATTGCCTCGCAAGGGTGCGGGGGAAAAGGGTTACAGCCCGGGAACCAGCGCCAGATCCACATCGTCAATCTGGCTCGAGTCGAGGTATTCCCGTGCATACTTTTCGAAGATACGTTCCCTGACGAAGAGCTCGAACAGGTCCGGGTCGATGTGTTGTTGTTCTTTGAGTTGCCCGAGAATGCGCAAGGTTTCGGAGAGTTTCTTGCCCTCTTTGTAGGGGCGGTCCTTGGCGGTGAGTGCCTCGAAGATGTCGGCAATGGCCATGATGCGCGCCTGCACCGACATCTCCTCGCGCTTGAGGCCGCGGGGGTAACCGGAGCCATCCATCTTCTCGTGATGGCCGCCAGCGAATTCGGGGACATTCTTCAGGTGCTTGGGGAAAGGCAGCGCCTCCAGCATCCTGATAGTGGCATCGATGTGATTATTGATGATGGTGCGCTCCTCCGGGGTGAGGGTGCCTTTCTCGACCGAGAGGTTATAGATCTCATCGTTGCTGAGCAGGGGCTGGGTATCCTCCCCCGATTGCCAGCTTCGCTGGGCGATGCGTTGGATCTCTTGCTTGTCCTTCGCGGACATGGTCTCGCTACCGAGATTGCGCTGACGCAGAAAATCCAGGTCGGCATCGAGCCGGCGGATCGTTTCCTGATACGCCTGTTGCAGTTCATCCATCTTGGTGTGGTCGCCGCTCAACTGGGCGGCCAGCTGTTGCTCGAGCAGGGCGATCTTGGCATCGCGTTTGAGCACTTCGATGCGCGTTGCCACTGCTTCGATGCGGTCATAGACGGTCTGCAGCTTGGTCGACTTGTCGACCACATAGTCGGGGGTGATGAGTTTGCCGCAATCATGCAGCCAGGCGGCGATCTCCAGCTCGTAACGCTCTTCCTCGTTCATCGAGAAATCCTTGAACGCGCCTTCGCTGGTTTTGTTGGCTGCGTCGGCCAGCATCATGGTCAGCACCGGCACACGCTTGCAGTGACCACCGGTATAGGGCGATTTTTCGTCGATGGCGGTGGCGACAAGCTGGATCAGGGATTCCAGCAGTTGCTTCATCTCGTCGATGAGACGGCGATTGGTGAGCGAGATGGCGGCCTGTGAGGCGAGCGAGCCGGCGAGGCGCTCGGCCGCTTCGCTGAAGGGGATGATCTCTCCGCTCATTTCATCCCGGGCATTGAGCAGTTGCAACACGCCGATGATGTCGCCCTCGTGATTTTTCAACGGCATGGTAAGGAAGGAGACGGAGCGGTAACCGGTATTGGCATCGAACTGCTTGGTGCCGGAAAAGTCGAAGCCTTGAGCATTGTAGGCATCGGGGATATTGACTGTCTGGTCGTTGAGCACCGCATTGGTGACGACCATGTGGAGATTCGGTTTGCCCTGGGCATCGTAGAGCGGGATGGGGGGAAACGGGATCGACTTCCCGGTGGTGCCCCCCATGGCAAAATCGAGGGAGTCGGTGCGCATGATCTCCATCTTCAGCGTGTTGTCTTCCTGCACCGAATAGAGGGTGCCGCCATCGGCGTTGGTAAGTTCCTTGGCTCCTAGCAGGATCATTTCCAGCAGACGCAGCGTATCCTTCTCTGACGAGAGGGCAATGCCGATCTCGGTGAGTTTTTCGATACGTTCGAATAAGTGATTGCTGCCGGACATGCCAGGCTCCTTTCTTGGCGTCTTTGTCCCTTATTGTATAAGGCTTTGCTTAAGGCCGGATTATGCGCCTATCACAAATATTAAAGAGAGTTTGCGCGAGTTTCGGTCGCGAAATCAACAGAAGGTTACCCGCGGGCCGTTTTTTCTGCAGAGGACGGTGGCGCTTTAACCTTGCCAAGTTAGGGTGACGGAGGGGGGCAGATGATGTTCAGGTTACCCGTTCGCCACGGGCCTGTTCTTCGGCATGGTAGGAGGAGCGCACCATGGGGCCAGCCGCCACCTTGTCGAAGCCCAGTTCCCGGGCGATGCGGTCGTATTCCAGGAATTCCTCGGGAGGGACGTAGCGCACTACCGGCAGGTGGTGGCGGGAGGGGGAGAGGTACTGGCCGAGCGTCAGGTTATCGCAGCCATGAGCGCGCAGGTCCTTTAACACCTCGATGATCTCGTCTCTGGTCTCACCGAGACCGAGCATCAGCCCGGACTTGGTTGGGACCTCAGGGCGGCGCTGTTTGAACTGACGGATGAGTTCGAGTGAGCCCCGGTAGTCGGCGCCGGGCCGGGCCTGACGGTAGAGGCGCGGCACCGTCTCCAGGTTGTGGTTGAAGACATCGGGTGGCTCGGCGGTGAGTATCGAGAGTGCCCGTTCCTCGCGGCCGCGAAAGTCGGGCACCAGGCATTCGATGCGGGTCTGCGGCGCGGTATCGCGCACCGCGCGGATACAGGCGGCAAAGTGGCCGGCACCGCCGTCGCGCAGGTCGTCGCGATCGACCGAGGTGATCACTGCGTAACGCAGTCTCATGGCCTTTATGGTTTCGGCCAGGTGTTGCGGCTCCTCCGCATCAAGCGGGTCGGGGCGGCCATGGGCCACATCGCAGAAGGGGCAGCGACGGGTGCAGATACCACCCATGATCATGAAGGTGGCCGTGCCGTGCTGGAAACACTCGCCGAGGTTGGGGCAGGCGGCCTCCTCGCAGACCGTATGCAGCTTCTGCTCACGCAGGATCGCCTTGAGCTGCAGGACCTCGGGGCTATTGGGGGAGCGGGCGCGGATCCAGTGGGGCTTGGGCAGGGGGCGCTCCACCGGCACCACCTTGATCGGAATGCGCGCGGTCTTGCTCTCACCCTTGAGGGGGTTGGGTGTCTGGGGATGAAGGTCGTCGTCCTGGCTCATGGCTCTGAGATTGGGGTGAGTGGGTCGGGTAACAAGAGTAATTTCAAAGTTTAAAGTTCAAGGTTCAAAGAATGGAGGACGGAGGCTTCGAAGGGGCGAATTGCTGAAGGCCTGGCTGAGGGAAGGAATTTTTGGTGGGAGCGGTCACCCCGATCGCGATGTTGCTACACCCTGTCGCGTCCGGGAGGCCACCCCCCCCAGAGATATACTGTTCAGATCCCTAGCTGAGGATGAGGTGCTCGCGCAGTTTGCCGAGCAGTTTTTCAGCAACCTCATCCATCGAATCGTCGATACCCAGCGTCTGCAACTGTGTGACACCCAAGCCACGGTACCCGCAGGGGTTGATGCGTGAGAAGGGTTCAAGATCCATCGCCACATTGAGACTGAGGCCATGATAGCTGCAGCCACGGCGCACACGCAGGCCCAGCGAGGCGATCTTGTTGCCGTCGACATAGACCCCTGGGGCGTCCTGACGTGCCTCGGCAGCGATGTGGTAGTCACCGAGCAGGGTAATCACCGCCTGTTCCATGGCGCTGACCACCTGGCGCACGCCCAGCTTGCGTCG
>JBFEWO010000094.1:0-10749 GCA_041546305.1 Thiohalomonadaceae bacterium | reverse complement strand
CTCTTGGGGATGGAAGCTTTATTGGAATGCTTGAAAGGATAACAGGAAAGCCTCTCGCTCAGAGAAAGCCGGGGAGGAAACCTAAACATGACTCCAGTTGAATTTGAAGTCTCGGAAATAGGTATACTGTCCCCGGAATTCCGAAATGGAGATTTGGAAACCTTGCAGCAGCGAAATGATGGTGGCGAAGTTGACCTAAATGGGGCGCTTGGTGACTTCCCAACGGGAGATTACCTACCAACGCCATTTGATAGCACGTCTTAACATTGCATATTCTGGTTATTAGGTCGCTGTCTAACTCAAACATATATAGGGTGTAATTGTGCATAAGAACTTATTAGTATTTTTAATAATTTTCTGCCTAAATGTGTTTTCGTGTAATTCTTATGCGGACTACGCCAATAGATTAATTCTCATTCGTGGAACCATGCTCAATGCATATTACAACGATACATATAAAACAATAAAATGGGCTGAAACCATTTATGGTTTTGGATGGATTAGCAAGAGTAAGGTTTTTGTTGCGTATCAAGATCCTAAGTTCACGGAAGCGGTGGCCATACTAGAAGTTATTGATCTAGGTGAAAACATAACAACAAAATTAAACTCTATTGGTGGGGTTGGTGAATCTAATTTCGATATCAACCCTGACACAGGGTATGTGGCATACAATGATTCTGATGGTGTTCATGTGCTGGTTCTCAATGAGAATTATTCCTTATCTACTCATGATGTATTTAAGAGTGAGAATACATCGGGAGTATTTTGGTTAGACACCAAAACTATTGGAATGACCATTTTTAACAAAGATAATGTTATTTTTAAAAAAATAGAAATAACACAATACATAGATAATTAATAAAAATAAAAGGGGACGGATTGATTAAATTCTTACCAGTCAGAATGGCTGAGTTATAAAGTTATAACTATTCCCATCATAGAGAAAAAGGGGACAGATTTATTTATTAGTCGTTTTTCGATAGACTCGAAAAGGATTTTTCACACAAAGGAAGCCTACTATGCCAAGGACTGGGCGAGTGGTATTACCTGAATTCCCACATCACGTTGTTCAACGTGGGCACAACCGCCAAGAGTAAAAAAGGGGACGGAGGGATTAAATTTTGACCAGTCAGAATGGCTGAGTTATAAAGTTAGAGCTATTCCCATCAAGGCACTGCAAAGGAACTGCTATGCCGAGAAGAGCAAGAAACTACCTACCAGGTTTTCCATACCACATTGTTCAGCGCGGTAATAATCGCGAAGCCTGTTTCATCGAGCCGGAAAATTATCAGTACTATCTTGAACTTTGGCGCCAGTTATCAAAACGCTATGGTGTCAGAGTCCATGCCTATTGCCTGATGACGAACCACATCCATATCCTGGCTACTCCTGAGGCGAAACACTCCCTTTCCGATACCATGAAGGTTGTTGGAAGTCGCTACGCGCAGTATATAAATCTGAAATACCGGCGAACAGGCACCCTTTGGGAAGGGCGACATCGCTCCAGTTTGATCCAGTCCGATAGATACCTGTTACGTTGCTATCGCTATATTGAGTTGAATCCAGTGAGGGCGGGGATGGTATCGCGCCCGGAAGAGTACCGCTGGTCAAGTTATGGGGTGAATGGTTGGAGTGATGCGAGTTGGCTTTCCCCTCATGATGAGTATCTTCAGCTGGGAGGAACTGCAGATGAACGCGCACGTGCTTACCGGGAACTCTTCAGGTACCAACTCAGCGAACAGGATCTTCACTTGATACGGAAGGCGGCCCATTATTGTCAGCCCGTTGGGGATGACCGGTTCAGGGCTCAGATTGAAACCCAGTATGGAATTACTTTAGGGAATATGAAGAGGGGGAGACCGAGACGGAGGGATAATGAGTAATTGTTCAACAATTATTCCCTCCGTCCCCTTAATTTTTATTGCATTTTATTGATGGTTACCTGTCAACCATTACTTGTGCGAACCCGTGAGCCTTTAAGTGGATGACCGAGCAATGGAGCAAACAGGCAGATGTCTAATGTGCCAGTTAGCAGTGGAATAGCGCCAATTCCAGCGATGAGATAACCATTGTCCCCACTTAGTCCAGTAAATCCCCAGGCTATCAGGCCGATACCGGCAAGGATTCGAATAACACGGCCAGCAGTTGATGACATAAAACGAACAAAACTGCCCATTTTTCACTCCTCTTAATTGGTTTTTAGTGAGCGACAAGAATAAAAAGTAGCTGAGTAACTGACTGTAACATTAGTTACGCTGCGATAACGTATCTGTGGAAGCTGGCCTGACGGGAGGGATTCATCACTTGTTTCGGCATTGAGGTATGTGCTGCATCCCCACGAATCCTGCGGATGAACCCTCGACCTCAATTGGCTATAATCCAGCGCCCTGCAACTCCATTTGGCACACCATCTCCATGAAATTCTTTATCCGCACCCTCGGCTGCAAGATGAATTGGCTCGATTCGGCCCGCCTGGCGGCGGCGTTACAGTCGGCCGGCCACCAATCGGTGGAGGACGAGGCCGAGGCGGACCACGTTTTCGTCAATACCTGCACGGTCACGGCGGAGGCGGACCGCAAATCCCGGCAAACAGTCAACAATGCCGGACGCCATCCGGTACAGGTAGCGGTGATGGGGTGCGGGCCGAGGGTGGATCGGGCGGTTTGGCAGCAGCAGGTGGATAATGCCTTGGTTTTCGCAGACGAAGCGGCCATGTTCGAGCACTTTGGGGTCGAGTTTGACGAACACCAGCTGCCTCTCAACTCCCGTACCCGTCTGCCGGTGGCCATTCAAACCGGCTGCGACAATCTCTGCACCTTCTGTATTACCCGAGTAGCGAGAGGTCGTCATCGTAGCCTGCCGGTCGAGAGCATCGTGAAGCAAATCAACCAGGCGCTGGAGCATGATATCCGAGAGGTGGTACTGACCGGCATCAATCTGGCCGCCTGGGGCTGCGAGGACTCCAATCACCCGCAGCAGGCACGTTTGCATGAGCTGTTGGAGGCGATCCTGCGCCATACGGAGATACCGCGCATCCGCCTGTCCTCCCTGGGACCGCAGTTTATCCAGCCTGGCTTTTTCGACGTCTACCAGGATGAGCGCATCTGCGATTACCTGCACCTTTCCCTGCAGAGCGGTTCGGACAGTGTGCTGGAGCGCATGGTGCGTGGCCACGGTACCGAGGAGGTCTACCGTATTGCCGAAGGAGCGCGGGCGGCCCGCCCTGATACAGCCATCGCTGCTGATGTGATTGCCGGTTTTCCCGGTGAGAGCGAGCAAGAGCACCGCGAGACCATGACATTGCTGGAGCAGGTCGGTTTTGCCAAGTTGCATGTATTTCCCTATTCCACCCGCGAGGGTACCCCGGCTGCGACGCTGCCCGGTCAGCTCCCCCAGGAAGTGAAAAAAGCCCGCGCCGGTGAGATTCGTGATTTGGCTCGTCGGATGCGAAAGACCTTTCTCGATGCGCAGATGGGCAAGCGGTTCCAGGTGCTGGTCGAGGGTGGGGGTGATACCGGTCTTAGCACCAACTACATTCGCATGCGGGTGGAAGGGGGCGGCATGGGGGATATCGTCGAGGCGACGTTGACTGAGGACAGTCTGGCGGAGCAGTAAAAGCGCTCCAGAACGTTACTCACCATCCTTCGCGGCCGGGACGTACGCCCCCACAATGGTATGGTGTGCCCAGCAATAAGCTGTGTGAGCTTGGATGTAAAGTGTGTTCGCGGTTAAAGGCTAATTTTTTTGTCGCAGTTTCTCAGGATGGTCGGTGCAAACCAGCTATTGCCGTCCCTCGCCATGAGCACCGTCGCCGATTCCGGGCCCCAGGAGCCGGCAGCATAGTTGGGGAAATAGACCGCCGGATTGGTGTCCCATACCTCCAGCACCGGGGTGATCAGCCGCCAGGCTGACTCAACCTGATCACCCCGCATGAACAGAGTCGCATCGCCCAGCATGACATCGCGGATCAGGGTTTCGTAAGCCTCTGGCGAGCGGGCTTCGAAGGCCTCGCTGTATGAAAAACGCATGTTCACCGGCCGTAATCGCAGATTAGGTCCCGGTTCCTTGGCAATGAACTTCAATACAATGCCTTCTTCCGGAGCGATTTGGATGATCAGCCGTGCGGGCTGTTCATTAAGACCGAACACGGCGGGAAAGGATTTGTGCGGGACATCGCGAAAGCGAATCGATATTTCCGACACCTTGTCCGCCATCCGCTTACCGGTGCGCAGATAAAACGGCACGTCCTGCCAGCGCCAGTTATCCGCATGCAGTTTGAGGGCGGCGAAGGTTTCTGTGTTGGAGCGGGGCGCAACGCCTTCCTCATCGCGATAGGCATTCACCCGTTCACCGTTGATCCATCCCTCGTAATATTGCCCGCGTGCAGCCAACTCAGCGACGGCATCTTGCGGGATCGGGCGCAGGGCATGGAGCACATCGCACTTTTTGCTGCGCACGTCGTTTGCGTCATAAACCACCGGGGGTTCCATCGCCACCAGGGTGAGCAGTTGCAGCAGATGGTTCTGCACCATGTCGCGCAGCGCTCCTGCTTTTTCGTAATAGTCGCCGCGCCTCTCCACCCCGAGTGTTTAGGCAACGGTGATCGCGATATGGTCGATGTAGCGGCGATTCCAGATCGGCTCGAACATCGGATTGGCGAAGCGGAAGGCCAGAATGTTCTGCACCGTTTCCTTGCCCAGGTAATGATCGATGCGAAAGACCTGATCCTCCTGGAACGCACTGCACAAGGCTTGATTGATCTCCTGAAATGAGGCCAAGTCATGACCAATCGGCTTTTCCACCACAATGCGGGCATGTTCTCTGTTACTGGCCAGTCCGGAATTCGCCAGGGCTTGGGCAATGGGCCTGAATAGCGAGGGAGGCGTGGCCAGATAGAAGATCTTTTCAGCAGTGCTTTGCCACTGTTTCTCTTTTTTTCTGAGAACTTTGCACAGCGTTTCATAGCTTTTATCCTGCAGGATATCCGCTTGCTGGTACTCGATTTTTCCAACGAACTCCTGCCAACGATCCCGGGGAACAGGATTTGTCGAGTCGCGAGTCACCCCTTCGAGAAAGTGCTCGGAGAGTACGTCAATCGAGTAATCGCTTGTGTGGATGACAGCATGGGTAATGCTCACACTGCAGCAGGCATGTCAGAAGCGTAGTTACATATCGGTTGTTGAACACCATTGGATGTGATGTGGGAGCGACCGTACCGGTCGCGATTTGTCAGAGTGAAAGCGCCAAATTGGGTAGGCATCTCGCCATGCATTTCCATGAGACTCAGCACCGTCAACTTTCTCCTTCGACCTTGAATTCCCTGTTTCAAAGCCACAACATCGGCTATTATGTCTCGATATTCCCGACCATTTCCCTATAAAAAATAACGTCTTGATATGATTGAAGAATACAGAAAGCATGTTGCCGAGCGCGAGGCCGAGGGCCTGCCGCCGCTACCGCTGGACGCGAATCAGACTGCGCAGCTGATTGACCTGATCAAGTCCCCGGCCCCTCAGGAAGGAGAGTTTTTGCTCGACCTGTTGACCAACCGGGTGCCTCCCGGCGTGGACGAGGCCGCCTATGTCAAGGCCGCCTTCCTGGCCGATGTGGCGAAGAAAACTGTTACCTCGCCGCTTGTCAGCCAGAAGCTGGCGACCGAGCTGCTCGGTACCATGCTGGGCGGTTACAACATCGCCCCACTAATCGAACTACTCGATGATGATGACATGGCGCCTATTGCTGCCAAGGCGCTGTCCAAGACCCTGCTGATCTTCGATGCCTATCATGATGTGATCCACAAGGCCAAGACCAACAACTGGGCCAAGGACGTGGTCGATGCCTGGGCGGAGGGCACCTGGTTTACCAACAAGCATGCGCTGCCCGAGGCGATCACCCTGACCGTGTTCAAGGTACCGGGCGAGACCAATACCGACGATCTCTCTCCCGCCTCCGAGGCCTGGAGCCGCCCCGATATCCCTCTGCACGCCAAGGCGATGCTGGTCAGCAAGATGCCCGACGCGATGGAGCAGATCGCCTCGCTGAAGGAGAAGGGCAACCCGCTGGCGTTTGTCGGCGATGTGGTCGGCACTGGTTCATCGCGCAAATCCGCCATCAACTCGGTGCTCTGGCACATGGGCGATGATATTCCCTTCGTGCCCAACAAGCGCCAGGGTGGGGTGATCCTCGGCGGCAAGATCGCGCCGATATTCTTTAACACCGCCGAGGACTCCGGCGCGCTGCCCATCGAATGTGATGTCTCCAAACTCAACATGGGCGATGTGATCACCATCAAGCCCTATGAGGGCAAGATTGTGAACGAAGCAGGGGAGGTGGTGAGCGAGTTCGAGCTCAAGCCCTCCACCATCTTCGATGAGGTGCGTGCTGGTGGCCGCATTCCGCTCATCATCGGTCGCTCCTTGACCGACAAGACTCGCGAGGCGATGGGGCTGGAGCCTTCCACCATCTTCAAGCGTCCCGAAGCACCGGTCGAGAACGGTCGCGGCTTTACCTTGGCGCAGAAGATGGTCGGCCGTGCCTGCGGGGTCGATGGCATTTATCCTGGTACCTACTGCGAGCCGCGCATGGCCACTGTCGGATCCCAGGATACCACTGGTGCCATGACTCGCGACGAGCTCAAGGAACTGGCCTGCCTTGGCTTTTCCGCCGACCTGGTAATGCAGTCCTTCTGTCACACCGCCGCCTATCCCAAGCCGGTGGATATCAAGCTGCAGCACGAGTTGCCGAGTTTCTTTATAAACCGAGCAGGGGTCTCTTTACGCCCGGGTGATGGGGTCATCCACTCCTGGCTCAACCGCATGCTGTTGCCCGACACGGTCGGCACCGGCGGCGACTCCCACACCCGTTTCCCCATCGGTATCAGTTTCCCGGCCGGTTCCGGCCTGGTCGCTTTCGCAGCGGCGCTTGGTGTGATGCCGCTGGACATGCCTGAATCGGTGCTGGTGCGCTTCAAGGGCGAGATGCAACCCGGCGTGACCCTGCGTGACCTGGTCAATGCCATCCCCTATGCGGCGATCCAGCAGGGCCACCTCACGGTGGTGAAACAGGGCAAGAAGAACATCTTCTCCGGCCGTATCCTGGAGATCGAAGGGTTGCCGGATCTGAAGGTGGAGCAGGCCTTCGAACTTTCTGATGCCTCCGCCGAGCGTTCTGCCGCGGCCTGCACGGTACGCCTGAACAAAGAGCCGATCATCGAATACCTCAAGAGCAACATCACCCTGCTCAAGTGGATGATCGCCAACGGCTACGAGGACAAGCGCACCCTGTCGCGTCGCATCGAGGCGATGGAGGCGTGGATCGCCAATCCGCAGCTGCTGGAACCAGATACTGATGCGGATTATGCCGCGGTGATCGAGATCGATCTCAACGACATTATGGAACCCATCGTTGCCTGCCCCAACGACCCGGACGATGTGAAGCTACTCTCCGAAGTTGCCGGCCAGCAAATCGACGAGGTCTTCATCGGCTCCTGCATGACCAACATCGGCCACTACCGCGCCGCCGGCAAGGTGCTGGAAGCATCGGGCAGTGCTGTTCCCACCCGTCTGTGGATAGCGCCACCGACCAAAATGGATGAGCATCAGCTGACCGAAGAGGGCTACTACAGCGTCTTCGGCAGGGCCGGGGCCCGTACAGAGGTGCCGGGCTGCTCTCTCTGCATGGGCAACCAGGCTCGGGTGGCCGACGGGGCGATGGTATTCTCTACTTCGACCCGCAACTTCCCCAACCGCCTCGGTAAGGATGCGCAGGTCTACCTCGGCTCTGCCGAGCTCGCCGCCGTCACCGCCCAGCTGGGACACATTCCCACCCGGGAGGAGTACCTGGAAAAGGTCGCCCTGCTCAACACCATGGCCGGAGAGGTCTACCGCTACCTCAATTTCAATGAGATCGAGGAGTATCAGCAGCAGGCCAACACGGTCAAAATCCCGGTGGTTGCCGCCTGATCCCAATGCGGCATTCAAGCTCGCCCCTCCTTTACAAGGGGAATTAGGATTTCGTAGTTGTTGCAGTTAGGATATTAGTCCTCTTCACCAATCAAAGGAGTGTTAATGAAGGTTCTGGTTGTTGGAGGCGCCGGATATATCGGTTCTCATATGGGATCGCTTTTGGCGGAAGCCGGACATGAGGTGGTGACACTGGATAATCTCTCAAACGGTTATCGAGATGCGGTCCTCCAAGGCGAGTTTGTCGAGGCTGATTTGGCAGATAAGGTGGCGTTGGATCGGATTCTCGGGGGAGCTGGTTTTGATGCGGTGATGCACTTTGCCTCTTTCATTCAGGTAGGTGAGTCGGTTGTTGAGCCAGCAAAATATTACGAGAACAATGTCAGTAATACACTGAATCTACTGAACGCCATGGTTAAGCATGGTGTCAGAAACTTTATCTTTTCTTCCACGGCAGCGATATTCGGCGAACCGGCCTATACGCCGATTGATGAAGCTCATCCTGCAGAGCCGATCAATCCTTATGGCAGGAGCAAGTATTTTGTTGAGCAGATACTTCAGGACTATGAGGGTGCTTATGGTCTGAAGAGTGTCTGTCTTCGTTACTTCAATGCAGCGGGAGCACATCCAGAGGGCATATTGGGTGAACGACATATGCCTGAAACCCATTTGATCCCGCTGATTTTGCAGGCGGCGTCTGGCAGAAGGGACTCGATTTCTGTGTTCGGACGTGATTATCCAACCCCCGACGGTACCTGCGTGCGTGATTATATCCATGTAATGGATCTATGTGATGCGCACTTGCTTGCACTGGAGAAACTGCTTGCGACAGGTAAGAGCGCCCAGTACAACCTCGGAAATGGTAACGGTTTCTCTGTAAAGCAGGTGATCGACTCGGCCGCTCGTGTGACAGGCCGGCAAATTAGGGTGATCTATGCTGCACGCAGGGAGGGCGATCCAGCCGTGTTGGTAGCCGACAGTCGCTCTGCCATGGATGAGCTCGGCTGGAATCCCCGCTTTGCAGACCTGGACAGCATTGTTGAACATGCTTGGGCATGGGAGCAGAAATCCGGTACGTGGGCTGGCAATGGCAAACACCGAGTTACTTTAGGATAATCGGTTAGGGGTGCGAAAAGCGGCCTGCGCACAGTTGTCGAGGTAAGCTCTGGAGTCAGAATCACAAAATATCTGGCCTTTACTGCCATGTCCTTGCTTGTTGATTGATATTCCCCACTTTCGATAAACCTCTTTTTATCCTATACGGATGTCCTGTGTCATTTCTGTGAAATTCTGCAGGAAGTGATTGATATTATTGTGTAAACTATCCTGTTGCTGGTCATTGGGGGTTCCCTTGGCTTGTGATTTAGTTTATCGGGGGCTGAGACTCCTCAGGTGGTTGTGGTGTGAATGAACATGGCGGAGACCGTGGTTGACTGAGCGGGGATGGTTGTCAAAGCTAGCGAGCAGTAGCCTTTGGCTGATGTTCGGGCTGTTGCTCGGGCGTTTGGCCGGTTTCCTCCGTGATGTTGTGCTGGCTACACGCTTTGGGGCGGGTGGCGAGGCCGATGTGGCGATTCTGATGCTCACCCTGCCGGACTTTTTAGTGAATATTCTGGTTGGTGGGGGAGTGTCAATTGCCCTTATTCCCGCCTTCAAGCGTTATGGTACCGGTCCACGCGCGTACTGCCTTTTCGTGCAGAGCAGTCTGGCCATTGCCCTGTTTTTCGCCCTGGTGGCCTTGTTGCTGACGTTCCTGAGCGAGCCGCTGACGCATTTGGTGGCACCGGGCTTCAGCGCGCAACAGGTGGCCAGTGCCGTCCCCCTGCTCGATGTGGTGCTGTGGTTGATTCCCCTGACAATTCTGGCGGGGGTATCGACCGCGTATCTGCAGGCCAATGGCCGTTTTGGCGTGGCCGCATTTGGTACCTTTACGTTCAATGCGGTGATTCTGCTGGGGCTGGGTTATTCTCTGGCCACTGACGGCTCCCTGCAGAGTCTGGCCCTGTTTATTATTGCCGGTGGTCTGATACGGTGGGGTATTCAATTGCTAGTGGTACCTCGCCAGCGGTTAAGCTGGCGTTGCCGTCGCTGGCGACTGATCGAACGGGATCTGATCCGTCGTTACCTGCATGCCATGTCGGCAGGCGGTCTTTTGTTGCTGTTGCCAGTGGCAGCGCGAGCCATGGCCTCGCTGCAGGGGGAAGGGGGCATGAGCCTTTTCAGCTACGCGATGAAGCTGGTGGAGTTTCCCCTGAGTATCGGTGTGATGGTGCTTTCTGTCGGGATCTTCCCCTTGCTCTCCCAGTGTTTTGCACGCAAGGAGGGTGGGTGTGGCGAGATGGTGGCCACCGGGCTGCAGGTGGTGCTGCTGATTACTGTGGCGATGATGTTGCCATTGGTCTGGTTTGCCGGGGATTTTGCCCGTCTGGTGTTTGACCGTGGTGCAATGAAGCCGGATGAGGTGATGTTGATTGGCCAGTTGATGGCGCTGGGGTTGTTGGCATTGCCGCTGCAAGGGATCGCCAGCATCCTGACTGCCACTTATAATGCCGCCCGCGATACGGCGTTTATCCTACGACTCAATATCGTTGCGGTAGGGATGTTTGTCCTGGCGGGGTACTGGAGCGTGACCCGATTCGGCCTGTTGGCGCTGATGGTCTCGCTGGTGGTGATTCACGGCGTACTTGTCCTGATGCAGTTGCTGGCGCTTCGTCGTCGTCTTTCGATAAAGGTTTTTGAACTTTTGTGGTGGAAAAATATGGCGCATTCCCTGATCGTGATGCTACTG
>JBFEWO010000005.1:0-42136 GCA_041546305.1 Thiohalomonadaceae bacterium | reverse complement strand
GCCATTGAGGAGGCTGCGCTGGCCGACAGCAAGGTACAGTCCTTTATCGAGGGCAATACCATCGTCAAGATCATCGTTGTGCCCGGGCGCCTGGTGAATATCGTGGTGAAACCGTAGTGAGTGGTGTTCCAGTGACAAGTGGATGGAGGCGTCTGCCGCTGAGGCGCGGTGGCGTACTCCTGTTGCTTGTTTCTTGCTGCTTATCACTGGTCGCGTGCGGCTTCCACCTGCGAGGTGCCGTGGAATTGCCTGCCGTGATGGAGCGCACCTATGTTGCCGGTGCGACGAACAGTTCGCTCTATTACGAGCTGGAGAGCGCGCTGATTTCCGCGGGCAGTCTGGTGGTGGGCTCGCCCGAGGCAGCAACGGCCATCCTGACTATTCACAATGAAGATTTCCGCCGTCGGGTGCTCAGCGTGGACAGCAGCGGTCGTGCCAGTGAGTATGAACTGCGTCTGCGTGTGGCTTACAGTCTGGGGTCAGCCGATGGCTCGCTACCGGCCAAGAGGGATGAGGTCTCGCTGTTGCGCGATTACCGCTTCGACCCGGCCTCAGTCCTTTCCTCTGGCAAGGAGGAGGAGATCCTGCGGGAGGAGATGCGTCGCCAGGCGGTGCGCCAGATCCTGCGCCGACTGCAGAGCGGAGTCACCCTTCCGCAATGAGATTGCGCTTCGAGCAATTGACCTCCCATTTGCAGCAGGGGCTGAAGCCGCTCTATTTCGTCACGGGTGATGAGCCTTTGCAATTGATGGAGGCGGCCGACGCGATCCGCGCCCGTGCTCGCGAGCAGGGTTTTGGTGAGCGGGAAGTCCTGCATGCCGAGTCCGGTTTTGACTGGAACTCCCTGATCGCGGCCTCCGGCTCACTCTCGTTGTTCGCCGAGCAGCGCCTGCTTGAACTTCGACTGCCGAGTGGCAAGCCCGGCAAGGAGGGCGGCGCGGCACTGGTCGAGTATGCGGGGAATCCTCCTCCGGACACGGTACTGCTCATCCTCAGCGGCAAGATCGATAGCGCGTCGCAGAAAAGCAAATGGTTCAAGGCGCTGGAGGCGGCGGGGGTGGTGCTGCAGGTCTGGCCGGTAGAACCGGCGGCGCTCCCGGCTTGGGTGATGAACCGGATGCGTGCGCGTGGCCTGCAGTCTACCCCGGAGGCGGCACAGATGCTGGCCGAGCGGGTGGAGGGCAATCTGCTGGCGGCTTCCCAGGAGATTGAGAAGCTGCGGTTGCTCTTTGTCCCGGAAGGGGGGGAAGGCGCGATTGACGTGGCACAGGTGGAGGAGGGCGTGGCCGATAGCGCCCGCTATGACATTTTCGAGCTGGTCGATACCGCCCTGCTGGGAGATGCGGCCCGGACCACCCGAGTGATTGAGGGGTTGCGTGGCGAGGGTGTGGAACCCATCCTTGTTCTTTGGGCGCTGTTGCGCGAGATTCGCACTCTGGCGGAAATGGCCGCAGAGTTGGCAAAGGGCAGTAACGTGGAGGCGCTGCTGAACCAGTACCGGGTTTGGGACAAGCGCAAGGGAGCGGTTCGCGCCGCGCTCAAGCGCCATAACCAGAAGCGCTGGTTGCTGCTGCTGCGCCGGGCCGGGCGTATCGATCGCATGATCAAGGGCGCCGAGCCGGGCAATCCCTGGGATGAATTGTTACAATTGGCACTATTAATGGCCGGTATACGGACGGTTTAAAACAAGTTTAAAGTTTAAAGATTGGAAGGATGGGACTTTGAACTTTTCTCTTTGAACCTTGAACTCATTCAGATGGAAATTGACGTGGATATCAAACAATACATGCAACAGGTCGGACAGCAGGCCCGTGCCGCCTCTCGTGAGATGGCCAGGGCCGGCACCAATGCCAAGAACGCCGCGCTGCTGGCGATCGCGGCCGATCTGGAAAAGAACAGCTCGGTTCTTATTGAAGCCAACAGCAAGGACCTGGAAGCGGGCAGGCAGAACGGCCTGGACGCCGCCCTGCTGGATCGTCTGGAGCTGAATCAGGAGCGCATCGCCGGCATGGCCGAGGGGTTACGGCAGATCGCCACCCTGCCCGATCCGGTCGGTGAGATCGCCGATATGAGTTACCGCCCTTCAGGCATCCAGGTCGGCAAGATGCGGGTGCCGCTCGGGGTGATCGGCATTATCTATGAATCACGCCCCAATGTGACGGCGGATGCGGCGGCCCTCTGCCTTAAGTCTGGCAATGCCGCGATTTTGCGCGGTGGTTCCGAGGCGGCCCATTCCAATCAGGCGATCACTGTCTGTATCCAGCGGGGACTGGAACAGGCCGGTTTGCCAGCCACGGCAGTGCAGGTGATCGAGACCATCGATCGTGCTGCGGTAGGTGAGCTCATCACCATGACCGAATATGTTGATGTCATTGTACCGCGTGGTGGCAAGGGTCTTATCGAGCGCATCAGTGCCGAGGCGCGGGTGCCGGTGATCAAGCATCTGCATGGGGTTTGTCACGTCTATATCGATGATGAGGCGGATCTGGAGAAGGCGACCCGCGTGGCGTTTAACGCCAAGACCCATCGTTACGGCGTCTGTAATGCGATGGAGACACTGCTGGTGGCCGAGGGCGTAGCCGAAGCGGTGTTGCCGGAACTCGGTGCCATGTACCGTGAGAAGGGGGTCGAGTTGCGCGGTTGCGAGACCACGTTGCGGCTGGTGCCGGGCAGTGTTCCTGCCACGGCGGAGGACTGGGACACCGAGTATCTGGCACCGATCCTCTCCATTAGGGTGGTCAAGGACATGAACGAGGCGATTGAGCATATTCATCGCCACAGCTCCGGCCATACCGAATCCATCGTCACCGAGAACATCACTCGGGCACGCCGCTTCCTCGCCGAGGTGGATTCCAGCTCGGTGATGGTCAACGCCTCGACCCGTTTTGCCGATGGTTTTGAGTACGGTCTGGGTGCCGAGATCGGCATCTCCACCGACAAGATCCATGCCCGTGGCCCGGTGGGCCTAGAGGGGCTAACCTCGCAAAAGTACATCGTGTTCGGCGACGGACATATCCGGGAATAGCCTTGGCGCGCCATCTGACTGCAATAAAAACGGAAGTACCAGCTGAAAGCCGGATCGCCGGTTTGGGAAAAGCGCTTCTGTGGCTACTCGGTTGGATGACGCTCAGCGGGCCGGTGGCGGCACTGAGCCTGGGGGATCTGGTGGTGCACTCCAGCCCGGGCAAGCCGTTGCGTGCCAGTGTCCCCCTCGCCCTTGAGGGCGATGAGCAGCTAGCGGATCTCCAGATCTCGCTGGCGACGGCAGAGGACTACCTGCAGGCCTATCTGAAGCACCCGGTTTTCCTTGACGATATGCGTATCGGCCTGTTGGCCACGGGACGTTCCGCTGGCCGAATCCAGCTCTTTGGTCGCCAATCCTGGAACGGCGAAGAGGCAACGCTGTTGCTGCATGTCAACTGGCCACAAGGCCAGCTTTCCCGGCGTTTCCGGTTGGCACCAGTTCGCCTCGAAGCTGAAGAGGGTGATGAGCAGCCGGTTCGGTTTGTCGAG
This sequence comes from Thiohalomonadaceae bacterium, assembly GCA_041546305.1. Classification (GTDB taxonomy): domain Bacteria; phylum Pseudomonadota; class Gammaproteobacteria; order Thiohalomonadales; family Thiohalomonadaceae; genus JBFEYJ01. The sequence continues at coordinate 38,623 of JBFEWO010000005.1, read as the reverse complement.
GTGACCGAGAATGAAACCCTCGATGCGATAGCCATGCGTCTAAGCGAGGAGACCAACCGCAGCTACTTCCACATGATGTACTCGCTGTTCCTGGCCAACCCTGAGGCCTTTTATGGCGGTAATATGAACAACCTCAAGCATGGCGCACGCCTTCGTGTTCCCACCGGTGCCGAGCTCTATCGACTGAAGGATGCCGAGGTGTTTCGTGCTATTCGCCAGCAGTACGAGGAGTGGCTTCAGCAGCAGAATACTCCGGCGGAGGCCAAGACCGAGGATGGCCCAGCCGTTTCGCGGCTGAGTCAGGGCCAGACCGAGGTACTGGATCTCTCGGGCGAGCCGCAGGTCCTGAACCGGCAGCTGGAGCAGCTGGGGGAGGAGAACGATACATTGCAGCAGCGCAATGCTGAACTCAGGTCCCGCCTGTCCCGCCTCGAGCAGCAGATGAAACAGGTGGCGGAGCAGGTGCTCGATTACCAGCCAATCGAGGTTTTTGAGCTCCCCCTTCAGCAGGAAGCGGTTAAGACCACGGTAGATCAAAAACCCGCTGCAGAGGAGAAGCCTGCCGCAGCCGAAGAAAACACTCCAGCGGAAAAGCGCCGGCCGCCGGGTGCGGAGGGGTTGCCGGGACATGTGCTGTTTCTTGTCCTGGCATTGGTGCTGCTGAGTGGGATACTGGTCCGGCGTTTTACTGCCGCCCAGCAGGGAAGTGCCGCCTGATGAGGGGAGCCTATTACCCTGTTGGCGTTTTTGGTGGAACCTTTGACCCGGTTCATTTCGGTCATCTGCGACCTGCACTGGAATGTCTCGAACAGCTGTCGTTGCAGCGGCTGCATCTTGTTCCCAGTGCAGTCCCGCCGCACCGTGAGACACCATACGCCACGGCGCAGCAGCGGCTTACCATGCTGCAGCTGGCGGTAAAGGGTCAGCCCGGGTTTGTGGTGGACGAACGCGAAATCCGCCGTTCTGGTCCATCCTTTATGGTAGATACGTTGGCCTCACTGCGTGAGGAAGTGGGGGAAACGCCTCTGTGCCTTATTCTCGGCGTGGACGCTTTTCTGGGACTGCCCGGCTGGCACCAGTGGCAACAGCTTCTGGAGCTGGCACACATTGTGGTTGCCCACCGCCCGGGGTGGAGCTTGCAGGACCTGCACATGCCCCAGCCGCTGCAGCAAATGGTAGAGGGGCGCTGGTTGACCGATGCCTCAGCGTTGCGTACCCAACAGGCCGGTGGTGTGTTGCTGCAGGGGGTAACCCAGCTGGACATCTCGGCGACCGACATCCGCGCGCGCATTGTTGCGGGGAAAAGCGCCAATTTTCTGCTGCCGGCTAAGGTCTGGCAGTATATTCAGTCACAGGATCTTTATCGTTGAAAAGAGAATTGATGAACGCCGAACAATTGAAAGAACTCGTCGTCGATGCCCTGGAGGATCGCAAGGGCATTGATATCAAGGTGCTGGATGTGCGGGGCAAGTCCAGTGTTACCGACATCCTGGTGATCGCCGCGGGTAATTCGACCCGTCAAGTCAAGGCGCTGGCCGATCACGTGGTCGAGAAGGTCAAGGAGCAGGGGCTCCGGCCTCTAGGCATGGAGGGAGAGAAGGAGAGCAACTGGGTGCTGGTTGACCTCGGTGATGTGGTGGTGCACGTGATGCTGCCGGAGACCCGCGACTTCTACAACCTGGAGAAGTTGTGGGGAGAGGAAGCGCCACCGGAGGAGGGCCACGGGGGATCATAAAGCATGCAGATCCACCTAATCGCGGTCGGCAACCGGATGCCCATCTGGGTGGAACAGGGCTATCAGGAATACGCGAAAAGACTATCCGCCGAGTGTGCGTTCAGGCTGCACGAAATCCCTGCCGGCAAGCGCGGCAAGAATGCCGATATCGCCCGTTTAACGCGCCAGGAAGGAGAGAAGATGGCTGCGCTCATCCCCAAAGGGGCACGGGTGGTCGCACTGGAGGTCGGCGGCCGGGCCTGGTCCACCGAACAACTCTCTACCAGGCTCGATAGCTGGATGGGGGAGGGGCGCGATGTTGCGCTTTTGGTCGGCGGGCCGGAGGGTTTGGAGCCCGGGCTCAGTGCTTCCGCCGACGAGCGCTGGTCACTCTCTCCCCTGACCTTGCCCCACCCGCTGGTACGCATTGTACTGGCAGAACAGATTTACCGTGCCTGGAGCATTCTCAAGGGCCATCCGTACCACCGATAAAAAACATTGCACGCAAAGGATGCAGGGACGCTAGAACACAAAGATATAAAAAACGGGGTTGCCAGGGCACGGTGCAGGACAACATAGGCTTATCTAGGCGTGACTTCATTCTCTGCCAGGCGCCCATCCGGCTGCTTTCTGTGATTTGCGTTATCCGCGTCGACTGGATTTTATGAATAAAACACACGACCTCTACCTCGCTTCGGCGTCGCCGCGGCGGCGTGAACTGCTTGAGCAGATAGGTGTTTCCTATCACCGTTTGGTGGTCGATATACCGGAGGTGCCGGGGCCCGACGAGGTACCCGAGATGTATGTCCTGCGTGTGGCCCTGGAGAAGGCGCGTGCCGGGAGGCGGGCATTGGCGGCGACAGACCCGTTACCGGTCCTGGGTGCAGATACTGCGGTGGTGATTGACGGTGAGGTCCTTGGCAAACCCCGTGACCGCACTGATGCCCTGGCAATGATGGCGCGGCTATCTGGCCGCTGGCATCAGGTGTTGTCCGCGGTGGCGCTGGTGGGGCGCGAGGGTGAGGAGTTCTCGCGCCTAAGTGTCAGCTCCGTGCTGTTTCGCGAGGTCCGCCGCGAGGAAGCGGAGGCCTACTGGCAGACCGGCGAACCGTTGGATAAAGCCGGAGGGTATGCCATTCAGGGGCGAGCAGCTGTCTTTATCGAGCGGCTGGAAGGCTCCTATTCCGGTGTGATGGGGCTGCCGCTATTTGAGACGGCGGCATTGTTGGAGCAGTTTGGCATTACCCCGCTGAATACGGGAGTATAATGAAACGTCGCATTCTGGCTAAACGCAAACAGGTGTGCTGAATACCTGTAACCTGAGCCTACAAACCGAGACCTGGTTGTTATGAGTGAAGAACTGTTGATCAATATTACCCCGCAGGAGACCCGTATCGCCTTTGTCGAGAACGGCGTGTTGCAGGAGGTGCATATTGAGCGTGCCCGCAAGCGTGGTCTGGTGGGCAATGTCTATCGTGGCCGGGTAAGCCGTGTGTTGCCTGGGATGCAGGCGGCGTTTGTCGATATCGGACTGGAACGCACGGCGTTCCTGCACGCTTCCGACATTCTCTGCGAGACTGAAAACCACGATAACTCCGAGCGCTGCGTAGAGCAGATCAATACCCTGCTGCGCGATGGCCAGGAGATCATGGTGCAGGTGGCCAAGGACCCGCTGGGCACCAAGGGAGCGCGGCTGACTACCCATATCTCCATACCGGCCCGCTATCTGGTCTACATGCCGGGCAGCCATCATGTGGGGGTGTCGCAACGCATCGAGGATGAGGCCGAACGCGAACGTCTGAAAGGCATCGTGCGCGAGTTCGCCGATGAAAATGCACCAGGCGGCTTTATCGTGCGGACCGCAGGCGAAGGGGCAGACCAGGAGGCGATCGAAAAAGATGTGCTTTTTCTCAAAAAACTCTGGGATGAACTGCAGGAGCGCAAGATGGGAGAAAATGGCTCGCGGCTGATTCATGAGGATATGCCACTGGTGATGCGCACCATGCGTGATCTGGCCGATACCGATATCGAGAAGGTTCGCATCGACTCGCGTGAGACCTATCTCAAGGTCCACAAGTTTGCCAGCAAGTTCATTCCCGCCCTGGTCGACCGTATCGAACACTACTCCGGGGAGCGACCGATTTTCGACCTGTACGGCGTGGAGGATGAGATTCAGAAGGCGCTGGGTCGCAAGGTCATGCTCAAGTCCGGCGGCTATCTCATTATCGACCAGACCGAAGCGATGACCACCGTCGATGTCAACACCGGCGCCTTTGTCGGCCATCGCAACCTGGAAGAGACCATATTCAAGACCAATCTGGAGGCGGCGCAGGCGATCGCCCGGCAGCTGCGCCTGCGCAACCTCGGCGGCATCATTATTATCGACTTTATCGATATGGAAGACCTGGAGCATCGCCGACAGGTGTTGCGTGCGCTGGAAAAGGCGCTGGAGCGGGATCACGCCAAAACACACATCAGTGAAGTCTCCTCCCTCGGCTTGGTGCAGATGACGCGCAAGCGTACCCGGGAAAGTCTCGAGCATGTGCTGTGTGAGAGTTGCCCGACCTGCAATGGCCGAGGCACCCTGAAAACCCCCGAGACCGTGTGCTACGAGATCTATCGCGAGATCATGCGCGAGGCCCGCCAGTACGATGCGCGCAAACTGTTGGTGCTGGCCTCTCAGGAAGTGGTCGATCTCTTGCTGGATGAGGAGTCCACCAGCGTTGCCGAACTGGAGGAGTTCATCGGTCGTCCGATCAACTTTCAGGTGGAGTCGCTCTATACTCAGGAGCAGTTCGACGTTGTGCTGATGTAAGACGGAATGACGTCGCGCGATTGTCGCAAACCCACTTGCAGCCGAAGAATTGAATAGCCGATTACTGACCGCTTCCTCATGCGCCCTACTTCACGACTGAAGAATTTTATCCTGTACACCCTGGTAAGCCTGCTGGTAACCGTGGCTGTGCTGGTGAGTGTGGTGCGACTAACAATAGGTGCGGTCAGTGAATATCGACAGCACCTGCAAGATTTGGCTGGAAACTATCTGGGTAAGCCTGTTGCGATATCCAGCATGGACGCGCGACTGGTGGGAATAAATCCCACCGTGGTTCTCGATGATATCTCGCTGCTAGATGAGCAGAGTCTCGAACCTCTCGCTCATTTCAGCAGTATCCGGATCGCCCTCAATCCCGTTTCGTCATTGCGCCAGTTGCGGCCGGTTATCGATCTCACCATTTATGGGGCCAACATTGTGGCCGGTCTTCGCGATGATGGCACTCTGCATGTTCAGGGGGTTGCGCTTTCGCAGCAGCGAGGCACCACTAGTGCCAGCGGCGCGTTGGGGGCGTGGCTGCTAGGTCAGTCTCGTTTGGCTCTGAAAGAGAGCACGCTGGTCTGGCGCAACTGGTCTACCGGGGATGAGGCGGTCTTCGCCGGCGGAGAACTCGAGCTGGAGAATCAGCAGAATCGTCACCGCCTGAGTGGCCAGGTGCAATTGCCGAGTGAGCTGGGCAAGGAGCTGCGCCTGGCAGTAGATATCCGTGGTGATCTCCTTACTCAGAAGGACTGGCTGGGAGAACTGTACGTCAAGGCAGTGGAGGTGCAACCGGCATCGATGCTGCAGCGACTCGACTATAAGGGATTGAAGTTGCAGCAAGGGCTGGTGGATCTTGAGGTCTGGAGCCGCTGGCAGGGGGGATTGCTTGAAGGGCTGGAGGGGAAGTTCAATCTTGCCGATATCACGGTATCCGGGGCCGCGGCGCCGCTTCAGCTGGTGCATCTCGCCGGCGAGGTGCTCTACGAGAGTGGGGATGATGGCTGGCGGTTGCAACTTCAGCATTTACAGCTTGAGCATGAGGGATTGCCGGAGGAGCAGCTTGCGCTGCAGCTGGATGGGAGTGAAGGTGGCACCGTCTTTCAGGCCAGTACCCTGCCATTGGCACTGCTGCACCGCTATGCGCCATTTCTGACGGCTATCCAGCCACCGCAGCAAGAGTTGATTGCACAGAGTACTCCCACCGGCCGCCTCAAGGATGTGCGTGTCGAGTTCGATAAGAGCGGCAGAATCAGAGCGACTGCTGAAGTTGATGAACTGGGATTTTCCCCATGGAAACGCTCCCCGGGACTCTCTGGGCTGAGCGGGCGTTTTGCCCTGGATGGCGATGCGGCGGAACTCACGCTCGACAGTACTAATCTTGTGGTGACCTGGCCTCACCTGTTTCGCGCACCGATGGCAATGCAAACCGCACAGGCCCGAATATTGCTGGATAGTGAAGCGGGACGGTGGCGTATTACTGGCGACCAATTGCAGGTTGCCAACCAGGATGTAGAGGCGGTGCTCTCCTTCGATAGCTGGCTGGTGCCGGGCGAGTCACCGCTGGTCTCAATGTACGCGGAGTTCAAAAATGCCCGCGCGTCAGCCGTGCCGGGTTACCTGCCAGTGAACATCATGTCGGCTGGGAGTGTGGCCTGGCTTGACCAGGCCTTTGTCGATGGCCAAGTCGCTACGGGCCGTCTTCTGTTGCATGGTCGCCTCAATGGATTTCCCTATCTGCAGCAGCAGGGACAGTTTGAGGTCGTACTGGATGCCAAGGATGTGGCGTTACATTACCAGGATGGCTGGCCCGATTTGAAACAGATCAGTGGCGAGGTGCGATTCAGTGGCCCCGGCCTGAGCATCGATGCCAGACGCGCCGGGATCTATTCGAGTCGTTTACGCCAAATATCTGCAACGATCGCCGATTTCAAGCGGCCACTCCTCCGGGTGGAAGGGACGGCAGAGGCGAGTTTGGCCGATACGCTGCGTTTTGTTCAGGAATCTCCCTTGCTTAATCAAAAGGAGGTCCTGAGCCAGTTGCGCACTGAGGGAAATACCCAAATTGCTCTAGCCTTGGCCATTCCCTTATCGAAAACCGTTGCCGAGCAGAGCCCCCTTACCGTCATTGGGCGTGCGGGCTTGAGCGGAGCGGAAATTCGGGTTGCGGACGGAGTGTCTCTGAGCCAGTTGGAGGGTGAACTGATGTTTACCGAAACCGGTTTTGATGCGAAGGCGATCAAGGGAAGATTGTACGATGCGCCATTCAAGCTGCAGGTCTTTACAGAGCGGGCCGGAGAACACCGCCAAGTGGTAATCGCCGGGCAGGGGGGCGCCTCTGCCCAGGCTATACAACGTGAACTGGAACTCTCGCTCCTTGAGCGTCTGGAGGGGGCAACCGAATGGCAGGGGCGATTGACCATCCCCTATGGCGGAGCAGGAAGCGGCAGACTGGATTTACACTCATCGCTAAGTGGTATGGCAATCGACCTGCCTCAGCCCGCAACAAAGGCCAGGGATGAGACGCGACCACTTTCCATTACCTGGGAGCTGGGCACGGAGAAGACACGAATCCATCGCCTGAATTATGGGGAACTGGCCAGCGCGGTCTGGCAACAGGAGAGTACTCCGTTCAAGTTGCTTGGAGCGTCAATCAGTTTCGGGGCGAACAATGAACCGGCACCGCTGAAGTCCGGGGTCATTCAAATTAAGGGTTCCCTGGAGAACGTCCAGTATCAACAGTGGCTTCAGTTGCGCGAGCAGGTGATGACAGCTGGGGGGAACGAAGCGCTGCTTCCGGTTGAGCTGGAGATGCAGCGCCTGCACCTTGTGGCTTCAGGCCTGGAGGGGAATGGCAAAGAGCTTCATGTCAAGGACATGGTTCCGCTCCATGCTACCGTCAATCACTTCCGCTATGGCGATCTGGTTTTGGGCAAGGTGGGACTGGTGATGAGACCGCAGGATGGCAAGCTGGTCTTTGAGGCGGTAAATGTCAGCGCGCCCGCGTTTACTATTGCTGGCAAGGGGCAATGGATGGAGGGGGCGGATACCCGCTTTGAGCTCACACTAAATAGCGAAGACTTTGGCCGCATGATGAGCGGGCTGGGTTTTGCCAGTGTCATTACAGGGGGCAAAACCACCGCAAGGGGAGAGCTATCCTGGCCGGGTCCTCCGGCAGCCTTCAGTTTGGGTAACATGGGCGGCCAGGCGCATGTGAAGATTGACGATGGCAGGATGGAAGAGGTGGAGACCGGTGCCGGCAAGCTGCTTGGGCTTTTCAGTCTGCAGGCATTACCGCGGCGACTATTCCTCGATTTTAGCGATCTGGCCGGGAAAGGGTTGCAGTTTACCACGCTCGAAGGAGACATCCGTTTTTCCGAGGGTAATGCTTATACCCAGAATCTGCACCTTGAATCCCTACCGGCCAACATCTTGATCAACGGGCGTACCGGTCTGGTGGAGCGTGACTTCGACCAGATGATTACCGTCGTGCCGAATGTCAGTGATACGGTTTCCGTCGCAGGGGGGCTCGCATGGGGTCCTCAGGCGGCTGCTGTCCTGTTGCTTCTGCAAAAGCTCTTTCAGAGTGACATCGATGCCGCTGCCATGATTCGTTACCAGTTGACCGGGAGCTGGGATGAGCCGAAACTGGTCGAACTTGATGATGGGTAGCGGGAGCTTGGTATGCTGCTAAACCTTAAAGATAAATGATAAGATTTTTCCCGTAATGAGAGCAATTTCCCTCTTTTTGTTACTGCAGTTTGCGCCGTTTTACGTTTATGGCGAAGAATCCTGGGAGATTACGGCCCAGGAGTGGGCACGGCCGCGTCATGGGGAGTGGCTAATACATCAGCCGGCGCTTAGGCGGGCAATCAGTCAGTTGCAGCAGCTCCCGCAATCACGCCTGCAGCTTCGTTATCCCGGCGGCGATGAAGGTGTGCTTTGGGCCGAGGAGTTGCAGTCTTGGCTGGTTGCCCTTGGGCTTGCCTCGGTGCGTATCGAGCTGGTGCCGGGCAGTAGCAGGGCCGATTTGATCCAGCTCGATGTTGTACAGTAAATAAGCGCAGTCGAACGATTTCATCACGAGATAAGGAGAAATGCCTGTGACCTGTGTTGCCGCCATTCAGATGGCTTCAGGCCCTAATGTAAATGCCAACTTGCTGGAGGCGGCACGTTTGCTTAAGAAGGCTGCTGAAGCTGGCGCCAAACTGGCCGTTTTGCCTGAGAACTTTGCCCTTATGGGTATGACCGAGTTCGATAAGGTCAGGATCCGTGAAACGGACGGTGAGGGGCCGCTGCAGGAATTTTTGGCAGAGCAGGCAGCCAGACTGGGGATGTGGCTGGTTGGCGGGACAATCCCTCTGGCAGGCCATGACCCTGACCGGGTTAATGCGGCATGCCTGTTATTTGATGACAAAGGCAACCGTGTGGCCCGTTATGACAAGATTCATCTGTTTGACGTGAAGATCACCGAAAGCGATGAACGTTATAACGAATCCGAGTCCATTGAGCCGGGCAGTCAGATCGTGGTGGTGGATACTCCTTTCGGCAGGTTGGGCCTGGCCGTCTGTTATGACCTGCGTTTCCCGGGTCTGTTTCGGTTGATGAGTGAATCTGGCGCTGAAATCTTCGCTCTGCCTTCGGCGTTTACGGCGATCACCGGTAAGGCTCACTGGGAGACCCTGGTGCGGGCGCGGGCCATTGAGAATCTGAGTTATGTCATCGCCGCCGCCCAGGGGGGCTATCATGCCAACGGCCGTGAAACCTATGGACACAGCATGATCGTTGACCCTTGGGGCATCGTGCTTGATGAGTTGCCTCGCGGTTCAGGCGTGGTGGTGGCCGAAGCCAAGCGTGATCGGCTGGGGGATTTGCGCCGCAGTTTTCCGGTACTGGAGCACCGTAAGCTGGGGTGTTCTCTGAAGTAAGCAGGTAAGCTCTTTACCTGAAGCGGCGCTGCAGAGGCGCCGTAATTTTTTCAAGTTCGGGAAAACGTTTTATCCAAAACGAATCGAAGACGAGTGATCACTCCGACAGTTCGCGCAGATAGCGAAAGATCTCCCGTGCCGATTTCAACGGTTTGTTTTTGGCTGCCTCCGCCTGCGCATTGCGGATGAGCTGGCGCAGGTGCTGACGATCCGCTTGGGGGTATTCCTCGAGCAACGCCCCCAGTGCCGTGTCGCCTTCGGCAACAAGACGATCACGCCACTGCTCCAGTCGGTGAAAGCGTGCGGTCTCCCTGCTGGCGGCACTTTTCAGTTCATCGAGTGCCTCAATGATCGGCTCCGCATCGATGTTGCGCATGAGTTTCCCGATGTATTGCAATTGCCGTTTTAACCCACCTCGTGCCTTGATCTTGCGTGCCAGTGCTATCGCCTCGGCCAACTCTTCAGGCAGTGGAATTTTTGCCAGCTTTGCCGCAGGCAGTTCGACCAGTTCCTCACCCACTGTTTGCAGAGCCTGGCTCTCACGCTTGAGTTGGCTCTTGCTGACGTAGAGGTGCTCCTCCTCTTCGTTGTCGATGGATTCGTTTTCATCATTCATTACTTACACCAGGAAGGCTGCGGCCAGACCGAGGAAGGCGAAAAAACCGATGACATCGGTGACCGTAGTGAGAACCACACTGCCGGCGAGGGCAGGGTCGGCGCCAAGCTTTTTCAGGACCAGTGGGATTGTTGCACCACTAAGCGCGGCGACGAACAGGTTGATGATAATGGCGGCAGCAATGACCATGGCAAGTGCGCTATTGTTGAACCAGAAACCGGCCACCAGGGCGAGTACCAACGCCCACACCAGACCGTTAAGCAGGCCGACTGTCAGCTCCTTGCGCAACAGTCGCCGGGAATTGCTGCTGCTCACCTGACCCAGTGCCATTGCACGAATCACCAGAGTAAGCGTCTGACTGCCGGCTATTCCGCCCATGCTGGCGACCACTGGCATCAGTACCGCCAGTGCTACCAGCTTTTCGATGGTGGTATCGAAAAGCCCGATCACCCAGGAGGCAAGTAAGGCCGTCAGCAGGTTGATCCCGAGCCAGACCGCACGGCGACGGCTACTGGCGATCACCGGGGCGAAGATATCCTCCTCTTCGTTCAGACCGGCCATCCCCATGAAATCATGATCGGCCTTATCGCGGATAACATCGACCACGTCGTCGATGGTGATACGACCAAGCAGTTTGCCGTTTTCGTCCACGACCGGGGCACTGATCAAGTCACGATGTTCAAACAGATTGACCACACCCTGCGCCGGGGTATCGGCACGGATCCCTTCAGCGGCACGACTCATCACTTCTTCGACATGTTTATCGGGATTTTCCGTCAACAGCGAAGTCAGTGGTAACAGCCCCAGATAGATCCCTTCGCGGTCGACCACCATGAGGCTGTCGGTCGTCTCCGGCAATTTTCCGAGGCGCCGCAGATACCGCAACACTACATCGAGGCTGATATCCGCCCGAATGGTGATGGTATCGACATTCATCAAACCGCCGGCGGTATCCTCCGGGTAGGGCAGTACGGCTTCGAGGCGTTCCCGGTGCTGGTCATCGAGTTTTTGCAGTAGCTGCTCGATGACATCTTCCGGCATCTCTGGCAGGAGATCGGCGAGGTCATCCGGATCGAGGCTTTCAGCAGCGGCAACCAGTTCGTGCGACTCCATGTCGCGGATGAGGCTGGCGCGTAGGTTGTCGTTGACATAAAGGAGAATGTCACCGTCGAAGGCAGGATCAACCTGCTCCCAGACAACGGAGCGCTGTTCCTGGGGAAGGGATTCTAGTAGGAGAGCAATTTCGGCAGGGTGCAACTCGCCCAGAATCAGTCGAACCTGATTGAGATCGTTTTGCTCAAGTGCCAGTTGCAGACTATCAAGACGGCCAACAGCCGTATCCTGACGATCCTGTACGGCATCCTGTTCGAGTATTTCGCCCATGCCCGCCCCTTGCCTGTAATCGTTTAAGTTTAGCAAGCGCGGCTGGTGGAGGGAAAGGGAAAGGCTTTAGTGGTCTATGAATTTTTTCTGACTGCGATTTATTTCATTGACCTTCGTGCTTAAATCCTGTGCATTTTCACTATAGAGAAGACTGCCCAACTGGCGTTTGAGTTTAGCGGTGTCGCTCTGACGGATAATTTGCTTCACCTCAAGTAATGCTGCTGCTGGCACACTGAACTCCTTTAGGCCGAGTGCCAGCAATAGCGGTGTAAGTGCCGGGTCTCCTGCCATCTCACCGCACATGGCGACCGGAGTACCGGCGCGTCGTCCGGCTTGCAGGACGCTACTGATGAGCCGAATGACGCCAAGGTTCAGTGGATCGAACAGGTGATTTACCGTCTCATCGATACGATCGGTGGCTAAGGTGTATTGCATAAGGTCGTTGGTGCCGATGGAAAGAAAATCCAGTTGGCGGGCGAAAATATCGGCACAAAGCGCGGCAGAGGGCACCTCGATCATGCCGCCTACCATGACATCGGTAGCGAAGCGCTTTTTTTCGCGTTTGAGTTCATCTTTGACGCGATTTATCAGCCCGAGAACCTGGGGTATTTCCTCAGGTGTGGTCAGCATGGGGATAAGTATGCGTAGTGGCCCGTAGGCCGAAGCACGTAAGATGGCGCGTAACTGGGGCAAAAACAATTCCGGTTCCTGCAGGCAAAGACGTATCGAGCGGAGTCCTAGTGCCGGATTGGTACAGCAACTGCTGCTGCCGGGAACGATCTCCTTGTCAGCGCCAAGGTCCAGCGTGCGGATCGTCAGCGGGGCACCTTTAAGACGTTTGATCGTATGCCGGTATACCTGGAATTGCTCTTCCTCTGAAGGAGGCGACTCGCGATTCATAAAGAGAAATTCGGTGCGGTATAGCCCGACCCCTTCAGCGCCAACACGTCGCATGGCGGTGATATCTTCAGACAATTCAATATTGGCTCGCAGGGTGATGCGGACATTGTCCCGTGTAATCGCCGGTTCACTTTTGAGCTGCTGCAGTGCCTTTTGGGCATGGCGCTCGTGCCGCTGCTGTCTGCGATAGAATGTAAGGGCGCTCTCGTCGAGTCCGGCAAGCAATGCACCGTTGTTGGCATCGACGACCAGCAGTTCATCGTTGTTTATGTACTGATGGACATGGGGGACACCGACCAGTGCAGGAATGCCAAGGCTACGGGCGAGGATCGCCGTGTGTGACATCGGCCCGCCGCGTTCAGTCACGATGGCCGCAATGTTGTGATTATGCAGTAGTACCAGATCGCTAGGAGCCAGATCGACAGCGATGATGACGCGCGCTTCGTTACGATCGCTCTCAATTGCCGAGGGCATATGGTCTTCATGCAGCAGGAGCTGCTGGATACGATGCACCACATGATCGATATCGTCTCGCCGGGTTCGAAGATATGGATCTTCCATCGCCTCGAAGACCTGGACCAGGGCATCCTGTTGCAGCTTTAGCGCCCATTCAGCGTTGCAGCGGTGTTCACGGATGAACTCGATGGGGACGCTGCAAAGTGCCGCATCCTCCAGCATCAGCAGGTGAGTATCGATGAAGGCGGCGATATCGCGGGGGGTATTGCTGGGGATGTGCGAGCGGATGGTTTTTAACTGTTGTCGAGCGCGTTCCAGTGCCTGAGTAAAGCGAGTGACCTCTTCCTCAATATACTCCTCGGGTAGCACATACTCTACGATATCGAGCTGCCCGTGTTGTTGAACGCGGGCCTTGCCGATCGCGACTCCTTTCGAAACGATAATCCCAGTCAGTGACAGTGGCATGGCGACCACCTCCCGCCGTAGCGCGGCTATTGCTCTTCGCCGAAGCGATCCTCAATCAGGGCTTCGAGCTCGGCAATCGCTTTATACTCATCATTACCGTTTGCGCTGAGCTCTATGGTTGTTCCACAGCCTGCCGCAAGCATCATCACCCCCATGATACTTTTGCCATTGACGGACTTGCCATTGCGCTTGAGCAGGATGTCGCTTTCAAAGCCTGATGCCAGGCTGACGAATTTTGCCGCGGCTCGAGCGTGCAGACCGAGTTTGTTGACGATGGTGACCTCTTTGTTAAGCATGGGTTCTCTTTTCCATGGAGTTATCAGGCTCACGATGCAGGATACCATCGTGGCCACCGCTGAATGCCTTGTCGGCCAGGGAAGCCAGATCGAGTTCTGCGTAGTTCATCACCCGAATCAACATCGGGAGATTGAGACCGGTGACAATACGGATGTTTTCCCGTTGTAGCAGGCTGCAGGCGATATTACTAGGTGTAGAACCATAGATATCCGTCAGCACCAGTACGCCGTCGCCTTGGTCGAGTTCTTCGACCAGTCGCTGCGCTTGAATAATGGCGATGTCCGGCTCGACATCACGCTCAACATCAAGGACTTCGGAATTCATCGGGTTGCGCCCGAGGGTGCCTGTGGCGGCATCCAGAATCGCCTGACCGACGGGGGCATGGGCAATGATCAGGAGTGAAACACTCATGTAAGTTCTCGGTGACGTGTAAGTACACGAAGTTGGTTGTTGCGGAAATATTCTGCCAAACGTTCAACGAAGTAGACAGAGCGGTGTTGGCCGCCGGTGCAACCGATGGCAATGGTCATATAGCTGCGTTTGTCTGCCGCAAACTGGGGGAGCCACGATTCCAGAAAGCCCTTGATTTCGCTGAACATGCGATTCACCTCGAAATGGGTTTCCAGATAATGGGCAACGTCTAAGTCCTTGCCGGTAAGCGCCCGCAGGTGGGGCTCCCAGTGAGGGTTGGGCAGGCAGCGGACGTCAAACACAAAGTCCGCCTCCACCGGAAGGCCGTGCTTGAAACCGAAGGATTCAAACAGCACTGACATGTTTGAGCTACTGCTGCGGCCGATACGTGCTTGCACCAGGTCGCGTAACTGATGAACATTAGTGCGGCTGGTGTCGAGTTGCATGTCGGCCTGGGAGGCAATGGGGCGCAACATCAGTCGCTCCTGCAGAATGGCCTCCTCAAGGGGAACTTCATTATCGGTAAGAGGGTGACGCCGCCGAGTTTCACTAAAGCGTTTGATCAGGGACTCGTCGTTGGCGTCGATGAAGATCACCTCACATTCTAGACCGGTCGATTTCAGCTGTTTAACCAGCGCAGGAAAGGAGGCAAAATCGTTGTTCAAATTGCGCGCATCGATGCCGACAGCAACTGTGTCGTATTCATGGAATCTGGCATTTGCCATCTCTTCGGCAAAGGCGGTGATCAGGGCCATGGGCAGATTATCGATGCAATAGCAGCCGATGTCCTCCAGCGAGTGAAGAACAACACTTTTGCCTGCACCGGATGTGCCGCTGATGACCAACAGTCTCATTGCGAATCGTTCCGGATAAGTTGTTGTTGGCGACTGATGAAATCTGCAGCCGCATCATAACCATTATTATACAGGAGTTGGTTGCGTGCAGCCGCCTCAACCAGGACCGCCAGGTTCCTGCCGGGGGCCACTGGCAGTTCGATCTCCGGCACTTCAACGTCAAGCATACGCTGTTTGCGTCGGGTTCCCATCAGCCGGTCAATCTGCTGCATACTTTGCTGGCTGACCGATGCAAGGTGCACAATCAAATGGAGCTTCATGCGCTGTTTTACTGCGCTGTCGCCGAACAGGGCACGGATGTTCAACACCCCCAGACCTCTGACCTCGAGAAAGTTCTGCAGGGCTTCGGGACACTGACCGAGCAGCGTGTCAGGGCCGCTTCGGCTGAAAATCGGCGCATCGTCGGCAATAAGGCGGTGCCCCCGGCTGATCAGCTCAAGTGCTAGTTCGCTCTTTCCAATAGCGCTTTCGCCGGTCAATAGCACACCGATACCCATGACATCCATGAATACGCCATGGACTATCTCGGTGTCAGCGAGCAGACGACGCAGATAATAGGAAATATCGGCAATCAGGCGATGGCTTGACTGTGGAGAGTTAACCACCGGGAGGTTGTGCCGCTCGGCTTCATGCAACAGTTCCGCCGGGGGCGTCAGGCCATCGGCAAGGATGACCATTACCGTCTCACCGTGAAACAGCTGTTTCAGGCTGTCCTGGTAGGTATTCTTTTTCAGGCCGGTCAGGTAACTGAGTTCCTGGGTACCCAACACCTGGATGCGGTGGGGGTGGATAAAGTTAAGATGGCCGATAAGTGAGAGGCTGATTGCTTCATCCTTGAGCGGGGCGATATTCAGGCCATCTCCACGGGCGTGTGTCAGCCAACGCAGACCCAAGCGACGGTGATAGGCATCGAACAGGGTTTGCGGAGTAATCGCTTGGTCCATGCGCTAATGGCGTTGCTGCCACTCGTGAATTGTTTTGAATATAGTGTCTGAGTCATCCGCCGCCCGCAACTTGGTAACCAGTTCAGGGTCGCTGAACATTTCTGCCAGCTGAGCTAGCAGCTGCAAGTGTTCATCGGTTGAGTGTTCTGGTACCAGGAGTGCGAACAGCAGATCCACTGGCTGGTTATCGACGGCATCGTAGTCAATTCCCTGATCCAGTTTAATCAGAGCCACTACGGTCTTGTCGCTGTTTTTCACGCGGCCATGGGGAATGGCTACCCCATGGCCGAGTCCGGTACTTCCGAGACGCTCACGTGAAAGCAGGCTGTCGAAAACCTGGGTCTGTGTCAGCTCGCTCTGACTGCCCGCAAGCAGCGCACTGAGTTGTTCCAATACCCGTTTTTTGCTCGCTGCGTGGGTGTTGCAGCTGATGCGTTCAAGTTCAAGGAGTTCGCTGACCTGCATTGCTTTTATCGTGTACTCAGTAATTGGGCTTTATTCAAAAGGTTGATCTTTGAGTGCGCCATTGCTGCGATGGTGATCTGTCACCTTTTCCTTGTGCTTGCAGATCTGACGGTCCAGCTTGTCGACCAATGAGTCGATCGCCGCATACATGTCTTCCCCTTCGCAATCTGCAAAGATTTTATTGCCAGTGATGTGGAGGGTGGCCTCTGCTTTTTGCCGTTGTTTCTCCACGCTCAGAATAACATGCACATTCGTGACATGATCGAAGTGGCGTTCAAGGCGTTCCAGCTTGCTGGTGACATAGTCACGCATGGATTCGGTGATATCGACATGGTGACCGGTCAGGTTCAGTTGCATGGCTCTCTCCTTACAGTGATTTGGGGCTGGCTCAAGCCAGACGTTTTCTTTCATTGGATGGCGGAATCGCCATTGCTTCACGGTATTTGGCGACCGTACGCCTGGCAACGTTAATGCCCTGTGAAGACAGTATATCGGCTAGCTTGTTGTCACTTAGGGGTTTGTTTGCAGGCTCCTCTGCGATCAGTTTCTTAAGCATGGCGCGAATTGCCGTGGACGAGCATTCGCCGCCGGAAGCAGTGCCGACATGACTGGAAAAGAAATATTTCAGTTCAAAAATG
Source organism: Thiohalomonadaceae bacterium (assembly GCA_041546305.1). Taxonomy (GTDB): domain Bacteria; phylum Pseudomonadota; class Gammaproteobacteria; order Thiohalomonadales; family Thiohalomonadaceae; genus JBFEYJ01. The sequence continues at coordinate 21,740 of JBFEWO010000005.1, read as the reverse complement.
CCGCGCGGTGTATGCATGTACTTGCGGGTCGTGGTGCGCGAGATGGTGGATTCATGCATCCCGAGTTCCTCTGCAATGTCATGCAGTACCATGGGCTTCATGGCAACTTCGCCCTCCTCAAGGAATTCACGCTGGTGCTCGACGATGCTGGTGGCTACCCGCAACAGGGTTTCGTTCCGGCTCTGCAGGCTTTTGATGAACCAGCGTGCCTCCTGCAGATGGTTTTTCAAAGTGGTGGAGTCGTTGCTGTTCATCTGCTTGATAAGTGCAGCATATTGATTGTTGATACGCAGACGTGGTGCCGCTTCGGGATTGAGTTCCACTCGCCAGCTGCCCTTGATCTTTTTGACCATGACATCGGGCACGATATATTCGGGCCTGCTGTTGCTGATCTGACCTCCAGGACGCGGGTTGAGACTCTGGATAAGCCGGGTGATCTGGGTGAGCTCGTCCTCGGATAATTTCAGTACCCTTTTGAGCTGATTGTAGTCCCGCCCAGCCAACAGTTCAAAGTGGTTTTGCACCAGTGAGTACGCCTCTTCGTACCAGGGGGTGTCGCCCGGAAGTGCCCTAAGCTGCAGCAGAAGGCTTTCACGAAGATCGCGTGCCGCCACACCGACCGGTTCAAAATTCTGCACTGTATGCAGAACCGCCTCGATTTCATCGAGTTCGAGTTCCGGCAATTGCCGCTGCAGGCCACCAAGCAGGTCATCGAGGCTGGTGGTGAGAAAGCCATCCTCATCGATGGAATCGATAATGGTTTCAGCGATGAGTGTGTCGGTTTCGCTCAGCGGCATCATCTGCATCTGCCATAGCAGGTGTGCGCTCAGGCTTTCGGGGCTGGTATCGCCGTAATCGAAATCACGCTCCTCGCTGGTGCTAGCGGTCGAGCCGGTGGGAGCGCTTTCATAGATATCGTCCCAGGCGCTGTCGACAGGCAATTCATCCGGGATGACGTCATTCTCCCCAGGGCCGGTCACTTCGGCATAATCATGTGCGGTGTCAGTATCACCTGCTTCTTGTTGTTTCTGGTCCGTGAGGGAGGCTTCCAGGCCCTCATCGGCTACAGCGGATTCTCCGTAATCCTCACCTTCATCACCTTCTTCGAGCATCAGGTTGGACTCCAGTGCTTGCTGGATTTCCTGCTGCAGTTCCAGCGTCGACAGCTGCAGCATGCGTATTGCCTGCTGCAATTGCGGAGTCATGGTCAGTTGTTGACCGAGGCGGAGTTGTAGTGACTGCTTCATAACCTGTGTAAGGACACCGCAAGGAGACGGTGGGGATATTCTATCGTAACTGATTTAACAATGGCACAGATATTGTATATCTGAGTGTTACAGACGGAAATGGTGGCCCAGGTAGACTTCACGAACCCGTTGATCATTGAGCAGAAACTCCGGGTTTCCCTCGGCAATCACCTTGCCTTCTCCGATAATGTACGCACGCTCGCAGATGCCGAGTGTTTCACGGACATTGTGATCGGTGATAAGTACACCGATACCTCGCTCCTTGAGGTGCTGGATGATCCCCTGGATATCCACCACCGAGATGGGATCGACACCGGCAAAAGGTTCATCAAGCAGGATAAATCGTGGCTCTGTGGCAAGTGCCCTGGCAATTTCTACCCGACGGCGCTCCCCCCCCGAGAGGCTCATACCCAGACTATCGCGAATGTGGGTGATATGGAACTCTTCCAGTAGCGATTCGAGCATATGGTAGCGCTGTTCTCGATTGAGGTCGTCACGCATCTCAAGGATGGACATGATGTTCTGCCCTACGGTGAGCTTGCGAAAGACCGAGGCCTCTTGCGGCAGATAGCCAACCCCGGCGCGAGCGCGCAGGTGCATCGGCTCGCGGGTCAGGTCTTTTCCACCCAGCAGAATTTGGCCTTTGTCGCAGGGAATGAGGCCGACAATCATATAAAAACAGGTGGTTTTCCCTGCCCCGTTGGGACCGAGAAGACCGACTACCTCACCGCTTTGTACGTGCATTGAGACATCCTTGACCACGCTGCGGGATTTGTAACTTTTTGCCAGATTGTTGGCTTCAAGGGTGAGGGTCACTCGTTTTTCTCCTTGCCGGGTTGGAGGATCACTCGGACTCGCCCATCCTCCTTGCCGTTCTTCTGACCGGACGCACGCACCACCTGATTATCCAGCTCATAGGTGATGTGATCGCCGCTGAACTCGTCTTTGCCGCGCCAGAGGTGCGCCCCATCCTTCAGTTCAAGTACACCATCACTGATTCGGTATTCGATGTGGGCGGCATTTGCTTTGAGCTGTTCACCCGTTTGCGGATCGGTTCGCTCGAGGGTAGCCGGCTTGCCACGTGCTCTGGCCGCTTGCAATGTGGTGCCGCTGCTTTGTAGCTGCAGTGAGTCGGCGCGGAGCCGCATGCTCCCCTGACGCATCTCGACATTGCCTTCGTAAGTGCTGATGCCGCTCTCACTACTCATCTCCAGTCGATCGGCAACTACGCTGATCGGTTCATGGGGAATTTCCTGGGCCGCCAGTGCGACCGGCAGCAGTAATAGCAGGCTAGCGAACAGTTGTCTCATAGTATCCTTGTACCTCCGATAAGAGGAGCAGGCGGCGCTCATCCCCGAACAACTGCAGGCCTACGCCGCTAATGCGTCCACTCGGTGCACTTATGGTGACCAGGGTGTCACTTTCACCATAGCGGGTCTCGGGATATAGCTGCAAGCGCTCGGTCTCCACTTTCAGGGGCTGGTTGCCAGAGAGCTGGCTCAGGATCACCTTACCTTCAAGCGTTATTTGATTGCTCTTGGCATCGAGCCTGCCCTCTGCTGCAGCGACCTGCCACTGCTCTCCCTGGGGAAGGATAATGGTCAACTCGGGTTGTTTCAGTTCAGCTATGTCACTGTCGGCAAAGTGGCGCAGTGACTCGGATTTCAGATGTTGGCTCGGTAGCCCTGCTGCATTGGTGACCGTGCTGTCGAGGCCGCGGATGAAATAAGTAGTGATCGGCACTCCGGCTTGCCCCGGTTCTGTTTCCGGCTTGGAGCCCCGTTGCGATAACCAAGTGGTTGCAAGCAGCAGCATTGCAACCAAAGAGAGCAGGAGCAGGGTGCGGCGGTTCATCGCAGATAGTGGCTGAGCTGGCTCTCTAGGGTGCCCTGAGCCTGCATGATGAATTCACAGACATCCCGCGCTGCTGCTCGTCCGCCACGGTTAGGGGTGATCCAGTGGCTGTGTTGCTTGACCAGCGGGTGTGCGTCCTGGACGGCTATCGCCAAACCGGCACGCAGCAGGATGGGGAGGTCGACTACGTCATCGCCGGCATAGGCTACCTGCTCCGGGCCCAGGCCCAGACGTTGGATAAGTTCTTCAAAGGCGGGAAGTTTGTCGGCCTGCCCCTGGTAGACATGCTTGATGCCGAGGCTCTCCATCCGGTAGGTGACCACCTGCGAGGTGCGTCCGGTGATAATACCGATTTCAACACCGGTGGCTTGCAGCATCTTCATGCCATGGCCGTCGCGGGAGTTAAACGCCTTATATTCCTGGCTGTCGTCACCGAGGAACAGGCTGCCATCCGTGAGTACGCCATCGACATCAAAGATAACCAGGCGGATGGCGGCGGCTTTGTCCATAAGGTCTTGCATAATCATTCACCAATAATCAGAGCCGAGGGACGAGGGAAAAGGGGTGAGGAAAGGTGTCGCTGTGCAGCAGGTCTTTGATTCCGGTAAGCCGCGTTCTTTCCCTCGACTGTGGTAACTCGTGACTGCATTTAGACGACTCCCGCACGCAGCAGGTCGTGCATGTTCAGAGCCCCGACCAGACGCCCTTGGGCGTCGGTCACCGGCAGGGCATTGATGCGTTTGTTCTCCATGATGCGCAGCGCCTCAGCTGCCAGCAGGTGGGCTTCGACAGTGGTACACTGAAGCTGCATGACATCGGCTACGCTCAGTTTTTTGATCTGGACTTCACCATGATCGAGCAGACGGCGCAGATCGCCGTCGGTAAAGACGCCGATCACCCGTCCGGCCTCATCCACAACCGTGGTCATACCCAATCCCTTACGGCTCATCTCCAGCAGCGCCTCACTTAGGTTGGCTGTATCGCGGACCTGAGGGACACTTTGACCGCTGTGCATCAGGTCTTCAATACGTAATAGCAGTCGACGACCGAGGCTGCCGGCCGGATGGGAGCGGGCGAAGTCCTCCTCGGTAAAGCCGCGTGATTCGAGCAGGGCCACTGCAAGTGCATCGCCCATCGCAAGTGAGGCAGTGGTGCTCGCAGTAGGGGCAAGTCCCAGCGGGCAGGCCTCCTTGGCCACCGAGACGTCGATGTTGGCATTGGCGGCACGAGCCAGTCGTGAGTTGGGATTGCCGGTGAGGGTGATAAGGGGAACGCCAAGACGCTTGATGATGGGCAGAATCGTCAGGATCTCTTCCGTTTCTCCCGAGTTGGAGAGGGCGAGCACGACATCCTTAGGCGTGATCATGCCAAGATCCCCATGGCTGGCTTCCCCTGGATGGACGAAAAAGGCAGGGGTGCCGGTGCTGGCCAGGGTGGCGGCGATCTTGTCACCGATGTGCCCGGATTTTCCCATACCGGTAACCACGATGCGCCCCTCGCAGTGCAGCATGTAGTTGCATGCGCTAACGAAGGCGTCGTCAACCCGCGCTTTCAGTGCAACAATGGCCTCCGCCTCGGTGTCGAGCACCGCTCGGCCGAGTTGCTTGAGTTTATCCTCGTCAAATTCTCCGCTCATCGTTGACTCAGGCCTCAGGGTAGCCCAGTTCGTTCAACTTGGCCGAGATCTGCTCGCGGGAGAGTTCGTTGCCGACGACAGAAACCTTGCCGCCATCGATGGTGACTTCGACGTTCTCGATCCCGGGCAGGGACTTGAGGCCGTTTTCTATGGCACTGACACAGCCGCCGCATTTGACGTTGTTGACGGTAAAGATCTCGGTTTGCATGTTGGGTTCTCCTCTAAGCTACCGCATCATGATACAGGATCCCGAGATAGGCCAGATATCCGATGAGCAGTAGCCCGCCCTCGCTGCGGGTGATGCGGCCCGGCCTGAGAAAGCCATAGCCCATGATGAAGAGGGCGACAGTCAGGCCAATCATGGCGGGGAAGTCGCGGGCCAGCACCGCTTCAGGGGTAAGGGCGGGGTGAATCAACCCCGGCATGCCCAATACCGCAAGCAGGTTGAACATGTTCGAGCCCAGGACATTGCCGACGGCGATGTCGTGCTCACCTTTGACGGCGCTCATGACAGAGGCAGCCAGCTCCGGTAGGCTGGTACCGATGGCCACAATGGTCAGGCCAATGATGAGGTCACTGATGCCAAACCATTGGGCGACGTTGACGGCGCCCCAAACCAGTATGCGCGAGCTGGCCACCAGAATGATCAGCCCCAGCACAAGCCAGAACAGGGCCTTGGCCATCGGCATGTGCGAGGGGATTTCGTCAGTAAACTCACTGGCCATCGGGTCGGTGTTGCGACGTTCGCGCAGCCCCAACGCTACCATCCAGTAGACCAGAGCCCCCATACCGCCAAGCAGGATAATCCCGTCCATCCGGCTCATTTCACCATCGAGCAGCAGAGTTAGGGCAACCAGCATCACCACAAACAGCAGCGGGAATTCCCGCTTGAGAGTCTCGGAGCGAATGCTCAGGGGGACCACCAGGGCGGTGACGCCGAGCACCAGCCCGATGTTGGTGATATTCGACCCCAGTGCATTCCCGATGCCCATGTCGGGGTTGCCTGACCAGGCGGCCATCGCCGAAACCAGCATCTCCGGTGCAGAAGTTCCGAAACCGACGATGGTCAGGCCGATAATCAGCGGGCTGACACCCAGGTTTCGTGCCGTAGCAGAAGCCCCGATAACAAAACGGTCTGCACCCCAGATCAGTAAGGCGAAGCCGGCAAGGATGGCGATCAGGGAGGTCCAAAGCATAGGCGTTGATTATGGTCGTTGACGAAAGAGGGGGGCATTAAATCGATTGCATGGCCACAATGCAAGCCCCGTCAGGGAGCGCTTTCACCGGATGCCGGTGCGTCTGGTTCAGCCAAAGGGTCGAATTCCTCGCTGAAAGGATCGAATTCCTCAATCTCCGATTGCGGTGGGTTGCCGTCATAAACCAGATTCTGGCGGCGCTGTAGGTAGGCATCACGCATGAAGACGTACGGATCGAGCGCTGCGGTATCGAGAATGCGACTGGCGCGCAACAGCCCCTCGCGAGTGTCGATAACGTAAAGTCCCTTGGTTGCCCAGTAGGTGGTATCGTCATCAATGGTGCCGACCGGATCGAGCTCCCAGTCGACGGGTAAGGCCAGCCCGTCACGGAGGGTTCGGGGGCCGAAAATTGGCAGGTACAGGTAAGGGCCTGAACCGACTCCCCAATAGCCCAGTGTTTGGCCGAAGTCTTCATCGTGTTTAGGTAACCCCATATGGCTGGCCACGTCGAACAGCCCGCCCAGACCAAATGTGGTATTGAAGGTAATACGGCCGATATCCGACAGGGTCTGTTCAAATTTTAACTGCAGGATATCGTTGATCAGTACCACCACATCATCCAAGTTGCTGAAAAAGTTAGTGATGCTGTTGCTGACGGGCGCCGGGACCACTTTTTGGTATCCCGTGGCCAGGGGTTTTACGATGGCTCTGTCGAGATCATCGTTAAATTTATACATAGCGCGGTTGAATCCCTCGAAAGGGTCACGTTCATCGGCAACCGGCACGGAAGCACAGCCGCTGCTGAGAAGAAGAACAATCAGGGTAAAAAGGGACCTTGGCTGAAGCACGACGGTTTCCAGTTCGGTAAGGAGAATACGCAAATGTGACGATTATGGGGAGCGCCCAGGGCAGGAATCAAGTCCGCTTTAATGGCTTGTGACCCGTGTGGCACCACAACGGCTGCAGCAGTAGCGGGTAACTAGCTTGCCGCTTTTTACGTCGAACGGGTTGCCTTTGACCACCTGCCACTTGTGAAATCCGCTCTTGCACAGGGTTTTCCCTTTGTGCTGTTCCTTCAGACGGGGGCGTTTGAAGTTAACGACATTCGTCACCGTTATACTCCTAAATCGGGGTCGGATAAGTTTGCCTATATTCTATCCAAGTTTGGTGGATATACTTAATAGAATATGGGGTGCGCTCTCATGCTGCCTGAAACCAAAGTCGTTGAAGTGGTCTTACCATGCAAATCGAACTCGCTGCCTACGGTTGGGAAGGCACCCAATGGTCGACCTTCTACCCTGACGAGATGCCCCCCGAGTGGCGGCTGGAGTACTACAGCAATGAGTTTTCCAGTCTCGTGGTTCCGGCGGCAGATTGGGCCAAGGCAAGTATCGATGAGGCCTCCGCCTGGCTGGAGGCGGTCCCGGAGGGATTCCATTTTTATTGGGAGATCGCCAATGCCGAGGACGCCAGCCGCTTGCTTGAGCTGGTCAGTCAGCTGACACCACCGGTGGGCGAACGCCTTGGCGGCTGGTTATTTCACCCAGGTCTGATGCTGGAGCCTGTGGTCTTCGATGCGCTGTCGAAAGGCCTTGTGGGCGCCGCTTACGGTGAGCGTCCTATTCCGGCGCAGCAGGCCGAACGGCTGGCAGCCCAGGGGATCACCTTATGCTGGCAGGAGGGAATGCAATTGAACTGTCGTGGTTGGAGGCTGCGGGTGATGCGAATTCGACAGCGACCCGATTTAAGGCTCTTGCGGCAAACCGTTGAAGAGCAGTCTGCTGCCGGGGTCGAGCAGTTGCTTCTGATTGTCGACCCTGGCCCGCAGACCCCAGCCCCTTTGCAGGAACTCCAGACCTTTATCGAACTGGTCAACGGTTGACCTGACTGTCTCTTTCGAAGACACTTGCCCGCAAATCAAACCGCATGGCCGTGATATGGCTGTGCGCCTTGGACATTTAGGGATTGTGTGATGTCTTCACAAGATGATGCGCCGCTGGTCAAGATTCGGGGACTGCGCTTTTCGCGCGGTTCACACGTGATCTTCGATGGGGTCGACCTCGATATTCAGCGCGGCAAGGTTACCGCCATTATGGGGCCAAGCGGCACCGGAAAGACCACCCTTCTCAAACTGATCGGCGGCCAGCTACGCCCGCAGTCAGGAACCATCCACGTCGATGGCGAAGAGGTGCACAAGCTCTCCCGGGACAAGCTCTACCGCTTGCGCAAGCGGATGGGGCTGTTGTTCCAGAGTGGTGCCTTGCTGACGGACCTGAATGTCTTTGAGAACGTCGCCTTTCCGTTGCGCGAACACACCAAACTGCCCGAGTCGATGATTCGCGACCTGGTGCTGATGAAGCTCGAAGCGGTGGGTCTTCGCGGCGCACGCCATTTGGGTCCCAGTGAGCTGTCGGGCGGGATGGCCCGTCGGGTGGCCCTGGCTCGTGCCATCGCATTGGACCCGATGATGATCATGTACGATGAACCCTTCACCGGCCAGGATCCTATTTCCATGGGGGTGTTGGTCAAGCTTATTCGCCGCTTGAACGATGCCCTGGGGCTGACCAGTATCGTGGTCTCCCATGACGTGCAGGAAACAGCGGCTATTTCCGATTACATCTACCTTCTCTCCGGGGGCAAAGTGGTGGGTCAGGGAACGCCGGAGGAGCTCGAACGTTCAGACTCGGCTTGGGCGCAACAGTTCCTGCAGGGATTGCCCGATGGTCCAGTGCCATTCCATTACGCCGCAGAGGATTATGCCCGTGATTTGCTTGCAGGACGTGAAGGGGAGGTGGGCTGATGCTTGATTGGTTGCAACGCCTGGGGCAGAGCGGCCTGGGTTTCTTCGAACGGCTGGGACGAGGGCACCTGCTTCTCTATTACATTGTGGCGGGAATTCCAAGCGTCATTATTCGATTCGGTTTGTTGATCCAGCAAATTTACTCAGTCGGCGTGCTGTCTCTGCTGATCATCCTCGTTTCCGGTCTTTTTGTCGGTATGGTGCTGGGCTTGCAAGGGTATAACACCCTGGTGGATTTTGGTGCCGAAGAGTCTCTCGGTACGGTGGTGGCTCTCACCCTGGTGCGCGAACTCGGCCCGGTGGTGACGGCCCTGCTGTTTGCCGGACGCGCCGGCTCGGCACTGACCGCGGAGATTGGTTTGATGAAAGCCACCGAACAGCTTTCCGGGATGGAGATGATGGCGGTGGATCCGATCCGACGGGTACTGTCCCCCCGTTTTCTCGCCGGTTTTATCTCGATGCCGTTGCTGGCGGCGATATTCAGTGCCGTCGGTGTGATGGGGGGATATTTTGTTGGTGTTGGCCTGCTGGGAGTGGATGAAGGGGCCTACTGGTCGCAGATGCAGTCGAGTGTGGATCTGCATGAGGACATCTACAACGGTGTGATCAAGAGTATCGTCTTCGGAGTGGTGGCCAGCTGGATTGCGATTTTCGAAGGCTATGATGCGACGCCCACCTCGGAAGGGGTGAGCCGTGCCACCACCCGCACGGTAGTGCATACCTCACTGGCCGTTTTGGGGCTGGATTTCATCCTCACCGCGTTGATGTTTGGAGACAACTGATATGATGCAATCAAGGACCGTCGAAATCTGGGTCGGCCTGTTCATTGCTGCTGGTATGGCGGCGCTGTTCATGCTTGCCATGCAGGTGAGCAACCTTACTGTAGTCAGTAATGACGAGGGCTATGTAGTGACCGCCCGTTTTGAGAATATTAGTGGCCTGAAGGTCCGCTCGCCGGTGACCGTGGCCGGGGTGCGCGTTGGAAGAGTCACCGATATTGGTTTCGATCCGCAGACCTTTGAGGCGGTCGTGAGCATGCGGATCAATAGTGAATACAACCAGCTGCCGGCAGATACCAGTGCCAGTATATTCACCGCCGGCCTACTCGGTGAGCAGTATATCGGCCTCGAACCGGGTGGAGAGATGGAATACCTGGAGGATGGTAGTGAAATTGTGTTGACCCAGTCGGCATTGATCCTCGAGCAACTGATTGGTCAATTCCTCTTCAGCAAGGCTTCAGAGGGCGAGAAGAAATGATACGCGCGAAACCGGTAATGGCTCTGGCGGCGATGGTGGTATTGCTGCTGTCGAGTCCATTACTGAAGGCGGCAGTGGAGGCGCAGCAACTGGTAATCGATACCTCCACTCGAGTGCTGGAGCGCCTTCGCCAGGAGCAGCAGAAGCTGAAGACCCATCCCGAACTAATTTATCCGCTGGTCGAAGATCTGGTCTTGCCGCACTTTGATTTTGAGCGCATGTCTATCTGGGTATTGGGCAAGAACTGGCGCAAGGCCGATACGCACCAGCAACGGCAGTTTGTTGACGCTTTTCGCACCCTGCTGGTTCGTACCTACGCCAAAGCGCTGCTGGAATATACGGACCAACAGATTAACTACCTTCCGTTCCATGCCGAAGAGGGAGCCAAACGAGTCACTGTTCGCACTGAGATTGCCCAACCCGGCGGAGTGAATATCCCCATCAACTACAGCATGTTTCTGAACCAGGAAGGGGCGTGGAAGGTTTACGACATTAGTGTCGATGGGGTCAGTCTGGTCACCAATTACCGGACCTCCTTCGCCAGTGAAATCCGGCAGGGAGGGATCGAGATGCTGCTGGAGCGGCTGGAGGAAATGAATGCGGAAAAAGGGGCATCTGGTGAGTAAGATCGAGATTCTTCATGTCGATGGGAGGTTCAAGGTGAGCGGCGAGCTGACTTTTGCCACCGTGACTGAGGTGCTCGGCCAAAGCCGTCGGCTCTTTGCTCAGGCTGGCGATGCGATTGATCTTGAACTCGGTGGCGTGACCCGTGTCGACAGCGCCGGTTTGGCCCTGCTCATCGAGTGGATGCGCGAGGCACGTACCTTCGGCAAGGCCATTCGATTTTCCAAACTCCCCGAACAGATGATGGCCATCGCCGAGGCTAGCGACCTCGAGTCCATTCTGCCCCTGTCTCCTGGCCAGGCAGAGCCATCCTGAGAACGGATAGGCAGTATTGCGCCTCAAGGGTTACATAATGCGGGCGCAACCGGTATCATTTCGCCTCTTTCAGTAGCCTTCTGGAATGAGAATTATGCAGCCTGAAGACGTCAAAGCGTTGATTGAAGCCGGAATCCCTGGTGCCGAGGTGATTGCCAAGGGGGACGGTAGCCATTTCGATGTCATTGTCATCAGTACCGAGTTCGAGGGCAAAACGATGGTGCAGGAGCAGCGAATGGTGTTCGCGACACTGGGAGACAGGATTACCTCAGGTGAGATTCATGCCATCAATATAAAGGCCTATACCCCGGACGAGTGGAAGACTGCCAGCAAGATGCAGATCTCCTGATACCTTCCGTTTACGCAACGAAATATGTGCGTACCTTTGCCCATTTAGTACGAGAACTATGGATAAACTGATTATTACCGGCGGGACCACCCTCAGTGGTGAGATTCGCATTTCCGGTGCCAAGAACGCCGCGCTGCCTATCCTGGCGGCGACCCTGCTGGCTGACGAGCCGGTCACCGTATGCAATGTCCCGCACCTGCATGACATCACTACCACCATGGAACTTCTGGGCAATATGGGGGTAGAACTGGTGATAGACGAGAAGCTCAATATCGAAGTCCATGCCTCGACCATCCAGGATCTCTATGCGCCTTACGAGTTGGTGCGCACCATGCGTGCTTCCATCCTTGTGCTGGGTCCGCTGTTAGCGCGCCATGGTGAGGCCGAGGTCTCGTTGCCCGGTGGTTGTGCTATTGGTTCACGTCCGGTCAATATCCATATCGAAGGTTTGCGCGCCATGGGTGCCGATATCAAGGTGGAAAATGGCTACATCAAGGCCACCACCCATGGCAAACGCTTGCAGGGAGCTGTCCTTGATCTGGAACTGGTCACCGTCACTGGCACTGAAAACCTGATGATAGCGGCTACCCTGGCCGAGGGAACTACAGTGATAAAGAACGCCGCCCGAGAGCCTGAGGTGGTGGATCTTGCGAATTTCCTCAATAGTCTTGGTGCACGCATCAGCGGCGCCGGGACGTCGATCATGACCATTGAAGGGGTCGAGCGGCTGCACGGTGGGCGTTATTGTGTCCTGCCTGATCGCATCGAAACCGGTACCTACTTGGTCGCTGCGGCAATTACTGGCGGTAAGGTCAAGCTCAAGGATACCCGCCCCGATTTGCTTGATACCGTACTGGACAAGCTGCGAGAGGCCGGTGCCGACATTGAGTGCGGGGAGGACTGGATCAGTCTCGACATGCACGGTCGGCGCCCCAAGGCGGTGGACCTGGAAACGGCACCCTATCCGGATTTTCCCACGGACATGCAGGCACAGTTCACGGCTTTGAACTGTATTGCCGAGGGAAGCGGCAAAATCGTGGAAACCGTCTTCGAGAATCGTTTCATGCATGTGCAGGAGCTGCAACGCATGGGAGCGGATATCCATCTGGAGGGCAACACTGCCATCACCACCGGGATCGAAAGACTCACCGGCGCTCCGGTTATGGCCACGGACTTGCGCGCCTCTGCCAGCCTGGTGCTGGCCGGGTTGGTTGCCGAGGGGGAGACGGTGGTCGATCGGATCTACCATATCGATCGCGGTTACGAGTGTATCGAAGAGAAATTGTCCCAGCTCGGAGCGCGCATCCGCCGTGTGCCGGAGAAGCATTTTGAAGGTCCTGTGATGATGGATGTCATGCCATGAACACAACCCTGACTATCGCCCTGTCCAAAGGGCGTATCTTCAAGGAGACCCTGCCGCTACTGGCCCACGCCGGTATCGTGCCGCTGGATGATCCGGAGAAAAGTCGCAAGCTGATCCTGGATACCAACCAGGAGGATGTGAAGCTGGTGATCATCCGAGCCTCCGATGTGCCAACTTATGTGGAATACGGCGCCGCTGACCTCGGCGTGGCGGGTAAGGATGTGTTGATGGAGCACGGCGGGGAAGGGCTATACGAACCGCTGGATCTGAATATTGCCAAATGCCGCCTGATGGTGGCAGGCCCCGTCGGAATAGGCGAGCCGTCAACCGGGCGGATGAAAATCGCCACCAAGTTTGTCAATTCCACGCGGCGCTATTATGCCGGGCTCGGCAAGCAGGTGGAGATCATCAAGCTCTATGGTTCGATGGAGCTGGCGCCACTGGTCGGTCTGGCTGACCGCATTGTCGATCTCGTCGATACCGGCAATACCCTCAAGGCCAACGGACTGGAACCACTGGAACACATCGCCGACGTCAGCTCCCGTCTGGTCGTCAACAAGGCCTCGATGAAGATGAAACACGAGCGTGTACAGTCCTTCATTGATCGTATTGCTGAGGCGGTCGAGAAGAATCGCCGGGCCTGATCCCCTGTTTACGACCGCCGTAAACACGTACAATTCCTCGCACCATTCTTGGTAAGACGACATATACGCGGAAGATCTAACCATGGTTGATATCACCCGACTCGATACTACAAGTGATGAATTCTGGCCGGCGCTGGAGAAACTGTTGGCGTGGGAAGGGGTTTCCGATGACAAGGTTAACGCCATTGTGCGTGAGATCCTGGCTGCCGTGCGTGAGCGTGGTGATGCCGCGGTACTTGAGTACACCAACCGCTTTGATCGCATGAATGCTGTATCGATGGCTGAATTGGAGATCCCGCAGGCGCGCCTTCAGCAAGCCCTGGAGAACATCCCCGCCATGGAGCGCGAGGCGCTGGAACTCTCGGCTGCACGGGTCAGAAGCTACCATGAACACCAAAAACAGGATTCCTGGTCCTATACCGAAGCCGACGGCACTTTACTCGGCCAGCAGGTGACACCGCTGGATCGCGCCGGTCTGTATGTACCTGGCGGCAAGGCGGCCTACCCCTCTTCTGTGTTGATGAACGCGATTCCGGCCAAGGTGGCAGGAGTACGCGAATTGATCATGGTGGTGCCAACACCGGACGGTGAGGTCAACGAACTGGTATTGGCTGCCGCCGCTGTGGCCGGGGTTGACCGGGTATTTGCCATTGGTGGGGCTCAGGCGGTCGCCGCGCTTGCCTATGGCACTGAAACGGTGCCGCAGGTCGACAAGATCGTTGGCCCCGGTAACATCTTTGTCGCCACCGCCAAGGGCATGGTATTCGGCACGGTCGGTATCGACATGATCGCCGGACCCTCCGAGATCCTGGTGGTGTGTGACGGCAAGACCGATCCGGACTGGATCGCCATGGACCTCTTCTCCCAGGCCGAACACGATGAGGATGCACAGTCGATCCTAGTTTCCCCTGACGCAACCTTCCTTGACAAGGTCGTTGAGAGCATCGCGAGACTGCTGCCAACGATGGAGCGTAGCAAGATCATTATCACCTCTATCCAGGAACGCGGTGCGTTGATCAAGGTTCGTGATATGGATGAAGCGGTGGAAGTGGCCAATTTCATCGCTCCTGAACACCTGGAACTGTCGGTGGAGGAGCCGCTGACGCTGGCACCAAAGATACGTCACGCCGGCGCGATCTTTATGGGGCGTTATACTGCCGAGGCGCTGGGCGATTACTGCGCTGGTCCCAACCATGTTTTGCCCACCTCGCGCACTGCCCGCTTTAGCTCACCGCTAGGGGTCTACGACTTCCAAAAGCGCTCCAGCCTCATCATGTGTTCGGCGGATGGCGCCTCGGAACTTGGCAAGACCGCCTCGGCTCTGGCTCGAGGCGAGGGACTGACGGCCCACGCCCGTTCCGCAGAATACCGCATCAAGTCATAGGCACCTGATCCAATGAGCCGCTACTGGAGTCCGGTGGTCCATCAGCTGTCGCCCTACGTGCCCGGCGAGCAGCCCAAGATCAAGAATCTCATAAAGCTGAACACCAATGAGAATCCCTATGGCCCTTCGCCTCGGGTGCTTGCAGCTATTACCGCAGAGGTCAATGACAGTCTGCGCCTCTACCCTGACCCGACTGCCATGCAACTGCGGGAGGCTCTGGCGGAGTATTACGGGCTGACCGTTGAGCAGGTGTTTGTCGGAAACGGATCTGATGAGGTCCTTGCCCATGTTTTTCATGGCCTTTTTCAGCACCCGGCACCGTTATTGTTCCCGGATATCACCTACAGCTTTTACCCGGTTTATTGCGGACTGTATGGGATTGACTATGAAACGGTGCCACTGGGCGAGGAGTTTGAAGTACGTGTCAGTGACTACCTGAAGTCCAATGCTGGCATCATCTTCCCTAATCCGAATGCGCCAACCGGCCGTCTGCTGCCGCTGGATGACATCGAGTGGCTGCTGCAGCGTACTACTGATTCGGTAGTGGTGGTTGATGAGGCCTATGTGGATTTCGGTGGCGAAAGTGCCGTTAGGCTGATCAACAGCTATACCAATCTGCTGGTTACGCAAACCTTCTCCAAATCGCGCTCACTGGCGGGTCTGCGCGTGGGCTTTGCCCTTGGGCATCCTGAATTGATTCAGGCGTTGGAGAGAGTGAAAGACAGTTTCAACTCCTATCCGCTGGACCGGCTCGCCATCGTTGGCGCCGCCGCAGCCATCGAGGACCGCGAATATTTTGATCGGACTCGGCAGGCTGTGATGGAAGGGCGTGAGTGGCTGGTACAGGGGTTGACCGAACTGGGTTTCCGGATCCCGCCGTCAGCTGCTAACTTCCTCTTTGCCAGCCATCCGCAACACGATGCTGGCGAGCTGGCCGTCAAGCTGCGCGAGCGAGGGATCGTCGTGCGGCATTTCCGCTTGCCACGCATTGATCAGTACCTTCGGATCACTGTGGGGCGGCCGGAGGATAATGCTGCGCTGTTGGCCGCGTTAGGCGAGATCCTGAAATCCGAGTAGCACCGCTAGCGGCGGGCCAAGGCAGTCGGTTCCAGGTTCAAGGTAGGAGCGGCATCTGCCGCGATTTCAATCGTTCCCACGCTTTGCGCGGGAAACAATACAGAAAAATTAAGAAAGGTCCCGAACTGTTGGCTCGGGTCGAGTATCCTGCAGCGCAGGGGGAGGAATGCTCCCCCTTGAGCATTGAACCTTGAAGTTCTAACTGATTTACGGCTGCTGTGGCCGCTCTGCGACGGTGGCTTTGAGCTCCAGGGGTTTGCCGTTTCGCAGTCCAACAACCTCCAGTTTTTGCCCAGGTGCTGTCTGTGCTATCGCGTTAAGGGCTGAACGGGCACTGCCAATGGGCTTGCCGTTGAGACGGGTGACAATGTCTCCGGGCTGCAGGCCTGCCTGGTCAGCCGGACCGCCACGCAACACCCCTGCGACAATAACCCCTTGCTCACCCCGAATGCCGAAGGATTCGGCTAATTGCGGCGTCAGTTCCTGAATCTCGATACCGAGCCAGCCACGGCTGACATACCCCTTCTCTACAATCTGCGACATGCTGTCTTTTGCCAGGCTCACGGGGATGGCAAAACCTATCCCCTGGGAGCCGCCGCTGCGGCTGAAGATGGCCGTATTGATCCCAATCAGTTCACCTCGGGCCGTGATCAGGGCGCCGCCGGAGTTGCCGGGATTGATCGCTGCATCGGTCTGGATAAAGTTCTCAAAGGTGCTGATGCCAAGTTCACTGCGACCGGTGGCACTAGTGATGCCGAGAGTGACCGTCTGCCCGACCCCAAAGGGGTTGCCGATGGCCATCACCACATCACCGACACGCAGGCTGTCGGAATCCCCCAGAGTGATCGTTGGCAAATCACCAAGTTCAATTTTTAGGACGGCAAGGTCCGCTTCGGTATCGGTACCGACTATCGTGGCTTCTGCACTGCGGCCATCGCGCAGGCCGACACGAATCTCATCAGCCCCTTCGATGACATGATTATTGGTGAGAATAAATCCTTGGGGGCTGACAATAACACCAGATCCGAGGGAGGTCTCCTCGCGTTTCTGTGGCCCGATGCCGAACTGCTCACCGAAAAAGCGGCGGAAGAAGGGATCATCGAACAATGGACTGGACTGGATCACCGTTTTGCGGCTGTGGATGTTGACCACAGAGGGAGCTGCAATCTCGACAGCCTCAGCGTAGGATACCGAGCCGGAGGCATGCGCGCCTGGTGTTGTGGTGACAGGGCTGCTTTCAATGAACTCGACCACCTTATTACCATTGTCCAGAAGCTCCGGGTGCCACACTACCACCAGAAATGCGATGGCCAGACCGACGGTGATGGATTGAAACAGGAAAACGATCGGTTTGTGTACTTTCATCGGTTCGCTCCGTATTGAGCGGTGAAAAAGGGCTATCTTAGCCGAAGGAGGAATCAAACGCATGGTGCGCTTGAATGAATTGTTGTCTTATACCGATGCATTGCTTAATGCCGGTGATTATCAGGATTATTGCCCCAATGGCCTACAGGTCGAAGGGTGCGAAGAAGTGCGAACAATCGTGACCGGCGTGAGTGCCTCACAGGCTTTAATCGATGCCGCGGTCGATAGGGGGGCAGACCTGCTGTTAGTCCACCATGGTTTTTTCTGGAAGGGGGAAGATCCCTGTATTGTCGGAATGAAGCAGCGACGCATCAGGGCCCTGTTATTGAACAATATTTCCCTCGCGGCCTATCACCTGCCACTGGATGGCCATGCCGAGTTAGGGAATAACGCCCAATTGGCTCAGCTCTGGGGAGTAACCATAGAGGGGCGCTTCGGCTCCGGTCCGCAGGGCGGCATCGCCATGATGGGTGAGTTACCGAAAGCCCTTTCCGCAGAAGCGCTGTCAGACCACCTCGCACGTACCTTGCAACGGGAACCATTGCTGGTCAAGGGAGGGCACAGGCCAGTGAAGCGTATCGGGTGGTGTAGTGGTGCCGCGCAAGATTATCTGGAACAGGCCGCCTCTCTGGGGTTGGATGCTTTCATCAGTGGCGAGATTTCAGAGCATACCGTACATAGTGCTCGCGAACTGGGAATTCATTACCTTGCTGCTGGCCACCATGCGACGGAGCGCTATGGAGTAAAAGCATTAGGCGAGCATTTATCCGAGTATTTTTCTCTGGAAAATCATTTTGTTGATATTGCAAACCCGGTCTAGTTGGGAGCAGCTGGTCGGCTTGACCTAGTAGCGCTATATGTACGAAACTATATGGCTGATTAGCCGCGGAAGATAAGTATTTTCTTATTTTCTTAATTCGTCGCCCTGCGCGCTAGCGCGGTCCGCGCGCTCCTGTCAGCGCGCAACAACGGTTTTTTTTACCGAGTCTTTTATTGTTGGGAGAGGCTTAATGAGCACAGAAGGCGTAGATAAGGGTCGACGCCGTTTCCTGACCGCAGCCACCACTGTTGTTGGTGCTGTCGGTGCAGGTTACGCTGTTACCCCGTTTGTGATGTCCATGTTGCCCAGTGCGCGTGCACAAGCTGCCGGAGCACCGGTGGAAGCTGATGTGAGCAAACTGGAACCGGGTCAGATGATGACCGTCGAGTGGCGCGGCAAGCCCGTTTGGATTGTTCGCCGTACTGAGCAGAACATCAAGGATTTGCCGACCCTGGATGACCAGCTGCTGGATCCGACCAGCGATGCATCCAATCAGCAGCCGGAATACGCCAAGAATTCGCTCCGTACCCGTGAGGATCACAAAGAGTTCCTTGTGCTGGTCGGTATCTGTACCCACCTTGGCTGCTCCCCGACCTACCGTCCCGATATCGCACCGGCGGATCTGGGGCCGGAGTGGAAGGGCGGCTTCTTCTGCCCCTGCCACGGTTCACGCTTCGACCTGGCCGGCCGCGTCTACTCCGGCGTGCCCGCTCCGAAGAACCTCGAAGTACCGCCGTATATGTTCTTGAGCGAGACTCAGATCCTGGTGGGTGACGATGGAGGCGCAGCATAATGAACAGCATGATGAAACTGCTGGGCTGGGTGGATGCCCGCTTCCCGCTGACCAAGATGTGGAAGGAACACCTCTCTGAGTACTACGCACCGAAGAACTTC
The DNA here is from genome assembly GCA_041546305.1 of Thiohalomonadaceae bacterium. Classification (GTDB taxonomy): domain Bacteria; phylum Pseudomonadota; class Gammaproteobacteria; order Thiohalomonadales; family Thiohalomonadaceae; genus JBFEYJ01. The sequence continues at coordinate 2,915 of JBFEWO010000005.1, read as the reverse complement.
AACTTTTGGTACTTCTTCGGTTCTCTGGCTCTGCTGGTACTGGTTATCCAGATTGTTACCGGTATCTTCCTGACCATGAGCTACAAGCCCGATGCCAACCTGGCATTCGGTTCCGTCGAATACATCATGCGTGATGTGGACTGGGGCTGGGTCATTCGTTATGCCCACTCCACCGGCGCTTCCGCCTTCTTCGCGGTGGTTTATCTGCACATGTTCCGCGGCCTGATGTACGGTTCCTACAAGGCACCGCGTGAGCTGATATGGATCTTCGGCTGCCTTATCTACCTAGCACTGATGGCTGAGGCTTTCTTCGGTTACCTGCTGCCTTGGGGTCAGATGTCCTACTGGGGGGCCCAGGTTATCGTTAACCTGTTTGCCGCTGTGCCCTTTGTCGGTGATGAGCTGTCCCTGTGGATTCGTGGTGACTTCGTTGTCTCTGACGCCACCCTGAACCGCTTCTTCGCTTTCCACGTCATTGCTGTGCCGCTGGTACTGGTCGGTCTGGTGGTCGCTCACCTCATCGCGCTGCACGAGGTTGGCTCCAATAACCCTGATGGCGTCGAGATCAAGAAGAACAAGGGCCCTGATGGCAAACCGCTCGACGGTATCCCCTTCCACCCCTATTACACGGTTAAGGACATCGTTGGCGTGGTCGTGTTCCTGATGGTCTTCTTTGCCATCGTCTTCTTCGCACCTGAAATGGGCGGCTTCTTCATTGAGCATCCGAACTTTGAACCGGCCAACCCGTTGAAAACCCCGGCGCATATCGCTCCGGTCTGGTACTTCACCCCGTTCTACGCCATTCTGCGTGCGGTACCTTCCATTGCCGGTTCCGCGTTCCCGGGTGTGTTAGCAATGGGTGCGGCGGTTGTGATCCTGTTCTTCCTGCCCTGGATCGATCGCAGCCCGGTCAAGTCCATTCGCTACCGTGGCCTGTGCTTTAAGGTGCTGCTGTTCCTGTTCGTGGCCGACTTCATCATGCTGGGCTATCTCGGTATGAAACCGACCACCGACCTGTATAAGCTGCTGGCGCAGATCGGCACCATCTACTACTTCGTGTTCTTCGCTGCACTGGCGATCATTCCGAAGTTTGAAAAGACCAAGCCGGTTCCGGAGAGGGTGACAGAATGAAAAAACTGATTATTGCACTGATGTTTGCATTGCCGGGTGCCGTGATGGCAGCCGGAGCAGGCCCGCACCTGGAGCATGCCAATATCGACCTGAGCGATAAGGCTTCCCTGCAGCGCGGTGCCAAGCTGTTCGTTAACTACTGCCTGAGCTGCCACTCGGCCGCTTATCAGCGCTACAATCGTATGGGTCGCGATATCGGCCTGACCGATGAGCAGGTTAAAGAGAACCTGATGTTCGCTGGAGAGAAGGTGGGTGAGACCATGACCATTGCCATGCCGCAGGGTGATGCCAAGCGTTGGTTCGGTAACCCTCCTCCGGACCTGAGCGTGATTACTCGTGCTCGTGGGGTTGATTTCATCTATACCTACCTGAAGACCTTCTATATTGACGAGAAGCGCCCCTTCGGCGTGAACAACGCGGTGTTCCCGGAAGTGGGCATGCCACATGTGTTGTGGGAGCTGGAGGGGATGAAGAAGGCTATTACCAAGACCGAAGTGGATCACGAGGGCAATGAGAAGACCGTGATAACCGGTTACGAGATCGTCAAGCCAGGCAAGATGAGCGAGGACGAGTATGACCAGGCAGCACGTGACCTGACCGCCTTCCTGACATACACCGGTGAGCCGATCAAGCTCGAGCGCCAGCGTCTTGGCATCTGGGTACTTCTGTTCCTGGCCATTTTCTTCGTCTTTGCCTACGCACTGAAGAAGGAATACTGGAAAGATATCCACTAAAATCCTGAAACCGGTTTGGTTGTGGTAAAATAGCCAGCCGGGCCGCGCCCCGTAAAGTCGCTAAGCGGCAACGGGGCAAGGATTTCTTTGAGGGGGGCCTGGGTGCCCCCCTCTTTGTTTTAAAACTTGTTATTCAGGAGATTGAGATGGGTGTGGTGGCTAACCGACGCTCTGTAATGACGCTGTTTTCCGGTGATACCGATGTTTACAGCCATCGGGTCCGCATTGTCCTGGCCGAGAAGGGTATTAATGTCGATATCGTGCCTGTTGACGCAGCGAATCTGCCAGAAGACCTGATTGACCTCAATCCCTACAATACAGTGCCCACGCTGGTTGATCGCGAACTCGTACTGTATGACTCGCAGGTGATCATGGAGTACCTGGATGAGCGTTTTCCGCATCCACCGTTGATGCCTGTCGATCCGGTATCCCGTGCCAACAATCGTTTAATGCTCCATCGGATTGAGGCGGATCTTTACAGTCAGCTCGATATCGTGCTGAATGGTGGTGAGAAAGCTGCGGCCAAGGCAAAAAAGGACATCCGTGACAATCTTGTCATGGTAAGCCCGATTTTCGAACAGAAGCCCTATTTCCTGAGCGATGAGTTCTCCCTGGTCGATTGTGCACTGGCGCCCCTGTTGTGGCGTTTGCCGGCACTGAATATCGTTTTACCCAAACAGGCAGCGTCGCTGCTGAGTTATGCCGAACGCATTTTTACTCGTGAGTCTTTCCAGGCCAGCCTGACGGAAGCCGAGCGGGAAATGCGCGACTGAAGATCAAATTGTGCAGGAGAGACCTTTCCTCTTGTACCAATTTCGAGCAGATTCAAATGATGTCACCTAGCAGGCCATATCTGATCCGCGCATTGTATGAGTGGATCATCGACAATGGACAGACACCTTACATCCTGGTCAATGCGGAAGATGAGGCGGTGGTGGTACCGCAACAGTTTGTCGAAGGTGGAAAGATCGTTCTTAACATCAATCCTTCTGCGGTACAAAACCTGCAGCTGGGTAACCAGCTGGTGGAGTTGGATGCCCGCTTCAGCGG
>JBFEWO010000007.1:0-38264 GCA_041546305.1 Thiohalomonadaceae bacterium | reverse complement strand
GGATCGGCAGTTTGCCGAGGTCTACCTCATCGCCCTCCAGCACCACCTCCTGGCACGGCGCCTTCTTCACCACCTTGGGTGACATGTGCAGCACCTTCTTGAACACTGGCAGCTTTTCGATGGCGTCCTTCAGTCCCTTGGGCGGCTCAGGTTCCTTGAGGTAGGCAAGCAGCTTGCCCACCTCGCGCAGTGCCTCGACCGACTCCTCCCCCATCCCCATGGCCACCCGCTCCGGGGTACCAAACAGGTTGGCGAGCAGAGGAATCGTCGAGCCCTTCGGATTCTCGAACAGCAGCGCCGGGCCGCCGGCACGCAGGGTGCGATCGGCGATCTCGGTCATCTCCAGGTAGGGATCGACTTCGGTGCGGATACGTTTGAGCTGGCCTCGGGCCTCCAGTTGCTGGATAAAATCGCGCAGATCTTTATAGTTCATTGGAATTCTTGCCTGTTCGGATAGGCGGATTATGCGTAAGGTAGGGTAGCGGGTGCAAATGACCGTCACAAATAATACTGGCCATCATCGTCAAAACTGCCCCACCATGGGAGAATGCAGCCATCGTTCAATCACAAAACCTGTCGTGAATGAAACCGCTTAGCTATCACAATTTCGTGCTTGCGCTGCTCCTTTTCACCGTCGTGGCCGGTGCAACTGCCGCCGAAGAGGAGGGGTCCGCCATCGATCGACGGATGGAACTGGAATGGGAGCTTAGAGACAACCCCTTTGCCATTATCCCTCACCGCCCCAGTTACATTCTGCCGCTCAGCCATAACAGCCGGGTCAATGACGCCCCTTACGAGACTTTGGCCTCTCCCATTGTACCCGAGCACAATGAAACCAAGTTCCAGTTCAGCTTCAAGGTACCGCTGGTCAAGGGGCTGCTGTTCGGCGAGGGCTTCCTCTCCTTCGGCTACACTCAGCAATCCTACTGGCAGGCCTATAACGGCAACTATTCTGCACCATTCCGCGAGACTAACTATGAACCGGAACTGCTGGTAACGCTGCCGGCCAGCTACCGGGTGTTCGGTCTGCATGGGCGGATGGTCGGGCTCGCGTTCAACCACCAGTCGAATGGCCAAACCGAGCCGCTTTCCCGCAGCTGGAACCGGGTCATGCTCGACTTCATCCTGGAAAAAGATGACTTCTATATAAGCCTCAAACCGTGGTGGCGGATTCCTGAGCCCGAGGAAAGCGATGACAATCCGGATATCGAGGACTATCTAGGGAACTTTGAACTGCGGGCGCTGCAACTCTACCGTGAACACTCCTTCGGCATCATGCTGCGCAACAACCTGCAAAGCGATAACCGCGGCGCGGTCCAGCTGGACTACACCTTCCCCATCAAGGATCGCCTCAATGGCTACGTTCAGATCTTCAATGGCTACGGTGAATCGCTGCTCGACTACAACCACTACAGCAACCGCATCGGTATCGGCGTCATGCTAACCAACTGGCTTTGAAGCAGTTCAAGGTTGAAAGTTGAAAGTTCAAAGTTTCTAGGCTCTGTAATCGATTGCGCTTCTTTCAACTTTAAACTTTTAACTTCCCTCCTTTTTGACCACGCTTTCGGTAAACAGCTTGCTGTTGGGTATGAATACCTGGCTACCCTCCAGTTGCAGGGTGGTGTAACGCAGGTCAATCGCGATCACCTTTCCCTCATGGCCAATGACGACGATCTCATCGCCCACCTGAAAAGGCCGATAAAGCAGTAACATGACACCGGAAATCAAATTTGACAGAGCGTCTTTCAGAGCAAAACCAATGGCGAAACCGGCCAGACCCAGACTGGTCACCAGTGCCGCGACATTGACCCCCACGGTTCCGAGTGAGGTAACCAGCCCGAGCAGTAGCAGGCTGGCATAAATTAATTGCTGAATCAGGCGAAAAATATTCTGCATCGCCATGTCCCGATGTCTGGCAAGACGGCGAATCAACATGCGGGAGAGCAGTGCCAGCAGCCAGAAGGCAAGAAAGATCACCAATGCCGTGACCAGCTTCGGCACCATGGCCATGAGTTGCTCCACCACCTGGATCAATAGCTCCATCATGATTATTCCCTGTCGAATTCTGCGATCACAGGGGCATGATCCGAAGGACGATCCCAGCCACGTGGCGTCTTGTCCACACGGGAAGCACGACACTGCTCCGCCATCGCCTTGCTGGCCAGGATGAGATCAATACGCAGTCCCATATTCCGGCGAAACGCCCCCATTCGATAATCCCACCAGCTATAGATATCAGCTTCCTGTTCGAACAGTCTGAAGCTGTCGCGAAACCCCAGCGCCAGAATACGCTGCAGCGCCTCGCGCTCGTGCGTACTGCAGAGTATGCGCTCTTGCCAGGCTTCGGGGTTATATACATCCTCATCGGCAGGGGCGATATTAAAGTCACCCAGCACGACATAATCCGTATGGTGCTTCAGGTCTTCCCTGAGATACTCATGGATCCGTCCCAGCCAGTCGAGTTTATAGTCATACTTCTCCGAACCCACCTCCTGGCCATTGACCACATAGAGATTGAGCACGCGTACCCCATCGATGGTTGCGCCAAGGATGCGGCGTTGTGTGTCGTCCAGGCCAGGGATATCGGTGATCACTTCCTTAATTGGCGCCTTGCTCAGTAGCGCCACTCCGTTATAGGTCTTCTGCCCGGCATAGGCCACCTGATAACCCGCTGCCTCAATCTCGGCCGCCGGAAACTTGTCATCGCTCAGCTTGGTCTCCTGCAGTGCCAACACATCCGGCTGCTCTGACTCAAGCCATTGCAGCACCTGCGGCAGGCGCACGTTGAGTGAATTGACATTCCAGGAGGCGATTTTCAATGTATAAATCCTTTCATCGCAGTGAAAAGCATTTCACGACGAAGGGCGCGAAGGCATAAGCATTCAAGAAATACACATTCTCTTATCACCAGATGCAGGTCGGGTTAGGCCATAGGCTGTAACCCAACAACATACTGGCAACCGTCGGATTACGCTTACGCTAATCCGACCTACTGAGCTTACTCTACTACGCAGCAATGCCACTATGGCGCAGCAGAGCATCGATGGTCGGCTTGCGGCCTCGGAATTCGATAAACAGGTCCATCGGCTCGCGGCTGCCGCCCTGCTCCAGCACCGTTTCGAGGAAGGCGAGACCAGTTTCGCTATTAAAGATCCCCTCCTCCTCAAACCGGGAGAACGCGTCGGCAGAGAGCACCTCGGCCCACTTGTAGCTGTAATATCCCGCGGCGTAACCGCCGGCGAAGATGTGGGAGAAGCCGTGCTGGAAACGGTTGTACTCGGGCGGATGGACCACCGACACCTCGGCACGCACCTCATCGAGGATCTGCTGAATCCGTCCGCCCTCTTCCGGCTGGTACTCCAGGTGCAGGCGAAAATCGAACAGGGCAAACTCCAGCTGGCGCATCATCTGCATCCCGGCCTGGAAATTCTTCGCCGCCATCATCTTGTCGTACAGTGCCTGCGGTAACTTCTCGCCGCTCTGGTAGTGACCGGCGATGAGGTCCAGCGCCTCGCGCTCCCAGCACCAGTTCTCCATGAACTGGCTCGGCAATTCCACCGCATCCCAGGGTACGCCGTTGATCCCGGCCACCCCGGCGGTGTCGATGCGGGTCATCATGTGGTGCAGGCCATGGCCGAACTCATGGAACAGGGTCTGCACCTCATCGTGGGTAAAGAGCGCCGGATCGCTGCCCACCGGCGGCGCGAAATTGCACACCAGATAGGCGGTCGGCACCTGCACGCTGCCGTCCTCGCGCGCCCGGCGCACGATGCACTCATCCATCCACGCCCCGCCGCGCTTCTTCGGCCGGGCATAGAGGTCGAGATAGAAACGCCCGCGCAGCACATCCCGGTTGTCGTAAATCTCGAAGAACCGGACATCCTCATGCCAGACCGGGATGCCCTTCACTTCGCGAATACCGAGCCCGTAAAGCCTGTTGACGACCTCGAACAGCCCATCAACGACGCGCTCTTCCGGGAAATAGGGCTTGAGATCCTCCTGGGAGATGGCGTACTTGGCCTGGCGCAATTTCTCGCTGTAGTAACTCAGGTCCCATGGCTGGAGTTCCACCAACCCGTGTTGCTCGCGGGCATATTCATGCACCTCTGCCAGATCCTCCCTGGCCAGCGCGAGCGAACGAGCGGCCAGGTCGCGTAGAAAATCGAGCACCTGCTGCGGTTCCTCGGCCATCTTGGTAGCCAGCGATCGTTCGGCATAGTTTTGAAATCCGAGCAGCTGCGCCAACTCGTGGCGGATAGCGAGGATCTGCTCCATCACCTCGCTGTTATCCCACTTGCCGGCATCCGGTCCTCTGTCAGAGGCGCGGGTGACATAGGCCTGATAAACCTCCTCGCGCAGCGAGCGATCATCGGCATAGGTCATCACGGCAAAATAGCTCGGAAACTCCAGGGTCATGCGCCAACCCTGCTGGCCCTCACGCTCGGCGGCCTGCTGAAGCATCCCCTTGCTCGACTCGGGAAGTCCGGCGATGCCGGATTCATCAGTAATCAGTTTGTGCCAGGCATTGGTGGCATCGAGCAGGTTGTTACTGAATTTTGTGGTCAGTTTGGATAGCTCTGCCTTCAGTTCCTTGTAGCGCACCTTCTGCGCTTCGGGCAGGGCGACACCGGAGAGACGAAAGTCGCGCAGGGTATTCTCTATCACCTTCTGCTGTGCGGTATTCAGGGTGGCATATTCGTCACTTGCGCGAATCGCTTCGAAGGCCTGATAGAGGCGCTCGTTCTGTCCCATTTCAGTGGCATAGTCCGAGAGCTTGGGCAGGCACGCCTCGTAGGCCTCACGCAGTTCGGGATTGTTGACCACGGAGTTCATGTGCGAGACCGGTGACCAGAGGCGACTGAGCCGATCATCCAGGGCTTCCAGCGGCGCCACCAGGTTGTTCCAGCGATAACCGCCTTCCGCTTTCAGCAACTGCTCCACCTCGGCGCGATTTTCCGCCAGCACACTATCAATGGCCGCTTCGACATGCTCTGGCCGAATGGCATTGAATGGCGGCAAGTCATCCATTTGCAGCAGGGGATTGGGCTCAATCATCTCTCACCTCTGGGGGGATCTCGGTTTTATTGACTCTGGGCCGGGACGGCCAAGTATTCAGCTTGTCCCGATTTGCGATTTCAAAAACATAGAATAACAGACTCCCTCAAGGCGCAACTCCCCTCGCGGAAGTTGAGTACCGCACCGCGGGAGGCTACACTGGGCAAGCGGGATGTTAGTCGCATTATCAGGTATAAGTGTATGGACACATCGAAATGGAATTCTTCTTCACCGTTCCAGCGCGGCGCGAACGCGGTAAGACGCGGCTTTCTCAATTACCTCCATAGCGGACAGTCCGGTGATGCTAGCGCCGAAATTCTCTACATCAACGCCTTCACCCTGATTGGTACGGCGAATATTTTTACCGGGGTTCTGATTGAACATGCTGTCGGGAACAATGGTATGGCTGGTTTCCTGGCTGTCATTTGCGCCCTTGTTATTCTCAATGTGATCTTGCTGCGCAAGACGCTAAATGCTTGCCTTGCCGCGACCGTCATTCTGCTTACCATGCTGGTCATGCTGACCGCCATGCTCATCAACGGTATGTTCCAGAACACGGCGTTCATCTGGTATGCGACATTCCCGCCGCTCGCCTTTTTTTTCAAGGGAAAAATCAAGGGAGCGATCTGGCTTGGTGCCCTGCTTGGTGTCTTGCTGGGACTGATGCTGCTGCAAAACCTTAATCTGCTGCAGACACCGTACAGCACCCCGGCCATTGCGCTGGTCCTCGCCAGTACGGCCACCGTCGGGATGATGGTTTTCATTTATGAATCGATACGCAGCAAGGCCGAAGCCTCACTGCATAAGATACAGGAAGAGCTGCAACAGCTTGCCCACAACGATCCGCTCACCGGCCTTCCCAACCGCACCGCCTTTTATACCCACCTGCCGCAGATGCTCGCCCAGACAAACCGTGATAATTCCCGTCTTGCCGTGCTCTTTATCGACCTGGACAACTTCAAGCCTATCAACGACACCTTCGGCCATGAAGCGGGAGATGAGCTGCTGCGCCAGACCGCCACTCGTCTACGCGCGGTCCTACGTGGCAGCGATTTCGTTGCCCGTTTCGGTGGCGATGAATTTGTGGCGGTGTTGCCGCAGATTGGACTAGGGCGTGACGTGGGTGTCGTCGCTAACAAGATTATCGATACCTTATCCATCCCGTTTACCATCAAGGACTACTGCTGCAAAATTGGCGTCAGCATTGGCATTACGCTTTACCCGGATTGCGCGAACAATATCGACAACCTGATACAACTGGCCGACCATGCCATGTATGCGGCAAAACAGGGGGGGAAAAACAGTTATTCCCTGTGTCCTGTCGGTCTCAATGACGAGGATAGCAGCTACAAAGGGAAAATCACCTGCAACCAGACCTGCATTGCAGGGAACTGGACCAGCTAGGGGCGATAGGCTGTCACCGCAAGATGAAACCGCTTACGGTTCGCCGGGCACAAAGGAGTGAAACCCTCTATAATCCCCAGCCAAAGCGCAGCGGCCATATCTCATGTCACACCCTTATGATGCCCTCACCCCCGATACCATCCTCGACGCCGTCGAAGCGGCTGGTTACCTGCCGACCGGTTCGCTCCTTGCCCTGAACAGTTATGAAAACCGGGTTTACCAAATCGGCGAAGAACACGCCGGATTTCTGATCGGCAAATTCTACCGCCCGGGTCGCTGGAGCGACGGCCAGATCCAGGAGGAGCACGACTTCGCTCTGGAGCTGGCGGCGCTGGAGATCCCGGTGGTCGCACCACTGGCTGACCGCCACGGCCAGACCTTGCGTCACTTCGCCGGTTTTCGCTTTGCCCTGTTCCCGCGACGGGGCGGTCGCAGCCCTGAGCTGGAAGATCCGGACACCCAATACCGCTTGGGACAGTTTCTCGGCCGCATCCATGCGGTTGGTGCCAGCCGGCCCTTCGAACAGCGCCCCGCCCTCACACCCGGTCACTTCGGCGACGAGAGCCTTGAGTTCCTGATCGCTAATGACTTTCTGCCACGTGAGGTACAAGGCGAGTACCGTGCTCTGGCGCAGGATCTCCTTCACACGGTGCACTCACGCTTTGCCGCCACGCCATATGCCGCCATTCGCCTTCATGGCGACTTTCATCCCGGAAACATTCTGTGGACGGATACTGGCGCTCACCTGGTCGATCTCGATGACAGCCGCATGGGACCGGCAGTGCAGGATCTCTGGATGCTGCTCAGCGGTACCCCATCCCAAATGTGTCTTCAGCTGGAGGAAGTCCTGGCCGGCTACGAGGAGTTTTTTGATTTCGATCGTCGCGAGCTAGCCCTAATCGAACCATTACGCACCCTTAGGCTCCTCCATTATGCTGCCTGGCTGGCGCGGCGCTGGAACGACCCGGCTTTTATCATGGCCTTTCCCTGGTTCAATACTGTCAAATACTGGGAGGAGCAGGTATTAATCCTGCGGGAACAGCAACAGCGTCTTAGCGAGCCGCCATTGCAGCTGGGTGGATAAAATGAGAACAAAGGGCGCAATTGCTGCACCCTTTGCATGACTCCGCTTAAGCGACCTTTCTCACCGCCGGCACGCTTTGGCACTCCTGGAAGATGCGCCGTTCGCACTGCTTGCAGGTCTCGCGCTGGAGCCTGAGGAAGATGGTCTGGATAGCCTCACTCTTTGAATCGAAGAAGTGGTCTTCTCCCAGGGCATCAATGACCCCGGCCTTCTTCAGAAACTCGGCTACCCCCTCCTTGAGGTTACACAGGTAAAGGCCGCCCCCCAGCTTGGCCAAACGCTGCCCCTCCTGAATCAGCCACTCGGCACCGGCAATGTCGACGAAATTCATTGAGTGCCCCAACACCAGGAGATGTTTCTGCTCCGGCGCCTCTTCGGTGAAATGGCGGAACTGTCCGGACGCGTTACTCACCGCACCGAAGAACAGCGAACCGTCCATGCGCACGATGCGCAGCTGCGGACACTGCTCAACCTGATAGCGGCTCACATTGACCATCGGACGATTAATTTCATTGTGATCCGGTGCCATGGTCGTAATCCTCGGACGGGAGGTACGGTTCAGGTAGAGCACCAGCGAGAGCATCACACCGGCATAGATGGCAAACTCCAGCTCCAGGAACAGCGTGGCGAAGAAGGTCGTTGCCAGTACCGCGGTTTCAGCACGGCTGGTATGAATAATGCCGTGGATATGATGCCAATCGATCAGGTTATAGGCGACCAGCAACAGAATCCCCGCCATGGCCGGGATCGGCAGATACGCTGTCAGCGGTGCCACCAGCAGCAGGATCAACGCCAGCGACACGGCGGCCATGATTGCCGCCACCGGGGTACGTGCCCCGGCGGTGTAGTTCACCCCGGTACGTGTAAAGGAGCCGGAAGAGGCGTAGGAGGAGAAAAACGCCCCCACCACATTGGCCATGCCCTGACCGACAAACTCCTGGTTGCCATCGATACGCTGGTGCGACTTGGCGGCGACGGAGCGGGCGATAGAGACCGCCTCCACCAGGCCAAGCAATGCCACGGCAAACGCGCCAGGCGCCAGTTCCTTCAGCGTGGTCAGGGAGAAGTCGGGAATAGACAGCGGCGGCAATTGCCCCGGCAACTCACCCACCAGACGGATGCCGTGCTCTTCGGCCCCCAGCACCATTGCCAGCAACGCACCGACAATCATCGCCAGCAGCATGTTCGGCCAGCGCGGCAGCAGCTTCTTGAATACCATGGCGCTGATCAGCGTAACCATGGCCACTGCCACCACGTAAAGGTTCGACTCCGGTATCTTCTGCACCAACGCCATCAGCGTGTGCGCAAAGGACTCGCCGCGCGGGATCTCGACCCCGAAGAAGTGCTTCATCTGGCTGGTGGCAATGAGGATTGCCGCCCCGGCGGTAAAGCCCACCACCACGGTATGGGAAACGAAATTGACCAGAGTGCCCATGCGGGCAAAACCGAGTATCAGCTGAAACAGTCCAGCAATGAAGGTTAGCGTTAGCACCAGGCTGATGTATTGGGCACTCCCCGCTTCAGCCAGCGGACTGATGGTACTGAACACTACAATGGAGATCGCCGTCGTTGGCCCCGAAATAAGGTGGAATGAAGAGCCAAACAAGGCCGCAATGATCGGCGGAATAATAGCGGTATAGAGGCCGTATTCGGGCGGCAGACCGGCGATCATTGCAAAGGCGACGCCTTGGGGAAGGACGATAACCGCACCGGTCAGACCGGCCATGATATCGGCACGAAGGGTGTCGCGGTTGACCATGTTGAACCAGCGCAGGAACGGCAACCAGCGAATAAGACAAAGACTACAACTACGGGGATCGGCCATCTGGACAACTCCAGCAATAAAATTTAGTACATGGTTTCACGACCCGAACAGCCGTGAAGAGAGGTGTGACGGACGGCACTCAGGCCAATAAGGCTAGCGGAGGCGCGCGTGTTGCGCATGCGCATTGGCGTACTTCGGCAATGGGCTGCGGATATTGCGGCACTGCAACGACAACCACCGGGAAGACGATAGCATCCCTGAAAAACCCGACGAGTGCCGGCATTGGCGGTTCCGCACCCGGGTCCTCATCCAGAGCGTCCGGGTCAAGGCGCCACTCCGCCACCGCCTCGACATCCACCAGCGGTTCACGCTCTATAGCGACAAGCGCAAGGTTGCCAGTCACAATCACCAGCAACAGAAACCTGATCACAATAACGGAATGGGGCATGAATACAACGACTGAACACAAAGGGTAAAGCGGGCCGATAATTATGGCATTTTTTGCCCTGGCGAGAAAGGTCCGTCTTTCAATCGCCCAACTTTCCACAAAAGAAGGAAGGCGCCTTCCCTAGCTTGGTGAAGGCAGGAGCCAGGATGGGCCCCAATGACTATTGCCTTCTTCCGTCACTGGGGGCTACCGGCATCGATGTAGGAACGAAACAGCGGTTTGAGCTCCGTCAGGGTCTCGGTGATCTGCACCGGCATGCTCTTGACGAACATATCCAGTAGGACAATGGCGTTGACCGCACCATCCTCACGCCGCTCGGCCCGAAGCCGCTCGGCGATCCCTTTGTTGACCAATGCCACCTGACTGTAGAAATGGAGCAGTCCCTCCAGCTCCATGTCGACGCTCTTCCCTGCCTGCCAGCGATAGTACTGGCCGAGCATGTACATGGAAGCTGCGCGGTAGAAGGTCTCTTCCGTGTTGGCGAAGGGTAGATGGAAACGGGCCATAGGCTTAAAAAACACCGTATGAGGACAGCCACTGGTTGCGGTAATAATACCCATCAATGAACTGATCCCCTCCTGCGCGGTAGCGCTTCGCGTGATGGTCCGATCATCCAGCGCCACAGTGACATCCACATTATCGAAGGAGATCACATCGCCCATTCGCTCGACGAGCGGTACCAGGCGTAATGCCAGGGGGCAAAAAAAGACCTCAAGCGGGTCGATCGTACAATGGCCACACTTGTGGTTTTCCAGTCTCGCCCATTCGGGCGGATTGCCAGGGACAGGCTCACATGGCTCGAGAGTGCTCCCATTGAGCTGAATATCGAAACGCTCCTCACGGCCGGACTGGAAGCGGAAACGGTATTGATAAGTAATTGACTCCATCATCCTCTCGCATTGCTGGGTTATATCCGCACTTATATGGTCGGGTATTCAGTAAACCACCGCCCAATCGGAAATTTGTTGTTGTTATTGGCAGAAGGGGATTACAGCTCGCCAATTATCGCACAAAAATGTGACAGCCCTCTCAGATAATGAAATATTTTTCGTTTTGAACCCTCATACAAGGTTCTTTATCCCAGCGAATGAGGTGACATGACGTCCTTAGGACATCGTCAGCATGGGCTGCTAGAATCCCTATCCACATCGACTCCAATCAGGCCGAACAACAGGACACGTTATGAGCAAACACTACGATCTCCTCGCCATCGGTGGCGGCAGCGGCGGGCTTTCCGCTGCAGAGCGGGCAGCCTTACACGGTAAAAAAGCTGCAGTGATAGAAATGGGAAAAATGGGAGGCACCTGCGTCAATGTCGGCTGTGTGCCAAAGAAGGTCATGTGGAATGCCGCTTCCATCGCCCACACCCTGCGCGATGCCGGCGGCTACGGTTTCGACGTGCTGGTCAATGATTTCGACTGGTCCATGCTGGTAAAGGAGCGTGAAGCCTACATTCAGGGTATCAATGACTGGTATCACACCTACCTCAAGGACTCGAACATCGATGAAATCACCGGCCGTGCACGTTTTGTCGATGCCCACACCCTGGAGGTCAACGGCGAGCGCTACACCGCGGACCATATCGTGATCTCCCCCGGTGGCGTGCCCATGGTGCCGGATATCCCCGGAGCTGAGCACGGCATCACCTCCGACGGCTTTTTCGCCCTGACACAACAACCCAAACGGGTGGCCATTGTCGGTGCCGGTTACATCGCGGTCGAACTCGCCGGGCTGCTCAAGGCCCTGGGTTCAGAGGTAGACCTGTTGTTGCGACGCCAGCATTTCCTTTCCAACTTCGATCCGATGCTGCGCGAAACCCTGATGGAAGAGATGATCAACGAGGGAGTCAATATCCTGCCCAACATCAACCTCGAGAAGGTGGAAAAGGACGCGGACGGGACCCTGACCCTCACCGCCCAGGGTGGCCATATCATGCAGGGCTTCGATACCCTGATTTGGGCTATTGGCCGCACTCCCAACACTGCTGATCTCAACCTGGATGCGGCCGGGATCCTGTCTGACGAGAACGGTTTCATCCCTTGCGATGATTTCCAGAATACCAACGTCGAGAGGGTCTATTCGGTGGGTGATGTCACCGGCCGCGCCCAGCTCACTCCAGTGGCCATCGCCGCAGCACGCCGCCTCTGTGACCGCCTGTTCAACAACCAGCCAGAGCGGCGGCTCGAGTACGAGAACATCCCCACCGTCATGTTCAGCCACCCCCCTATCGGCACAGTGGGCCTGACCGAAGATGAGGCGCGCGAGATCCACGGCGATGCAGTAAAGGTCTACCAGACCCGCTTCACTCCGATGTATCACGCCCTGACCGCACACAAGACCAAAACGGCGATGAAGCTGGTCTGCGTAGGTGCCCAGGAGAAGGTGGTGGGGATCCACATGATCGGTCACGGTGTGGATGAGATGCTGCAGGGCTTTGCCGTTGCACTCAAGATGGGAGCGACCAAGAAAGACCTGGACAACACCGTCGCCATTCATCCGACCAGTTCCGAAGAGCTGGTCACGATGCGCTAATGGCAGTGTCGAGTTTCCCACCCAGTCTGGAGGGAGACTCCCCGTCCTGGCGGGAGAGAGGTTACTGCTAGCGTACGCCTGTCAAAACTCGAACTCCAGCGACATCCTGGCCAACAGAGCGTTGATGCGCCTTGAGGTTCTGGCATAGCTGCCTTGCTGCAACAGCTTCCGTGCCCATTCACGCTCGCCGCGCTCCACGGCACATACAATCTCTGCCGCCTGGTGATGAAATTCGGCGTGACGGCTCATCAACTCCTTGAACAGGGGCTTTTCGCCATAGATGATCCCCCCATTTCCGTAGATCCACCGTCCTAATACACAGTCGCAGCGCATCGCCTCCGCATCCAGCCTCCCCTCAGAGCTCCCGTCGATGTAATTCAAAAGCCGCTTATTTACACGCACATGAGCCAGCAAGGCCTCCAGAACATTCAGTTGCTCGACGGTCTGGTTCGTGGATTCAAACTCATTTCGCATTTGAAGCATGATTGCTACTCCTCTGATTCGCCACGCCGCTTCCTCGTACGGAAGGGTACAATGGAGTAACAACATAGCTCTGGCGCATGACAGGGTATTTACAGCAGCATGACATTTTCCCGACAATGGGCCGCCTGTCCACCGCTGTTCCGGAGAACCGACACCCCATGAGCATCCGCCCTTACAAAGAACACCTGCCCCAGATCGCCGACTCCACCTATATCGATGAGGCTGCCGTGGTGATCGGCAACGTCATCATCGGCAAGGAGTGTTCGGTGTGGCCAATGGCGGTCATTCGAGGCGATGTCAATGCGATCCGCATCGGCGATTACAGCAATATTCAGGATGGCTCGGTGCTGCACGTCACCCATCCCCATGAAGCGGTGCCGGAGGGGCATCCTTTAATTATCGGGAACGAAGTAACCGTGGGCCACAATGTTACCCTCCATGGCTGCACGATCGGGGATCGCTGTCTCATCGGGATGGGGTCAACCGTGCTGGACGGGGCAGTGCTGGAGGAGGGACTGCTGCTCGGCGCAGGCAGCCTGGTGCCTCCGGGCAAAACCCTGGAAGGGGGCTACCTCTGGATCGGCAGTCCGGTGAAACGCGCCAGACCCCTGACCGATAGTGAAAAAGCGTGGCTGGAATACTCTGCCGCTCATTATGCACGCCTGAAAAACGACTACGCTGCCAAGTGATAAGTTTGCAGCTTCGACACGATGTCCTATAGTTAAGGTGATTAAACGACGGGGGATCCCTACATGGATGTATTTGTTGGCAACCTGGCCTTCAACGTCACATATACCGATCTGATCGGTTTTTTCAAAGGATTTTCCAACAAAATGAAGCTCCGCATCGTCGACAAACGACAAGACGATGGGAGCAAAAACCGTTATGCAATCGCCACCTTCATTTCGGATAAGCTGGCACTCAAGGCGATCAAGAAACTCAATGGCAAAGTACTCCGCGGTGAGCGTCTCGTGCTGCGAGAATATTTCAACCGCTATTATGCCAATGAGCGCCGCGCCCTAAACTGGCGTGACAAACCCTGGAACGGGGTGGAGCGGCGACTGTCAGAACGCCGCAAACAGACTATCCGATCCCAGCCAATGAATACACCTTCCGCCACAAAACCAAAAACCGCCGAGGTGGAGGCCAAAACCCTCAGCAACAGCGATTATACGCAACTGGCGCGTAAAGGCTGAGCAGCTACTACCCTTTCGCCAGCGCCTCTCGCACTGCCTTGATCACAAGCGCCGTTTGCGGTCGCATGCCCCGCCACAACTGAAAGGATTCCGCTGCCTGCTCCACAAGCATGCCAAGTCCGTCGGCGATCTGCTCAGATCCCTCTTCTTCCGCCCAGCGCATGAATGCTGTCGGCTCCGCTCCGTACATCATGTCGTAGCAGAACGCCTCGCGCGCCAGAATGCCCTCGGGCAGGGGCGGTACCTCACCCTTGAGGCTGGCAGAGGTACCATTAATGACAATGTCATAGCGGGTACCGTCGAGATCGGCAAAACTGCTGCCCTCTACCCGACCGTAATCCTCGAAAGCATCGGCCAGCTCCTGAGCGCGATCCGGCGTGCGGTTAGCAATCACCACCAGGGCGGGTTTCTCCTCCAGCAAAGGCCCGAGCACGCCACGAACCGCACCGCCCGCACCCAGTAACAACACCCGCTTCCCGGTGATCGTCACTCCGAGATTATCGCGAATATCACGCACCATACCGACACCATCCGTGTTATCGCCGAACAGTGTGCCGTCATCACGAACCAGGATGGTGTTGACCGCACCGGCAAGTGCTGCGCACTCACTACGCTCATCCACCAGACGCCAGGCATCACGCTTGAAGGGCACCGTGATATTCAGCCCCTTTCCACCCTCTTCCCTGAACGCCTGCACGGCTTCCGTGAACCCTCCCAGTTCGACCAGGATGGCTTCGTACTCCAACGATTGCTTGGTCTCCCGGGCAAACAGGGAGTGGATCATCGGCGATTTACTGTGGGCAATGGGATTGCCCATCACGGCGTAACGATCGAGCTGTGACACTGTGTGTGATCCTCAGGAAAAGATGCCTTTAAGCATAAAGAAGAACAATATCGCCAGAATCGCGCCTGCGGGTAAGGTCACGATCCATGAAAGGAAAATGGTACGCACCACATTGAGGTTTAGTGCCGCGATGCCACGCGCCAAGCCCACGCCAAGCACCGCACCGACCAATGTATGGGTGGTGGAGATCGGCAGACCGGTACCAGAGGCGATCACAACGGTGGTCGCTGCGGCGAGGGTGGCGGCAAAACCACGGCTAGGGGTCAGCTCGGTAATTCCGGTACCGACGGTAGCGATCACCTTATGGCCATAGGTGATGAGGCCGATCACGATCCCGGCACCACCGAGCAGCAGGATCCAGCTCGGCATCGCCGACTTGGCCGCCACCACGCCGGTCTGGGCAATACTGACCACGGCGGCCAGGGGGCCCACCGCATTGGCCACGTCGTTGGAACCGTGGGCAAAAGCCATGGCGCAGGCGGTGAAGATCATCAGTACCCCAAACACCTTTTCCACGTTAGCAAAGTGGAAATCGGCATCCGCAGCCGGATCAAACTTCAGGCGCCGGATAAAGACAATACCGATACCCATTACCACCAGGCCCACCAACGCGGCAACGATGTAACCCTCCTGCGTAGAGAGGTGCAGTCCAACATGCTTGAGCCCCTTGAACAGAGTGACCAGGGCGATAATGAAACCGACCATGAAGATGTAGATGGGTACATAACGTTTGGCGCTGGCCAGCGGATTGGGTGTATCGAGAATAAATCGCTGCACACTGACAAACAGCCAGAAGGCGATAACACCTGAGATTGCCGGTGAGACCACCCAGCTCATCACGATGGTACCCACCTTGCCCCACTGCACCGCCTCCATACCAATTCCCACCGCGGCAAAACCGACAATAGCACCGACGATAGAGTGAGTGGTGGAAACCGGCCAACCGGCCCGTGAGGCAATCAAGAGCCAGAGACCGGCCGCCAGCAAGGAAGCCAGCATGCCGTAGACCACCAGCTCAGGGCTGCCGGAGAGCACCTCGGCATCGATCATTCCTTTACGGATGGTCTTGGTCACCTCACCACCGGCAAGAAAAGCACCGGCAAACTCAAAAACGGCCGCGATAATAAAGGCCTGCTTGATGGTGACGGCCTTGGAGCCGACGGAGGTACCCATGGCATTGGCCACATCGTTGGCACCCACGCCCCAGGCCATAAAAAAGCCAAAAATACAGGCAAGAATGATAAATATCGTTGCGTATTCCATGAATCCAGTCCTTAGCGTGCCAGCATAATCTCAAGACGACTGCCCACGCGCTGGGCCAGATCCGCCAAATCCCCGATCCATTCGATCACCCGGTAGATGAACATCACATCGACCGGTGGCAGTTCCTTCTCCAGTTCAAACACCCGACCGCGCACAGCCACCTGGATCTTGTCCGTGTCGCTCTCAATCTCATCCAGCTTGGTAATCATCGACTCAACCAACTCGACCTCTCGGCCGCGAAAGCCGGTCTCGACCAGTTCATCCAGCTCGTTGATTGCGGTCTGTGCCTGTGCTGAGGCGTCGATGCAGCGTTTGACGAAATCAATCATCAGGGGAGCCACATCGGCGGGAAACATCATCTTGCGCCCAAGCATTAGGCCGGCGATATCCTTGGCCTTGTTGGCAATGCGATCCTGCATGGTAAGGGTTTCCAGCAGATCCCGGCGGGACATGGCCATCATCAAGCCACTGGGCAGACTCAACCGCAACTGGTGTTTAAGCTCGTCAGCCGCCCCCTCCAACTCCGAAATTCGTTGCTGGACCTGCTGGGCTGATTCCCAGTCCCCGGCCACTGCCGCTTCGAAAAACGGAATGAGTTCGTTAACGCAGGCCTGAACCTTGGCCATGTGCTGCTGCATGGGTCGTACCGGCGAGTTGCCGAACATGCTGAAGATGTAGCTCTTGGGTGACATAACTATTCTCCCCGTGAAATTTGCGCGGATTATAGTGATTGAATCCGCCTTCGCCCAGCGATAATGACGCCAGCTTACCCCTGAAAAAATTCTATTCCTCTCTCAACCAACCGGCGACCCGTTTGGCAAAGTAGGTGAGGATACCGTCAGCGCCGGCACGCTTGAAGGCCAGTAGCGACTCCATGATCACCGCTCGTTCGTTGAGCCAGCCGTTTTGTGCCGCCGCCATCAACATGGCGTACTCGCCACTGACCTGATAAGCATAGGTGGGCGCACCGAACTGCTCCTTCACCCGGCGAACGATGTCCAAATAAGGCATGCCGGGCTTGACCATCACCATGTCGGCTCCCTCCTCCAGATCCAGCGCCACCTCCCACAGTGCCTCGTCCGAGTTGGCGGGATCCATCTGGTAGGTACGCTTGTCACCACCACCGAGGTTAGCGGCAGAACCCACCGCATCGCGGAACGGGCCGTAAAAACTGGAGGCGTACTTGGCTGCGTAAGACATGATGCGGGTGTGAACATGGCCTTCGCGCTCCAGCGCCTCGCGGATCTCACCGATACGGCCATCCATCATGTCCGAAGGGGCCACCACCTGGGCACCGGCTTCGGCGTGCGACAACGCCTGTCGGACCAGTGCCTCGACGGTGACGTCGTTCACCACATAGCCACTGTCATCGATGATCCCGTCCTGACCATGGGTAGTAAAGGGATCCAGCGCCACGTCGGTCATCACACCGAGCTCGGGGAAATGTTCTCGCAGGGCGCGTACCGCCCGCTGCGCCAGGCCGTCCGGGTTATAGGCCTCCGCCGCATCCAGGCTTTTCTTTTCCTGGGGGGTCACCGGAAACAGCGCCACCATTGGCACCCCCAATGCGACCAGCTCCTCGGCCTCCTTGAGCAGCAGGTCGATAGAGACACGCTCCACCCCCGGCATCGATGCCACCGCCTCGCGCTGACCCTCGCCTTCGAGCACAAACATCGGATAGATGAGATCATTGGCCGTGAGAACATTTTCACGCATCAGGCGGCGGGAAAAATCATCGCGGCGCATGCGGCGCTTGCGCACCCAGGGAAAGGCCCCGCGGCTGGTATCTAATCGACTCATGCAATCACTCCCGGTCGGAAGATGTGGTTTAAGTGGGCGCAAGGCTACCGCGCCAGCCCGCAGGGCGCAATCTTCAATGGCCGGATAACCGCCTTCTCTGCGCCTAATCCACATTCCCGCGCCCATGGAAGGCACGGGATAGAATCATGGCATTGACTCCCGGAATCGTCTCTCCCTGATAACGAATGCGATAGCGGTAGCTCCAGGGCAGCTGCCCTGGTGATGTCGGTTTGTTGTTGTACCGCACCTGCCAGCGGGATTGGTTAAGGTCTAACTCTATTGCATGAGTTCCCCCCGGCACCAGCACGATATTTTCCTTCCTGGCATCCGCACAACCGACCTGCTCGTTGATAAAATCCGCCGCCTCAGCCGGTGCCCACTGAGCCGGGATAAGGGAGAAAGAGCAGTTGTTCGTCTTTAACGGCAGGGTGATCGACCGGTCGCTTCTATTCATCAGGGTGAGACGAACCACCGCGCTGGCCTCTTCCTCCGGTAGCTCGCTCCCGGGTGAGCGGATAATCTCAGTTTTCGTTGCCAGATTACCCCATTCATAGGAACGAATAACCGCCTCTCCCGAGCGTGAGATCCCAGCATGGATCAGCAGCGGTAGCTGATAATCACTTCTGTCGCCGCGGATTTCCTCCATCTCGCGGCCAGCACCCTGCTGCACATAGAACTGTTCGATACCGTATTTGACGGATACCGGCCGCAGCGTTTCAGTGCGCCGCTCTTCATGAGGTGCATATCGGTAGCGCCGATATGGCCAGTGCTCCAGACTGCGTCCTGCCAGATAAGGCCCCGACGGGGGAGTGGCGGAAAGCAGCCCGGCCTGCGTAATGCCGTTACTGTCGCGACCCAGCGATAGATAGACCTTTTGCCCCTTGGTCAGACCGTTCTCCAGGATCTCCTGCCCGAGCTGTGCCAGCGGAACCCGTGAAAAAAGATATTCCAGCCTGACATAATCACCGCGGAAAATATCACGGGGGTCGACCGGCGCAGTCTGAAACAGGTAGGGTTCTCCGGTCGCCAGGACCCATTCGCGTGAGATTGCCATGGCGGCAACCACTCCCACCTGAAAAGCCACTGCGAGCCAGATCCATCCCTGTTTTCTGCTCATGTGCCCACCTGCTTTTTATTGCGCTGATAGATATGGCTAACGACGAACAGGGCAAGACCGACCAGCACAAAAACCACTGCCCTGGCGATTAGACTATCGAAAAGGTCGGTATACCGGGCCATGGCCAACAGGGCAAACAGCAAAGAGCCCCTGAGCATGTGTTGCCGATTTGCAGTTCGAGCACCGTCGATCATCAGCCACAGACTGACCGATAGCAGGAGCAGGTTAAAGCCCAGAGCCACCCAGAAAACGCTCTCGCGTCCCGCCAGGGTTCCAGCAAACCACGTTACAAGTGAGGGTACCAACAACAGCACGATCACCAGCTCACACAAAATCACCACACCGTTGAAGCGGCGGCGATAGACCAACCAGAAGAAAACCGCCTGGCTGGCTAGCAGAACGAGCAGGAAATAACTAGCGGCGACGACACTATCCAGCTCGCGCAGCACCAGTTCAGGAACCAGGTCGCCAAAGGTCATGAGGTACATCAACACCACCAAGACCCACCAGGCAGGTTTGGCAAACTCACTGGCAATTTTCCTTTCCGGTTCCTCATTCGAGGTCGCAATAGCACGCTCCAGTCCAATCAGCGTCGCCGCAGCCAGCACTTGGGTAGTGACGACAAGTTCACCACCAATCACCCCGACGCTAAGCCCCAGGGTAAGGAGTAGGCCGGCGGAGACAAAGCGCGCCAGCACCGGAGAATGCAACCGCCAAATCAAGGGCAGGATGCCAAACAGGACCAGCAGGAGGGCGCTGTGATTTGCATACTGGAAATCAAGCACCTCGAACAGGTGCCAACCGATCACGAGCATGACGGCCAGAAAGGCCTGGGTTAGTGAGGGAAGAGTCCAGGCGAGCGCCAGTGCACCGACAGACCACAGCAGGAAGGCATTCGGATAATGGCTATCCATGTGATAGATCTGGCCGACCAGAAAGATGCCGGCCCCCATCAGCATGGAACCGAGGGCAAACAGACTTTCACTGTAGACCGCCTGTCTAGTGCGCAACCGCATGGCCAGCACATGGGAGGTGATTAACGCGGAAAAGATCACCGCCAGCTTGCTGACCTTTGTCATCTCGGCCCAGTTATAGGCAAACAGCAGGATGACACCTAGGCCGATCATCGCCGCACCGATACCGGTAAGCAGCAATCGACCGAGACTCATCGCATCATGAACAGGATAAAGCGTGCGCAAAGCCTCGGCCTGGCTAGCGGAAACGATGCCCTCATCCACCCATTGCGGGATCTGCCGGGCGAGCCATTGATGGTGTTTACTCATTCTGTTTTGCAGTTCCTTGCAGATCAGAAGGTAAATCGGCGCTCCAGTGCTACAGAGCCAATTTGTCAGTGCTGGCTATCCAGCACTTCGGTACTCCGGCTATTGTGGCGGACTTCGGTAACGTTAGGGAAGCCTCATCCAACGTTTCGGGTAATCAGCCCCAGCCGGTAGTCGCCTTGCGGCAGCGGGATCCGCACCCGGTAGCCGCCTCCAGGCGCCTCATCCATCGGGGTGCCGTTGCTGTCTTGCATCGCTTCCAGGGTGAGCAGACGGTTGCCCGCCGTGGTCATCACCTCCAGCGTATCCCCGACGGCGAACTTGTTCTTCACCTCAACCTCGGCCAGGCCGGTGACGGCATCGTAGCCGGTAATCTCGCCGACGAACTTCTGCTGCAAGCTATCGGAGTGATTGGTCAGGTAGTTCTGGTACTCCTGGGTATGGTGGCGCTGATAAAAGCCGTCGGTGTAACCACGGTTGGCCAAGTTCTCCAGCACCCCGAGCAGGCTCGGGTCGAAGGGACGCCCCGCCACCGCATCGTCGATGGCGCGGCGATAGACCTGGGCGGTGCGTGCCGCATAGTAATGAGACTTGGTGCGTCCCTCAATCTTCAGCGAATCGACGCCGATCTCCACCAGGCGCTGCACGTGCTCGACGGCGCGAAGGTCCTTGGAGTTCATAATGTAGGTGCCGTGCTCATCCTCCTCGATGGGCATCAACTCGCCGGGGCGCTCCTGCTCCTCGATGAGAAACACCTGCTGTGAGGCCTGATGGCGCTCGCCGTTGCCGGTCTGGGAAGGGGCCAGCAGGTCCTTTATCACCACATCCCCGCTCTCATTCTCCTCGGCCGGCTTGAGGTCGTACTGCCAGCGACAGGAGTTAGTGCAGGTGCCCTGGTTGGCATCGCGGTGGTTGAAGTAGCCCGACAGCAGGCAGCGGCCCGAATAGGCAATGCATAGCGCGCCATGGACGAACACCTCCAGTTCCATCTCCGGGCACTCCTGGCGGATCTCGGCGATCTCCTCCAGGGAGAGCTCACGTGAGAGGATCACCCGGTTCAGTCCCAGCGACTGCCAGAAGCGGACACTGGCGTAATTAACCGTATTGGCCTGCACCGAGAGGTGCACCGGCAGTTCCGGCCAGCGCTCGCGTACCATCATGATCAAGCCGGGGTCGGCCATGATCAGGGCATCGGGGCCTAGTGCCACGATAGGCTCGATGTCACGAATGAAGGTCTTGATCTTGGCGTTGTGCGGCAGCACGTTAGTGGCAAGAAAGAACTGCTTACCGGCCGCGTGCACCTCGTCAATACCGCTCTTGAGCTGCATCAGGGTATCGAAGTCATTGTTGCGCACCCGCAGCGAGTAGCGGGGCATGCCGGCGTAGACCGCATCGGCGCCATAGGCGATGGCATAGCGCAGATTCTTGAGGGTGCCGGCCGGTGCCAGCAGTTCAGGGACTTTCATCACAAACTTTTCGGGGGTCGTTGGGTCAAAAGGCTCTAGTACGACCCGTGAGAGGGTCGGGAAGTTCCTATTCTACCCCGATGTGCCTGGAGTTTTGCACCGCCAGCCGTTTTCCGGGACAATTCAGCGGGCCTTTCGCCCTTGGAGACAATCAGTCATGACAAGTATCTATCCCTCCCCTTTGCGCATGCTCAAACGCTTGGTCGGCTCCCTGCTCCTGGTTACTCTGCTGAGCGGGCAGGCCTCGGCGACGGTTGCCCCGCAAACCATGCTTGAAACGGTCACCGATGAGATTATCATCGCCTTCAAGCGCGAACAGGAGACCGTCAAAAACGAACCGACCCAGATGTTCACGCTGGTCGAGAAGATACTGCTCCCGCATGTGGATATGGATGTGATGTCCCGTTATGTGCTGGGTAAATACTGGCGCACTGCCACCGAAGAACAGCGCGATCGTTTCCGTCAGGAGTTCAAGGACCTGCTGGTGCGTTTCTACGTCTCCGCCCTGCTTGATGACCCGGCCAGGCTCGATGATTTGCTGGCCAACAGCGAAAATCTGATCAAGTACCTCCCGGTCAACATCGACGACAGCACCCGTAAAACCACCGTCCGTGCTGAGGTCAGCATGCCCAATGGCGGGCCAAAGATCCCAGTCAGCTTCAGTCTGTTCCGGAACACCGACGGGGAGTGGATGATGTATGACGTCAATGTCGACGGCATCAGTCTGGTCACCAACTATCGCAGCAGTTTTGCTGCCGAGATCAAGCGCGATGGCCTTGATGCCCTAATCGACCGCCTTACCGAACGCAATCAGACCATGCTGGAAGAGGCAAAGACCAAAAACGGCAAGAAAGCAGAAAATGCCGGTCAATGATCGTCGAGCTGCTTCATAACACGCTAGAACTCTATCTCGATGCCGCCCCATGGCTGCTGCTCGGTTTGTTCGCCGCCGGGCTCATCAAGGCCTGGCTGCCTGAAACACTCCTTAACCGGTGGCTCGGTGGTACCGGCTTCTGGCCGGTGACGCGGGCCGCATTGGTAGGCGCCCCCCTGCCCCTCTGTTCCTGCGGGGTTTTACCTGCTGCACTTGGCCTGCACCGTGGCGGGGCCTCGCGCGGTTCGACCATTTCTTTCCTCATCGCCACGCCGGAAACCGGCGTCGACTCCATCGCACTCAGCTATGCGCTGCTTGGCCCGGTAATGGCTGTGGTGCGCCCAATCGCAGCGATTATCAGCGCCATTGTCTCAGGCCTCCTCACCACACTGGTGCCGGAAGCCCGTCCCATCCGTCTGGCTGTTCCGATCAGCAGCGGCTGTAGCGGGGGTACCTGCTGTAGCAATACGATGGAGAGCAAGGTAAGCCACAACAGCATCTTCGCCACCACGATGCAGGGGCTGCGCTACGCTGCTGGTGATATCCTTGACGACATTTCCCTATGGCTAGCGGTTGGCATCGTGCTAGCCGGTGCGGTAGCCACCTGGGTGCCGCCCCAGGCGCTGGCCGCCTGGGGCAGCGGGCTTCCGGCGATGCTGCTAATGCTGGTTGTGGGAATACCGATGTACATCTGTGCCACCGCCTCTACCCCCCTCGCGGCGGCGCTGCTTCTGGCCGGTCTGTCGCCGGGAACCGTGCTGGTATTTCTCCTCGCCGGCCCCGCTACCAACCTGGCCACCCTGGCGGTGGTACGTAGGGAATTCGGTACGGCCGTACTCGCCGCCTATCTGAGCGGCATCAGCCTCAGCGCTATTTTCCTCGGCCTGCTACTCGACTGGCTGCTCAATCGATTCAGTCTCAATGTGGCAGCCCAGATTGGCGAAGCCGGTGAACTTCTCCCGGCCTGGCTGGCCTGGTCCAGCGGTATCCTTCTGCTTTTCCTGGCCATCAAGCCTCTTCGTCGCAGACTTCTGCACTAGACTAAACAAAGTATCAAGCCGCACAACCGTTTACGCTTCCTTGAGGAGAAACGCCAATGAAACCTGCGTTTTCTGTCGTGATGTTGCTACTTGCCAGTTGTTTAGCCATGCCGCTACAGGCCGAACCTTATAAGATGCGTCCGGGTCTTTGGGAGCACAGCTTCACCATCAAATCCCAGAGCGGCGAAATGGAAAGCGCCATGGCTAATATGCAGCAACAGTTAGCCAACATGCCTCCGGAACAACGCAAAAGAATGGAGCAGATGATGGCCGCACAGGGAGTGCAAGCCGGAGCCGGCGGCCAAAGCATCCGGGTCTGTGTCAGTGAGGAGCAGGCCGAACGCAGCATGATGCCCCAACAGGATGGAGACTGCCGTCAAGAGGTCCTCGAACGACGAGGCAATACCATCAAATACCGGTTTCAATGTAGCGGCGATGCCCCTTCCAGCGGGGAGGGGGAAGTAACCTTTACCAGTCCAACCAGCTACAGCGGCACATCCACCATCAACACCACGGTGCAGGGAAGAACTGAAACCATGGCCATGGCGCAGTCCGGGAAATGGCTCTCATCTGACTGCGGTAATCTCAAACCGAGATAAACCGGCTTCGATATCCCTGTAGCGATATCATCCCGACCAAAGTATCCACATTGAATATACCCCTATCATGCAACGTGCTATATATGTTACTGTTATGTGACAATAATGTGACAGAACCCTGACAACTAATCAGGTTATTTTGTCAAACATAATCGCAACAACAATAAAAACCCGGTACCGGCGAGCCCGCAAAATAACTGCTCATTTGCTGCGGGTACCTAATGTGCTTGTAACAATATTAATAACGAACTTATGCCAGTAACACCGGCGAAATAATCAATTCGTCTCAACCAGTGGTGCGGCAATTGCCTATTTTTGGCGTAAAAAAGAGGATCAGGGGGAGGGCTGTATGCTCAGAGACAAGGCTGTTATCGGCTATTTGGGTCTACCGGAACGCGAGATATCGGTGATCCAAAGCATCTTTAGCCTCACCGAGAAATTCCACACCACCTACGAGCTTCCTCGCCCCGACGAACGTCGCAGTCCAGATGTGGTTTTTGTCAATGCCGAGGATGAGTCCCAGCTCGCCGCGTGGAAACAGTTTGCGGCAGAAAACCGTTCCGCGATCCCCGTTTATGTCATCAGCGATGAACACACGTTTGACGATGGCATCACCATCAAGCGTCCGTTAGTACTGAAAAAGATCATCGACACACTCGCTGCGGTAAAACAGCTTTACACCGGTTCGGTCGTCACAGATCAGGTCACCTCTGCCAGGCAGGGCTTATTCAGCGTCCTGGTCGTGGACGACAGTCTTCCGGCCCGCACCTACATGAAACAGAAACTGGCGGCGCTTTCACCGGTCATGACCCAAGTGGATTTTGCTTCCAGCGGTGATGAGGCGATATCACTGCTGAAAGATGATACCAACTACGACCTGATTTTCATGGATGTCATGATGCCGGGCACCGACGGCTACAAAACCTGCAAGTGGATCAAGGCCAACAAACCCACCTACGTCGTAATGTTGACCAGTCGCAGTTCGCCTTTTGACAAAGTGCGTGGCGCCATGTCCGGCTGTGATACCTACCTCGTCAAGCCACCGCAAGACGGTGACCTGGCAAAAGTACTGAAGCAACGGGTCGACGCTGTCACCGCCACCCAAACGCGTGCCGCGGAAAGCAGCAGTACTGTCGTTTCATCACAATAACCCCAACCCTCAACTTCAAGAGGAAAAAACAACAATGGCACTAAACAAAGTCTTGATCGTTGACGACTCCCCGACCGATCTGATGAATCTGAAAAGCATCGTCGAAGGAAGTGGCATTCAGACGGTAACCGCCTCTTCCGGTAAAGAGGCCATCGAAAAAGCCAAGAACGAGTCACCCGACCTTATCTTCATGGATATCATCATGGACAATATGGACGGCTACAGCGCCTGTCGTGAAATCAAGGCTGAAGCCAGCACCAAGGATATACCGGTTGTCTTCGTAACCAGCAAGCACCAGAAAGCCGACATCATGTGGGCAAAAAAACAAGGCGGTCGCGCCCTGGTAGCCAAGCCTTATACCGAGGCGGATATTCTTGCGGAGATGCACGCCTGAACCAACGCCTCTGCTGTGGATTCCTGAGGTCTTTTTTCCTCAGGCAACACTGCAGATCACCGTGCCATCCTGCCTGGCGGGATGGCGCATTCAGCGAAGCAGAAAACAAGAACAGTTATTACAGGGATCTCTTGGGGGAGAGTCATGGAGCGTGCCTTGTTACCGCCTACGGAAGCGCTAAGCCGTCGTTTTGATCTACCACAACAGCCACTCCCGTCGCGCGCCGATATATCACAGGCAAAACAGACTGAGAGTTTTCATGGCGTGCAGGTGGGCGATCTCGGACTGCTGCTCGCCTCCGATAAACTGGTCAGCGAGATCTTCGAAACGCTACCACAGTGCGAACTCCCCAATACGCCACCCTGGGTCCATGCCATGGCTAACCAGCGGGGCAACATCATTCCCATTTTCAATCTGGCGATGCTACTCGGCTTGCCACGAAAGAAAACCAACCATTCCTATTATCTCGTCATCGGCCAGAACGAAAATGCTTTCGGTATGCTTCTCGATCAGCTGCCGGAAAAAGTCACGCTGCGGCCAGATAATCGACTGGACAATCGCCCACCGATCCCAGCCAAGCTCGCACCTTTCATCAGGCGCTGCTTTGAGCGGGACGAAAAAATCTGGCTGGAGTGGGAGCCGCTTGCCTTTATCTCCAGCATTACAGCCAATGCATAACATTTTCTCTTACCAATAACGCCAACAACATCGCGCCACAGGAGTTTTACCACAATGAATCTGATGCGAGATTTAACAGTCGCCGCCCGACTCAAATTACTGGGTATCGTAATCGGTGGAGCATTGCTGATTGTCGGCGGGCTCTATGCGGTAAACTCCTACCTTGTAAACAGGGCCGATGAATCCACCTCGAAACTCAATTTATTCCTCGAGCAAAACCTGGAGTTCAAGGCGTCCATTCTGCACTCCCAGGTTGACTTCAAAGACTTCCTCTCATTCCAGCGTGCCGAATTTGTCGACTCCTACGCCCAAACCATGAAGGAGGCCTTCACCCAGCTCGAAAGCATCAGATTGTTGATCCCTGACACTGAACTGCTGCCGCTGCTCGATGAGGCGCGCACCACGCTGGAAGATTACCAGCGCCAATTCATGGAGATGGCGGAACTGCGTATCGATATCATCGGTCTTGATGAAAAATCAGGCTTCCGGGTCGAACTGCGTGAAGCGGTGCATAAGGTTGAGAGTAAGCTGAATGAAACCGATAATATCCAGCTCTTAGCCTCAATGCTGATGTTGCGTCGTCACGAGAAAGACTTCTTCATGCGTGTCAACGAAGATTACCTCGTCAAACACCGTGAAGAGTACGCCCGGTTTACCGGTCTCCTTGATCGCTCCAACCTGAGTGCTACCGATAAACGCGCAGTTCGGAAACTCATCGACGATTACCGCACCAAGTTCGTTGTCGTTGGCGGCGCATTGCAAAAAGAGGCCGCGCAGATTGACAGCCTGATGGTGACCGAGCACAAGGCTGAACCTATCATCGCCAAGCTGCTTGAGCGCTCCACTAAGATAGCAACAGACCTGCTTCATCAAACCGAGCTGCGAAGAACGTACCTGGATTTCGCCATCATCGGCATCATGGCGGCGATTGCTGTTATCGTTACAATAATCGGGATTGCCACATTCCGCTCCATCCTCAACCCACTACGAACCTTGCGCGACACCGTGTCCGAGGTAACCTACGGTAACTACAATAGACGCTCCCAGCTCACCACCAATGATGAGTTGGGTGAATTCGGCCGCGCCTTCGACACCATGCTCGATGACCGCCTCAAGGCACTGGAGACTGCCGAGCGCGAGAACGAAGAGCTCAACAACTCCATCATCGAACTGCTTGAGGCGGTGGCACAGCTCAGTGACAGGGACTTGACGGTCACCGTGCCGATCAAAGAAGACGTCACCGGCCCGGTTGCCGACGCCATGAACATGATGGCCCGTGAGACTGCTAAGGTATTGAGTCAAATCAACCGCATCGCCGCGGACGTAGAATCGGTGGCGGTCGCGGTTCGTGAGCAGGGTAAGAAGGTCACCGAGGTGGCCGGTGAAGAGTGGCGCGTCATTACCGATACCCTCAGCCAGCTCAATGAAGCGGCCCGCACCATGAACGACATTGCTACCCTCGCACAGCAGTGTAACCTCATTGCCGAAAAGGCCTCCACCACTACCAACGAGGCACTGGAAACGGTAAATGAGACCGTTGCGGGGATGTCCGAGATTCGCGAAATCATTAGTGAGACGGAAAAACGCATCAAACGCCTCGGTGAGCGCTCGCAGGAGATTACCGGGATCGTGGAGATCATCAACAACATCGCGGAACGTACCCACGTACTGGCATTGAACGCCAGTATGCAGGCAGCGGTTGCCGGTGAAGCAGGTCGCGGCTTTGCGGTGGTTGCCGACGAGGTACAGCGCCTGGCGGAAAGCTCCCGAAACTCCACCTCGCAAATTGCCTCGCTGGTCAGCAACATTCGTACGGAAACCTCCGAGACCATGGCAACCATGAACCGCGCTATCGAGCAGGTTATCGCCGGCTCCAACCGGGCCGAGCAAACCGGTAAGAAGATGCAGGACACGATGGAGACCACCAGCGAACTGGTAGAGGGCGTACACCGGATCGCCGAGCGCTCCAGCGCCCAGGCGGAACTGACTAACGCCTTGCTCAAACAGGCACTGAACATCCAGAAAAGTACCGAGCTGACCAGTGAGGAGCTCACTGAACAGGGTGCGCATACCGAAAACCTCGTACTGTTCTCCAAGTCACTGGTAGAGTCAGTTCAGGTATTCAAGCTGCCCAAGGCAGGTTAAGCGCAAAATAATCATTGACCGGGGCGCTGAGATGGCGCCCCATGTCACCGGTACGGATGTGCGTGATGGCATTAACTCAATCCATTGAAGCCAATAGCAAGCTGATTGATTACCTGACCTATATCGGTGTGAAACTCTCATCATCCGATTCCACTGAGGTTTCAGCTCAACAGAATACTGATGTAGACATCGCTGAACTGTTCGGACAGATGCTTGCGCATGCCAATACCCATGGGCTGTTTATCACCCGTCCTGCACTCCAATACACGTTGGAGAAAATCAGTGAAAGCATTGCCGAACTTAACAGCGAGGCACTGACTTCCCTGGTTGGTGCTTTAACGGCTTATCTTGAGAGTCAGGACCTCGAAAAACATACTGAGGTCATTGTCTCCTTCCTACCGAAGGCGTTAGCTGGCGAATATGCGGAAATGCTGCTCGACGAAGCGGCTCTTCTCTCTGACGGTTTGCCTGCACTGGCTGATGACGAGGAATTCATTTCCCCGTTGGCTGTGGCAAGTGCCAACGAATTGACTGCACCTGAAAACGAGGTCGGCCCTACTGACTTGTCCCCGCTTCAGGCAGCACTTGAATTAGCCATCGAAGCCTTTCACGCACTACTTGAATCAGAAAGCACGCTTCCTGACCTGACAAAACTGCAGTCGCTGCTTCAGGAGCAGCTTTCCCACCTAGAAACGGTTGCCAGAAATGCCGGTGCAGATGCATTTCTCGACGGCCTGGCCGACCTTCAGGCCTGGGCAGGAGCACTCGAAGGTCAAGAGCAAGAGCCCGGCGCGTTTATCAGCGACGTGCTGATCAAACTTGCCGCTCTACCCTTCGACGCAACCTCCGATGCTGAGGAACAGGTTCATGCTTCGGAAGCCTTCAGTGATGAGCGACTGGGCATGCTTCATGAGGAGCTTTGCGACTTCGATGAGCAACTGACACAGCAGGCACTCGTTCTCACCGAGGAGGACACCGAGGGTGAAACCCTCATCGAGGTGATCGAGAGCTACAGCGAATTGCTTAACCGCATGGTCAGCGCCTGCAATGCCCTGGGACTGCTTGGGCTGGAGCGGGTATGCAATTTCGTGATTGAAAATGTGAATCTATTGCCGACACTGGCTCCCACGGACCGCCTGGCGGCACGTCCTGTACTCAGTCGTTGGCCGGCGATGGTCAAACACTATCTGGTTGATCCCGCTGACGATGCAGGTCTGATGGGCCTGATCGATCTGCTTCAGCAGACAGCCTGGCCTAACCGACTTGACGGACTTGATAGTCGTGACCTCTATGCGGAGTTAAGTCGCGGCGCTGCCGAAGAAGACGATACCGTCAGCGAAACACTTCGTCCCACCCATGCCTCGACGGACGATGTCAGTCTGGAAGTCAGCGCCGATACCAATCCCCAGTTACTCGAGGCCTTTCTGGTCGAGGCACCCGACGTGGCCGTGCGCTTTAACCAGGTCATCAGTACCCTCGATACGGCAGCCAATCCTTTCGAAGGCATGCGCTCGGCGCAGCGTCTGTCACACACCCTGAAGGGCTCAGCGAATCTCATCGGGGTCAAGGGTATCGCCAACCTGGCGCATCACATCGAGGATATTCTCGACACCCTGACCCGCCGCCATCAGGCGCCTTCCCGCGCCTTGATCTCGGTACTGCATGAGGCATCCGACTGTCTGGAGTCAATGATCGATACCGTTGCAGGTCGGGACAGTGCTCCGCAAAACGCACTGCCCATCCTGCAACAGATACTCGACTTGGCCAATCTAGTCGACAGCGGTGAATATGCCGTGGATGCGCCGTTGTCCTTCAGCGAAAATGTCACCGCCAATCCTGCAGAAAAAGAAGCGGCTCCACCCTCCCCGACCACCTCGACTGCCTCCGAGACCATCCGGGTACCGACTGCTACCGTTGATGCGATGTTTCGTCTGGTCGAGGAGATCACCATCAGCCTGGCACAGGTCAACGAACACGTCAGCCGCCTCAAGCTGCGTAGCGAATCGCTCAATCTCCATGATCGCAGCCTGCAACAACGTCGCTTCGATCTGGAAAATCTCGTCGATGTACGCGGTATCGCCGCAATGCAAAAACGTCTGAACAGGGTGATAGATAGCGTCAACAAATTCGACCCACTGGAAATGGACCAGTACGACGAGCTGCATAGCGCCACCCACAGCTATATCGAAGCGGTGGCAGATGCCAGGGAGATCAGCAACGAGCTGCACGATGGGATCCTCGCGCTTGACGGTTTCCTATTGCGCCAGTCGCGCCTGAACAAGGAGCTCCAACAACTGGTTTCGGCCACTCGCATGGTACCGGTCAGCGATATCAGCAACCGCCTGCAGCGTGCCGTACGCCAGGCGTCTCGCGCCACGGGCCATGCCGCCGAACTGGTTATCCAGGACCACAACCTGATGATGGACGGGGATGTGCTCAATAAGCTGGTTGACCCATTGATGCATATTTTGCGCAATGCCGTCGACCATGGCATGGGGCCCGCCGAGCAGAGCGAAGAAACCGGTCTCATCACAGTACGATTTATCCAGGAAGGCAGTAATGTGGTCATCCGCTGTGCCGACAATGGCAAGGGACTCGATTACACACGCATTCGGGAAGTAGCCATTGAACGCGGCATATTACGTCCCGAGCAGGAGCTCTCCAACGAGGAGCTTGCCCGCTTTATCATGTCGCCAGCCTTTACCACACGCAACACCACGACCCAGGTCTCCGGACGCGGCATCGGCATGGATGCGGTGTTCACCACCATCAGCGAACTCAAAGGCACGATCAGTGTGCACGATGTTGTGCCGCACGGAACCGAATTTGTCATTCGTCTGCCACTTAGTCTGGTGACCACCCACTCATTGGTAGTCCAAAGTGGTGATGCCGTATATGCCATTCCGTCGACCACACTGAGCCAGATCCTCTCCCCGGGTACCGGCATAATCTCACCACGTGATGACGGCTATACCTACCGCCTTGAACGCGAGGTCTATGCCATGTATCCACTGACAACGCTGCTGGGCTATGAATCCGACACGGCACCGGAGAGTGCCACCATGCTGCTTACCGGTCGCGGTGCCAGCCCAGCCGCCATCGCTGTTGATGCGGTAATGCAAAGTAGCGAACTTGTCATCAAACGCTTGGGACGCTACGTCCCCAAGGTCACTGGCATTGCCGGTATTACCGTACTCGGCGATGGTCGCGTTATACCGGTTCTCGACCTGCCAGAATTACTCCTTAGCGTGCAGGATGGAGCGGTAAACACATCGTCACTGCAAACAGCTACAGGGTCACAGCAATTACGCCAGGGCGCGGGAAAACCCACGGCGCTGGTGGTCGATGATTCACTCAGTGCCAGAAACAGCCTGAGCCAATTGCTGGAGGACTCGGGATATAAGGTGCTGACGGCACGTGATGGCCTCGAAGCGATCGAGTTACTGCAAGAGGAAATCCCGCTGGTGGTACTGGCAGACCTGGAGATGCCTCGCATGGACGGCATTGAACTGACCCGGCACATTCGCAGCAGCCAGCAGTTGCAGCAATTACCCGTAGTGATGATCACGTCACGTTCGCAGAATAAACATCGTCAGGAGGCCGAGATGGCGGGAGTAAGTGCCTACCTCACCAAACCGTTCATGGATGATGAGGTTATCGATATTGTCGCCAGCTTGGTCTAATTGTCATGTCCCCTGTTGCCTACGCTAAATTAACAATTGACGAGCAGAGCCTGCTGCTGCCCCAAGACCGTCTGCTTCATATTGAGCTGGCGAGTAACATTCAAGCGAACATCAGTAGGGGTAATATCACGCTGGGTTTCGTCGAATTCGACGAGCACGAGTGGCCGGTGATTACTTTGGATAACAACCTGATGCCGCTGACTTCCCTGCCCGAACAAAGACGCTTGGTCGCGTGCATTGACGGCACAGAGCAGCCCCTTGCACTTGCCTGCGATACCATTACAACCTTGCCGATCACGGCCGAGTCGATTTTCGAACCACTGCCAGAAATCATGCGTCACGAAAAGTCGCCGATAGAGGCTTTGCTGCATAGCCAGGGCATACTGCACTTTCTGCTCAACACTGATGCATTAATCAGGCTTTTGCCTCACCGGGAGACTGAAGAGTGACTGCCTCTGCACACGCCTGGATCCTGACTGATCTTGCCGGCCAGCGTTTTGCCGTGGCTAATGTGGAGATGGTCGAGTACCTGACTGAAGCGCACATAATGAATGTCCCCCTCAGCCCGGATTACTGCCCTGCAGTGATGCACTGGCGAGAGCGCCTGCTACCGATCGTTTTCTATCATCGCCTGTTTGCACCCGGTGCTGCAGTTTCAGAGCTACACCATATCGGAATTGTGGCCTACCAGCGCCATCCGGGAGAACCGCTATTGCATCTGGCCGTTGTGCTCAGCCAAGCTCCCTATCGCGTGGTAGTGACCGATGAGGAAAACGAGGCCTTGCCAGAATGCTACCGCGATCCGGTGCATTCGC
Source organism: Thiohalomonadaceae bacterium (assembly GCA_041546305.1). Lineage (GTDB taxonomy): Bacteria > Pseudomonadota > Gammaproteobacteria > Thiohalomonadales > Thiohalomonadaceae > JBFEYJ01. Next base: position 5,149 of record JBFEWO010000007.1, on the reverse strand, counting down.
CGCTGGTACGCGCAGTGTTTAGCCTGGACAATGCACCCGTGCCGGTACTTGATGTGAACTACCTGGCCTCTTCAACTTTGCGTGAGTCGTTGGAACAACAGGTTTCGTCCCCTAGCTAGCTGGCCATCCAGCGTGGCCGCCCCTTATTCATAACTTGTGCCATCCTTGTGCAGGAAGCGCCATCGTCCTTCCTCAAAAATCGCCTTGAGATCATCATCAGGATAATTCACTTCATCACCTGGCGTGCGATCACCGATTTCGAGTAGCAAGACATCCCCTGTGGTTTCATTAATGAGGGTTGCCGCGTTTCCACTTCCCGCGCGAAAACCGGCGCACATCCCGGGTGAAAGCCGAGTCCGTCCCTCATCCGTATGCAAGGTGGGGTGGCCATCAAGGATGTAAACGAATTCGTCCTGCCTGGTATGCGAATGACGTAGGGTGGTCATGGCATTCGGTGCCAACCGTGTCAGGTTAACGCCAAAATTCTCCAGCCCAAAGATCTCGCCCAACACCCGCTTCTCCCTGCCCTCCATGCGCGAGGCAAACGGTTCGGGATAAATGCTCAGTTGACGACGAGGCGCAACATCAAACGCAGGGACGGCTATCGGGAGTTTTGTTTCGCGCATTGGCTACCTGCTTGCTTTGTTGCACCGTGGAGATCCAAGCATCTGGAAACACAGGTTGAAGGTGCAGCTTACAGGCAATGAGCTGATTCTGTCATCACCGTCCCTGGTGGTTGTCATGGTGGTGATAATCTCACCCCTTACTTAGTCCCTGTGAGTGTTAGCTGTGTGACAACAGCGCCGACAGATCCCTATTCGGCATATGAGATGGAAAAGGCACCCGGTCCCACATTGATCGCCGCTGTGGTACTCATCATTGCCAGGTGGGTTGGAACACCGCAACTTTCCGCATGCGCAACAAATTGTTGGAAAGCGGATTCCTTTTTGATTTCGTTCAAATCCCCGGCATAACTCATCGTGATCGCATTGATACTGAGACCGTTATCCATCGCGTCACTGACTTTACTGAAGATTTTTTCCAGACCGTTGCTAAATCCGAATGCCTTGTCCACAGGGCTGGTATTTCCTTGATACCCTTCGATGATCGGCTTGATGTTCATCGCCTTGCCAACCTGATAGGTTAACCAGTTGAGGCTATTGTCGCTCTTGTCGCCCCGGTTGCCGGCACGGTTTTTCAGGTGAAAGAGATCCTGGGGTACAAGATAGGTCCGAATCTTGTTGGCCAGCGGTTCAAGTTCGATCATCGTGCTTTCGATGCTGGCATTCTCCTGTTTCAACAGGCGCAAAGCCTCCGTCACCAGCAGCGCTGGGCCGGTAAAGAGATTATTCGAGTCCATCACCATGATCCGAAATCGCCGTGTCAGCCCTGAGTCAGCACGGAGTTCCTTAAATTTTGGCTGACTCACCCAGACCGCCTCACGGACATTCTCAAAAACCCGGCTGCGGCTGGACATCATCATGATACCCAGCACCTTGTCATACTTCAGCACCAGTTCTTTTTCGAGAATCCCCGACATTTCTTCTGCCGAAACGGGATTCGTCTCGGCATCGAAACTTTTCGCCAACATTCCCTCTTGATAGAAGCTGAGTGTTCTTGCCGCATCACGGTCATCGGTGAGAGTTTGCTCACCAATTTTTATGTAAATGGGAAGAACGCGAATGTTGTTTTGTTCGATAAATTCGGGTGGAAGATCGCAGCAGGCGTCCACGGCTATGCAGATGGTATCCGACATCGGCAATATCCTTTTTTATTATTGTTAATATTTTTTATAGTTTGTCGCAGTCTAACAAAGCCTTTCCCGCACAGGCAAGGTTACAATCGTTCACTTCGGCTCCGGCATTATCGCGCACCTGTATACTCGGCCATTTATCTTTGGCTTTATCACTGGAGCAGAACCCTGTTACAAACCCATCACCGCTCACTGCACCCGTTCACAAAAAAACATGACATTTCTGGTTGCCGCGTAACGGCAAGTCGCGCTCATGTATCCAGTTCTTTTGCCAATTTCCGCCACAAAGCGAATAATAACGCCGGTTAGCCTTATGATTGACTGATACATCAATCCGGCTCATTGACTTCGCACCCATGAAACTGCACAAAGAATATCGACCATGATTTTATTTCGCCTTGTCGCCAACGGCCTGGCACCACTGACACTGTTCGGTGCACTTATTGCCTACTTCGAGCCCGCGGCCTTTATCTGGATCAAGCCGTATTTCCAATGGCTATTCGCCGCCACCATGTTCGCGCTCGGTGTGGTACTGCAGCCGGAAGAGTTGCGCGAGACCCTATCCCGCCCGCAGGCGATAGGACTTGGCGTAGTCGCCCAATACACCATCATGCCAGCACTCGGATTTGCCGCCGCGATGCTGAGCGGCCTGCCTCCTGCGCTGGCGCTCGGTTTCATCATCGTCGCCTGCGCACCAGGGGCGATGGCGAGCAATGTCATCGTATACCTCGCCGGCGGTGCCGTGGCCTACTCCATTGCCCTGACCACGGTGGCAACCTTCCTCTCGCCGATGCTGACACCGGCGCTGGTGAAGTGGCTCGGGTCGGTCTATCTTGAAATCCCGTTCTGGCCTATGATGCAGACCATCCTGCTCACGGTATTGCTGCCCCTGCTCATCGGTCTGGCTGTACGCCGGGCACTCCAACAACAGCGCAGCGTGCTGGGAATAGCCGAACAGGTCGCACCTGCAGTGGCCTCACTATCCATCATCCTCATCTGCAGCTATGCCGTGGCGGCCAACGTAGAACGTCTGGCCAATGTGGGTACTTCGGTGATCGCGGTGGTCATCCTCGTGAATGCCCTGGGCTACCTTCTTGGTTGGCAGGCGGCGCGCCTGTTTCGCTTCGATGGCCGTCACCAACTGACACTGGCCATCGAGATCGGCATGCAGAACGCTGGGCTGGGTGTGGTGCTGGCTCTCAAGCACTTCGAACCGGAGACCGCCCTCCCCGGAGCTCTGTTTGCCGTATGGTGTATCCTCACCTCGGCCGGTACTGCGACTTATCTGCGCCGCAGCCGGCATCGCGAAGCGCTCCTCACTCCTTGAGCTCAAAGATGAAAGGTGGATTGTTTGAACCTTGGACTTTTCACATTGCACCGCCCCTCCAATGGGAATCCCCGCGCCGGATGATGTAAACTTCTTTCCCCGGCTAGCTAGAGGCACAGACAGTGGAACAGTATCGCGGCACTACGATCCTCGCCGTGCGGCGCGGCAACAAAGTGGTCATAGGCGGTGACGGCCAGGTCTCCCTGGGCAACACCATCATGAAGGGCAATGCGCGCAAGGTGCGTCGCCTGTATCGCGATCAGGTCATTGCCGGATTCGCCGGCGGCACTGCCGATGCCTTCACGCTGTTCGAGCGCTTCGAGGCCATGCTGGAGAAGCATCAGGGCCACCTCACCCGCGCTGCCGTGGAAATGGCCAAGGATTGGCGTACCGACCGTGTGCTGCGTAAACTCGAGGCACTGTTGCTGGTAGCGGACAAGACCGCGACGCTCATGATCACCGGCAATGGTGATGTCATCGAGCCGGAGAACAACCTTATCGCCATCGGATCCGGCGGCGCCTTCGCTCAGGCCGCCGCCACAGCGCTGTATGACAATACCGAGCTGGAGGCGCGCGCGATTGTGGAAAAGGGGCTGAACATCGCCGCCAGCATCTGCATCTACACCAACGACAATCTCACCATCGAAGAGCTGGACATCGCATAATCTAACTAACAACGGGTAGCGAAACGACCATGTCGACCATGACCCCCAGAGAGATCGTCCAGGAGCTGGACAAGCACATCATCGGCCAGGCCAACGCCAAGCGGGCCGTAGCCATCGCCCTGCGCAATCGTTGGCGCCGAGGGCAGGTGGACCCTGCGCTACGCAATGAGATCACACCGAAAAACATCCTGATGATCGGCCCCACCGGCGTCGGCAAGACCGAGATTGCCCGCCGCCTGGCCAAGCTGGCCAAGGCCCCGTTCCTCAAGGTGGAGGCCACCAAGTTTACCGAGGTCGGCTATGTCGGCCGCGATGTCGAGTCCATTATTCGTGATCTGGTGGATATTGCCATCAAGATGGTACGGGAGGAGGAGATGACCAAGGTCCGACACCGTGCCTACGAAGCGGCCGAGGACCGTATCCTGGACATCCTGCTGCCCCCGGCGCGCTCCAGCACGATCGGCTTTGCCAACGAGCCGGCCCCGCCCAGTGAAGGGGAGTCCGGTACCCGCCAGAAATTCCGCAAGAAATTGCGCGAGGGCGAGCTTGATGACAAGGAGATCGAGGTCGATGTCAGTGCCGCCCCCATGGGCGTGGAGATCATGGCACCGCCGGGGATGGAGGAGATGACCAGCCAACTGCAGGGACTGTTTCAGAACCTCGGCGGACAGCGCACCAAAAAAACCAAGATGCGTATCAAGGAGGCGCTGAAACAGCTGGCCGACGACGAGGCCGCCAGAATGGTCAACGAGGAGGAGATCAAGGCTCGGGCGGTGAATACGGTCGAGCAAAACGGTATTGTCTTTCTCGACGAAATGGACAAGATCACCAGTCGATCGGAAGCCAAGGGCGCGGATGTCTCCCGCGAAGGGGTGCAGCGCGACCTGCTGCCGTTGGTGGAGGGTTCCACCGTCACCACCAAATACGGCATGATCCGCACCGACCATATCCTGTTCATCGCCTCCGGGGCCTTCCACCTTTCCAAGCCCTCGGACCTGATCCCTGAACTCCAGGGGCGCCTGCCGATTCGCGTCGAGCTTGATGCCCTGGGGGTGGATGAGTTCAGGCGTATCCTCACCGAACCCGACGCCTCACTCACCGAGCAGTACAAGGCGCTGCTCGCCACCGAGGGGATGATGCTGGAGTTCGAGGAATCCGGGATCACCCGTCTGGCGGAGATTGCCTGGCAGGTCAACGAGCGCACCGAGAACATCGGTGCGCGGCGGTTACACACCGTCATGGAACGCCTGCTGGAGACCATTTCCTTTGAAGCGGCTGACAAAAGCGGACAGACCCTGCGTGTCGATGCGGATTATGTGGACTCCCAGCTCCAGAGCCTGGCCTACGATGAGGACCTGAGCCGCTATATCCTGTAACCCCGGCAAAGGGCCATATTGAATAAGC